>JAEZKB010000072.1 GCA_023415605.1 Pseudomonadota bacterium
CTGCCGCCTTAATTTGCTGCCGTGGGTGCGCTTGTGTTCGGCTCGCCCAAAGGGGTTCGACTGGAGAAACGCGAAGAGCGTGGTCTGGTCAGGACAAGGACCCTGCGGCGGTGGGGCATTCCGCTAAACGCCCCGGATCATCCCGGTGAACGTCAAAAAACCCGGTCACGACGGCGGAGCAGGGCCATCTCCCTGCAAAGGGATCTCGAACTATCGACGGGCCATGCTCCGCCGTTGTTCGCTCTTTGATATCTCCGGGCGCTCACGGGCGGCCCGGTGCATCAGTGTGCCTACGAGTACCGCTCTTCGGTCCAGGGATCGCCGTGATTGTGATAGCCGCGCACTTCCCAGAACCCGGGGTGATCGGCAGCCGCGAACTCGATACGCTTCAGCCATTTGGGGCTCTTCCAGAAGTACAGATGCGGCACCACGAGACGAACCGGGCCGCCATGATCGAGGGTCAGCGGCGCGCCTTCCCAGCTGTGGGCAATGATGGCCTCGGGACTCGCAAAATCCTCGATGGCCATGTTGGTGGTGTAGCCGTCATTGCTCGAGAGCAGCACGAACTTGGCTTCCGGCTGGGGCTGCACGGCTTCAAGCAGGTCATGCGTGGTGACGCCGTCCCAGTGGTTGTCGTAGCGCGACCAAGTGGTGACGCAGTGGATGTCGGAGAGCTTTTGTGTCTGGGGCTGGGCCATCAAATTGGTCCAGGTCCAGGTCTGCGGCTTGTCGACGAGGCCGACAATGTCGAGGCGCCAGACCTCCTTGGGGACGTTCGGCGTCTGGCCCAGATCGAGGATCGGCCAGTTCTTGACCAGATGCTGGCCGGGGGGCAACCGCGAATCCTCCGGGCGCGACACCATGCCGGTCAAAAACTTGCCGAGCTCAGCCCAGCGCGACTTGCTCTTGGTCAGCTTGGAGTCTGCGGGAAGATCGTCGTCAGACATGTTTGGCCTCCGGTTCGGGCAAGCTTGAACGCCTGCGACAGCAAGTCAATGGCCCCGCTTCTTGTCGTGGCTCGTCGTGGTTCCCATGTCTTGTTTGTTCGCACCAACCTGCGACCGACATCGAGGAGAGGACAAATGCTGAGTTCCGACGACCGCCGCGCCATTGAGGGCCTGTTTGAACGGGTGGCCGATGTAGAGCGGCAGAATCCGCAGCGTGACCCCGATGCCGAGTGGCTGATCGAGCAGTCGATCCGCCGCCAGCCCAATGCGCCCTATTACCTCGCCCAGACCGTGGTCGTGCAGCAGGCGGCTCTCGAAGAGGCCGAGCGCCGCATTCGCGAGATCGAGGGACAGTCGCGCGGCCGCGACGTCTACGACGGTGGCCGCCGGGATGCGCCGCGCGGTCCGTGGGACCGTGGCACTGCTCAACAGCAGGACGATCGCTACGATCGCCGCGGTGGCGGCTTCGGTGGTGGCGGCTTCCTCGCCGGCGCGGCCCAGACCGCGATGGGCGTGGCCGGTGGCATGCTGCTCGGCAGCATGATCGGCAGCCTCTTCGGCAGTGGTGCCGCCCACGCTGCAGAAGGCAACGCGACCGAGAACGGCAACGACGGCAATCAGGACAACGGCCAGGATGCTGGCAACGATTCCGGCCAGGATGCCGGCAACGACCAGGATTTTGGCGGTTTCGACGGCGGCGATGGCGGCTTCGACATGGGCGGCGACTTCTAGTCGGCGCCTGTCGACGCCCTAGAACGTGCCGGGCCGGCGCTTCTCGTAAAACTCGTTCCCGCCCGCTTCGAGCACGTAGTACATGTTGTTGTAAGGAAAGCGCAGTCCGGCGGTGTGGAAATGCTTGGCATTCTGCACCCCCGGGTGGCGGGCGCCATGGAGCACCTGCTCGGCGACCTGTTCAGCCAGCGCCTTGGAGCGGCCTTCCTTCATCGGTTTGTGCAGCACGCCCGGCGCAAATTGGTTCTTCTGGCCGACGACGCCGCAGACGGTGCGCGGATATTCGCGATCGTTGAGGCGGTTCATCACTACTGTGCCGACCGCCAGCATGCCTTCGGCGCTCGAGCGGTTGGACTCGAAGTACATCACTCGGGTCATGCACTCCTTCGGCGACAGGTTGCCGAAAGCAGAAAACAGGGCGCAGCCCGACACCAAGACGCCGAGGACCAAGCCTGCGGCCAACAACCTGATCGCGCCGAGCACGGCACACTCCAGTACGCAAACACAACAAAGGAGGCGGGGCGACGCTTCCCCGCATCCGCTAAAGATGGAGCGTTTACGTTAAGAGGGCGTTAGCTGCGCTTACGGCCCAGGATCAGGTTGAGGAACAACGCAAAGCCCGCGACGGCGACAATCGCGGGCACCGGGTCCTCTTTCACCGCCTTGCCGGCCTTCTTGGCCTGCCGGCTCAGCTGCCGGGCGACGATCTCGCCCTGATGCCAAAGCTGGTCGCCGACATCATGGGCAGTATGCGCGCCGTAGCGGCTCACCGCGCGTGAGACGCCGGCGACATCGTGGCGAAGGCTGGAAAGCTGGCGGGACAGTTCCTCGATATCGAGGGCATCGGTCCAGTGTCGAGAACGGGCCATGGGGTGACGCTCCGGTTGATTTGCACGTCAACGGCGAGGCGGCTCTCAGAGTTCCCGCGGTACCACGACCTTGCGATAGAGGTGCCAGGTCGCGTGACCAAGGACTGGTACGACAACCGCGAGCCCGACGAGCAGCGGGATCGAGCCCAGCACGAGCAGCACAGCAACGATGACACCCCAGGCCGCCATCATCAACGGATTGGCGATCACGGCCCGGAACGAAGTCTGCACCGCGACCGCCGCGCCGACATCGCGATCAAGTAGCAGCGGGATGCTGATCACCGCGGTGGACAGCGCCACAATGGCGAACAGCAGGCCGACGAGATTGCCCCAGACCATCAGTGAATAGCCTTGCGGGGTAGTGAGGACTTCGTTGAGGAAGGCCGCGAGCGTCGGCGGCGAGCCGGGGCCGAAGTGAGACTCGTAGATGAACTGCGCAACCAGCAGCCAGGCGGTAAAGAGCAGCATCAGCCCGATGCCAACGACGGCGATCGATGGCATGGCCGGTGAGCGGAAGACCTGCAGGGCACTGCGCCAGCTCGTGTCGAGCCCCAGTTCCTGCCGCCGGCTCATCTCATAAATCGGCAGCGCCGCCAGCGGCCCCACCAGCGCAAATCCCGAAATCAGCGGGAAAAGCAGCGGCCACGCGTTGAGCCCGGACGACCAGACCGCGATGGCGGCGCCCACTACGGGGTAGATCAAGCCCAGGAAAACCAAGTGCGACGGCTTTCGCCAGAAATCGCGCCACCCCTCGCGCAGCGCCTCGATCAAGTCGCCGAAACCGATCTGCCGCACCTGTGGCATCTCGGCTGCGGTCTCGGCATTGGTGAGCACATGGAAGCTTGCCATTCTGTCCTCCTGAAAGTTGGACAGGAACGGTCTGTCGCGCGGGGCGCTGTGAACGCCGGGCGGATGGAGGCCGCTACCTGCGTCGGAGAGGGCAGCCTACGCCTGTTGCGGCGACTTGTCAGTCAGCCTTTCGTGAGCGGTACACTATAGTCGGCTCAAGAGGAGCGTGCATTCGCCGCAAGGGTCAGGCCTTGCCCTGAGCTTGCCGCGTCCCATATGCAGAAAATGCATTCGAGGGAGACGCCAGTGTTCGACAAGAACTTCCGACGCCTGAACCGTCAGTTCGATCGTATCCACCGGAACATTCCCCTTTCGCGTGGTTTCCTCGAATGGGTGCGCAAACCGGAGTCGCGCATCCTGCGCATTCCGGTCGGTATCCTCTTGGTGCTCGGCGGGGTATTCAGCTTCCTGCCGGTGCTCGGCATCTGGATGCTGCCGCTTGGCCTGCTGCTGCTGGCGCTGGACCTGCCATTCCTGCAGGCGCCGATGAACAACCTCATCATCCGCGGCCAGCGCGCCTGGGCCAAATGGCGCCGCAAGCGTGAGGAAAAGCGCCGGGCTAAGGAATAAGCCCGTCCTTGACCGCGGCCTCGAAGAGATCGACCGCAGCGGCAAGGTTCTCGTCGACCACATGCAGGTAGTGTGTCCAGTCCGAGAGCGTGCGCAACTCCTCGCGGCCATCGGAGATGCCGCGCAGCGCTACCAAGGGCACGTTGAAGCGCTGGCAGGCACGGAGCACCGCGTAGGTCTCCATATCGACCATGTCCGCCGCGATCCGCCGGTAGCCGGCTCCTGAGACGATGTCGCCGCCCGTCGAGAGGCTGGCCTGCGGCACGAATGGAATCGGATGGCCCAGCGCCAGCATCGCCGGCAGACCGAGGAAGGGGGTTACCCCCCGCTCGAAGCCCAGTGGCGAGGCGTCCATGTCGCGCCACGAGACGCTCGAGGCCTGGTAGACGGCCCCCTGTTCGAGAGTCGCCGATCCGGCCGAGCCCAAGGACACGACGATGTGCGGGAGCCGCTCGGCCGCCATCAGCTCCGCCAAATGCGCGGCCACCGTCACCGCCGCCTCCACCGGACCAACTCCGGTCATCACCGGCGTGATCCGTGACTTGAGGTGCGGCCCGTATTCCTGCGCCACGGCCATGACATAGAGGATATCGAGCCTCATGCCCTGACCCCGGCGCAAAGTCTTGGATCGACGCGATTCATTCCTGCCTCTTAGCGAAAATGCCAGCTGCGGACCACCCGCATTAACTGTTCGCTAGCCATGCGCGGTTAACGCTCAGACATGTCCGGTCTTGCGGAACCGAGAGACCGGACGAGGGGCAATTTCCGCAGCGCCAGGAGGGCGCTCCCATGCGTATTCGATCTCTTCCTTTAAAAGTTTCCCTGCTGGCGGGTCTAGCGCTCGCCGCCGTCTTTGCCATCGGCATGACTGTTTTGGTCATGCGCGTGGCGGCCACCGTCGAACACCAGACCCAGGCGCTACAAAGCGAGACGACGAACAATATTGTCCAGAGTGTTAGCGCCGAACTCGCCAGGGCTTCTACGGTGGCGACATCGCTTTCAGTCACCATGGCGTCGATGAAGTCGTCAAACATGACGGCGCGCAGCACCTATGACGCTCTCCTCAAGTCGACGCTTGAAGCGAACGTGAACCTACTGGGGACTTGGTCGGGCTGGGAAATGGGCGCGCTCGACGCGCAGGATGCGATCAGCGGCCGCTACGTTCCCTACTGGAATCGCGGCACCGGCGAGATCGTCAAAGAGAAGTTGGTCGGCTACGACAACCCGGGCGAAGGCGACTATTACCTCAAGCCCAAAGAACTCAACCGTCTCGTTGCCATTGAGCCGTACATCTACAAGGTGGCCGGCACCGACCAGTTGATCATGTCCTTCGGCATGCCAATCGTTCTGGCCGACAAGTTCCTCGGCACGGCTGGTGTCGATGTGTCCCTGGCTGACATCAATGCACGGGTTTCGGCGATGAAGCCCTTCGGCAGTGGCGTTGTGCTCGCTCTGTCGAGCACCGGCATTGTTGTTGCTCATCCCGATCCGACCCAGATCGGCAAGACCCTGCCGGAAGGCGACTCGCTGGGCGACGTAGCGCGTCGGGCTGCCGCCGAAGGCCAGACGGTCGAGACCGACACCCCGCCCGGCGCCGACGGCCAGTCCTGGCGCCTGATTGCCATGCCTTTCCAAGCCGGTGGTGCCGAGGACGTGTGGACCGTGGTCACTGCCGTACCGGTCGCGACCCTCAAGGCCGCTGTCAACGAAGCCGTCTGGGCGATCGTGGCAATCGCCGTGATCTGCGTGGCCATTGCCGGCGTGGTGCTCTTCCTCTTGATGCGCACCATGGTCGGCCGCCCCCTCAAGGATCTCGGCCAGACTGTGGATACCATGGCAGCGGGCGACTACACCGTGACCGTGCCGGGACTCAAGCGCACCGACGAAGTGGGTGTTGTGTCCCGCGCCGTCGAGGTGTTCCGTGAAAACGGCCTCAAGATCGCATCCATGACGGAAGCCGAAGCGGCTCGCATTATCCGCGATCAGGAAGCCCGGACGCAGATGATGCAGGAACTGCAGCGCGCCTTCGGTGACGTGGTCCATGCAGCCATCGCAGGCGATTTCTCCAAGCGCGTCACTGCTGAGTTCCCGGACGCTGAACTCAATGCGCTCGCGGGCAGCGTCAACGCACTCGTCGAGACCGTCGACGGCGGCCTAGGCGAAACCAGCACGGTGCTTTCGGCCATCGCCCGGGCAGAACTCACCGAGCGCGTCAACGGCAACTATTCGGGTGCCTTCGGCAAGCTCAAGGACGATACCAACGCAGTGGCTGAAAAGCTCTCCGAGATCGTTGGGCAACTGCAGGAAATGTCGCGCACGCTCAAAAACGCCACCGGCGAGATCCTCTCTGGCGCCAACGACCTCTCCGAACGCACCACCAAGCAGGCGGCGACCATCGAGCAGACCTCAGCAGCAATGGAGCAACTGGCGACGACGGTGCTGCAAAATGCGCAGCGGGCGTCGGACGCCAGCAACAATGCCTCGACCGTGGCCCGCGCCGCCGAAGACGGTGAAGCCGTCATGGGCCAGGCGACGGGGGCCATGGAACAAATCTCGGCCTCGTCTGGCAAGATCAGCAACATCATCGGCCTGATCGACGATATCGCCTTCCAGACCAACCTGCTGGCGCTCAATGCCTCGGTGGAAGCGGCACGCGCGGGTGAGGCGGGCAAGGGGTTCGCGGTCGTGGCCGTTGAGGTTCGCCGCTTGGCGCAGTCGGCCGCCGAAGCGTCCAGCGAGGTCAAGGCGCTGATCGAGCAGTCGGCCAATGAAGTCCGCGGCGGTTCGCGTCTTGTTGCCGATGCGGCCACCAAGCTGGGGGCGATGCTCGAAGGCATCCGCGCCAACTCGGCGCTGATCGACGGCATCGCCAAGGAGAGCCGAGAACAAGCTTCGGCCATCGAGGAGGTCTCGACCGCGGTGCGCACCATGGACGAAATGACCCAGCACAACGCCGCACTGGTCGAGGAGATCAACGCCTCGATCGAGCAGACGGAGACCCAGGCGAATGAGCTCGATCGGATCGTCGATGTCTTCACGCTGAGCGGTAAGCCGAAGGCGTCGTCAGTGGCCCCAGGTGCATCCCTCGGCAAGCCCCAGGGCGTCCGCGCGTTGCAAGCCAAGGTCAAGACCGCGGCGCAGTCTTATCTCAGCTCCGGCAATGCCGCGATCGACAAGGATTGGTCCGAGTTCTAGTTCGTTCCTCGCCTCCATCCGTGGGCCTCGGAGCAATCCGGGGCCTTTTGTTTGCGGGTCGTTAGGGGCTCTGGTGATAGTCTCGGGGGGAGCAGTCGGGAGGGGGTTGATGTTCCGGGGGATCGAAGGGGGACTGGGCGGGGCGACGGTTGTGCGCGTACCGGCGGACACCGACGACATTGCCCGCGAGGCAGCGCGCCGGCTCAAGGAGGCCGGGTACGACGAGGCTCTGGCGCGGAGCTTCGTTACCGGCCGCGGCATCCCCGAGGGGCTGAAGTACCTCAAGCTGCAGATGGACTACGCCCGGGCGGCATTGTCGCGCCGGTCGCCTACGCCGGCGGACTTTCGCGACGACAAATACTGGCCGCGGCACTGATCAGCCGAGCCGCTCCGGCTTGATATGGTAGCAGAAATTGCATTTGCCCTGGCCGGCCATGCAGGTCGTGGTGCGCTCGAGGTCGAGGCCCAGTTCGTCGGCCATGGCATAGTCGCCGTCGCAAATCAGCAGTTCGCCGAGATCCTGCGCCCCGATCGACTTCATGAACTCGGCATAATCGCAGTGGGTGACTTCATTGCGCAGCGTGGTGGCTGACTTCTCGACCGTCTCGAACTCGTACCGAATGCCCGCGCCGAAGCCCGCGAACTCGGCGTCCAGCGTCTCGATGTCGAGGAGTTTGCCGCGTTTGGCGACCATGGCGCGGTTGGACTTGTCGAGGGCCTCGCGAACGAGGCGGTGGGCGGCCTCCCGGCCCATGGCGGCCTCCATGGCGCGGACCAGGGGGATCTGGGCCTGGACGGCGAGGGTGATGCGTTCGAAGGGAGTAAGTTCGGCCATAGGCCAAGGCTAGCCGGGCGCGGGAAAAAGTAAAGGCGGGCTGGGCCCGCCTTTTTTGGCTACTCGGCTGCGACGCTGGCCTCGGGGCGCCGGGGCAGGACCCAGTTGGGGCGGACCCAGTGGCAGGTGTAGCCGCCCGGATGCTTGATCAGGTAATCCTGATGCTCGGGCTCGGCCTCCCAGAAGGGGCCGGCCTCCTTGACCTCGGTGACCACCTTGCCGGGCCACAGGCCGGACGCGTCGACATCCGCGATGGTGTCCTCGGCGACGCGCTTCTGCTCCTCGGAGGTGTAGAAGATGGCCGAGCGGTAGCTCATGCCGACATCGTTGCCCTGCCGGTTCTTGGTGGTGGGGTCGTGGATCTGGAAGAAGAACTCCAGGAGCTTGCGGAAGCTGGTCTCGGCGGGGTCGAAGATGATCTCGACAGCCTCCGCATGGGTGCCGTGGTTGCGGTAGGTAGCGTTGGCGACGTCGCCGCCGGAATAGCCCACGCGGCTCGAAATGACGCCGGGCTGACGCCGGATCAGATCCTGCGCGCCCCAGAAGCAGCCGCCGGCCAGAACGGCACGTTCGGTCGAAGCCATATTGTCCTCCGATCTCAATGATTGTGCGACTAATATAGGATGGCGGCTGCGGCTTTTCGAGGCGCGCGGTTCGTCACTTGCCGGTGAAGTCAGTCGCTGCCCTCGCGCACCAGCGTTACCTCGAGCGTGCCGGCGGGCACGGGCCTGAGCAGCTCATCCTGCGGGCGGGTGAGAAACAGCCAGGCGGCCCATTCGTCCGGCGAGAGCACGCAGACCTGCCGATCGTGATAGGGCTCGATATCCGGACCGGGTGCGGTCGTCAGCATGGTGAAGCTCAGCTTGCCGTCCTCGGCCTCGCTCCAGAGCCCGGCAATGCCCATCACCGGCGAGTCCTTGAGGGTAAAGCGGTATTTCGCCTTGGGATACTTGGTGCCGACGAACTCATAGAACCCCGAGAGCACGATGACGCAGCGGCGGGAGTCGGAGAAGTCGCGGCCGTCGGACTTGAAATTGAACACCGGGCCGGCCTTGGGTCGCGGCGGGGGCCAGCCGAAGGTCATGGGCTTGAGCTCGACGCCATTGCCGGAAACGACCAGAACCCGGCCGGTATCGCCGATCTTGATGTCCTCGGCCTGCGGCAGGTCGGCGGCACTTTCGGCGGCCGGCGTCGCCAACTCCTGCGCCTCAATGGCCTTGCGGTAGGCGGCGTAGGCCACCTGCTGTTCGTAGTCGTTGCACATGCCGCTACAATAGCAGAGCCGCGGCCACGGCCAGAAGGGCGGTGACAAGGCCGGCCCAGGCGAGGGCGAGGAAGCCATCGCGCACGGTGATGGCGAGCGCATAGGTGGCGATCACCGCGCCGGCCCAGGTCGAGGTGAAGGGGATGACCTCAAAGACGGGCAGGGCGCAGCCGACAAGGACGCAGACCGCCGCGCCGGCGCGCCGCAGCGGCCAGGCCGTGAGCCAGGTGGCGCGCGGCTTGGCGACGTCGTCGGCGACCTTGGCGACCGGCTTCAAGAACTTCATCAGCTTGGGCGCGAACTTCCTGGGAATACAGCGCTTCTTGAGCCAATCGGGAATCCACACGTGCTCGCGGCCGAGGACGATCTGGCCGGCGACCAGCACCGTATTGAGCCCGACCAGCGTGGCGATGCCGGGGATGATGGTGATGGGCGACATGACGATGAGCGCCGGAAACAACAGCAGCGGCCCTGCTGCGCGGCCGCCGGCGAGCTGCTGCACCAGCCCGATGGAGATGGATTTTCCGGCCTCGACCTGCTTTTCGGCCTTGCCGATCAGCTCACCCAACCCACCATCTTCGATGGCCGCCATGACCGCCAAACCCCTGATTTTGGGGAGGAAACGCGGAGAGGGTGCCCGGAGTTGCTCGCCCAGCTGCGGACGTGAAGATGCGCCGGACAGCCGCGTGGCTTCCGGGTTTGGCAAGAGGCGAACAACGGCGGAGCTGAGCCCGTCGATGGTTCGTTGCCGGAGCCGATACGCAGCCCCGGCTGGAGCTAGGCTCCGCCGTCGTGACCGGGATTTGGGGCGTTCACCGGGGAGGTCCGGGGCGTTTTGCGGAATGCCCCACCGCCGCAGGATCGTTGTCCTGACCAGGCCACGCTCTTCGCGCTTCCCCAGTCCGATCCCGGTGGAGGTGCCGAACACGAACCCCTCCGCGGCAGCAAATTAAGGCGGCAGGCTACCTGTTCCTGCCAGACCCTCCCGGCTTGGCCTGGGGCGGCCGACGCCTCCCCACCCGAGCCTCGCCGCACCGATTGCTCGTTTGCAACCGTCGCTTGTCAGTGCGCCGATGGGGGGAGTCTACAAGGGTGCGCGGCCGCGGGGATAAGCTTTGTGAGATTTCTGACAAGCGCCTGAATGCACGAGGGAATTCATGAACCGCGGATGACGCGAAACTGACGGCAAAGTCCAACGCTGTGCATCACGAAGTGACCCCTTGAGCGTAAGCGCGGGTTATGAACTTCTGCCGTCTGAGCGTCAGGTGCGTGTCGTCAGGGCCGGTGACCTAGAGTTTCCGGGCTCCTCGTCCCCCTCCGAGCTGCGCTAGGCGCTATCGCGCCAAGCTTCGCTTGCCTCCCCCGAAAGGGGGGAGGTGAGCTGACTGAGGGCCCTCACCGGCGGCTCAGTTCGATGACCGGGATTTTGTCGCGGGTGGTGATTTCTTCGTAGCGCTTGAACTGCGGCCAGTTCCTGGCCTGGATGGCGTAGATCTCGTCGCGCTCCTCGCCTTCGAGCACGCGGGCGTGGATGGGGAGGCGCTCGATGCGGGTGCCATCGCCGACCGAGAGATCGAAATCGGGGTTGGCGACGATGTTCTTGAACCAGACCGGATCCTTGGGCGCGCCGCCCATCGAGGCGAAGATGTACCAGGGGCCGTCGCCCTCCTGGTGGTACATCAGCGGCTTGGTGCGCTCGATGCCGGTCTTGGCGCCGATGGTGTGGATGAGCAGCACGGGCTTGCCTTCGAAGTCGCCGCCCGGCTTGCCGTTGGTCTTGACGAAATCGGCGACGACCTTGTCGTTATAGTCACTCATGGTTTTCGACTCTGATGGGGGAAGAACCATCGTAGGTTGACGATGGAGCTGGGCCAACCGTGAGTTTTACGGGGTTTGCCGCAGAGAGATGCTGATGGATGTCATCGGCGCGCCGATTGTGCCGCGCCTCAGTCTTCGTGACGACCGGGGCCGGGCCGGTTGTGCGGATAGCTGTGGGCGAGCGGGAATGCCGGGAGCCAGGGCTCGCGGCGCACAGTCCAGAGCTCGTAGGTCGGCTGGAAGGCGCCGATGGCATCGAGGGCCCCGAGGCTGACTTCGATCTCGTCCTCGGAGCGGGCAAAGACCGACGAGCCGCAGCGTGGGCAGAAGTGGCGGCCGCGGAAGTTCTGGGTGTCGCCGGTGATGGTGACGGCCATTTCGGGAAAGATCGCCCAGGCGCCGAACAGCGCGCCGTGATGTTTCCGGCAATCGAGGCAGTGGCAGATGCCCACGCGGTAGGGTTCGCCAGTGGCGGTGAGGGTGACGGCGCCGCAAAGGCAGGTGGCGGTGTGGGTGGGCATGGGCGGCTCCTTTGGGGAGCGGCAGTGTGGGCGGGTTCGGCGCGAGAGGGAAGGAGGGTGGTGCAGATGCGGATAGGACCGATTTGCAACTAGTCTTTCTTTGGGCGGCCGCGGGGCGGCTGTTGGGTGGTGGGGCAGGGTAAAGGGGAGGGTATGTGCAGTCAGAAGGCGGGGCTTTGGCCTATGGGACACACGGCACTGCTTCTCATTCCTTCCTCAAGCGTTCCCACTCCCCGATTAATGATTTGTACTTTTGTCGAAAGGTGCCCTCTTCGTTGCCTTCGAGCGGGGTCGTTTCAGGCGAGAAGAACGTTCGCCGAAGTGGGTCGATTATGCGCATGTCACTGGGACTGAGGCCCGTCAGGGCCTGCTGCATCGCCCATAATCCCAATCTTCCGCCCTCTTCAGACAGCGCAGGTTCTTCGCTGAAGTAAGGGTAGACAACGCGGGTATATTCTTCTCTGACCCGTGCATGCAGCGCGTCGCGTATGCGAATAGTCCCTCCTTCGACTGTTAGGTTGCCGTGCACGCTATGAGGAAATATCTGCACGGGTTCATTTGACCAACGCAGCTTTTCGCTCAATAGGTCGAGAACGCCATCCTTCAATAGTGGGTACAGATTTTCGTATCGCTTGTTTGACGCTATGCGGCTGTCGGTAAGTTGCGTTAGGTCGCCCTTGCCAGATATGTGTTTCTTCACATCAGACCAGAACGGCACGTAGAAGTCCCCGCCGCGACTCCTTGTACCCCCGGCCGACTTATTCTGATCGAGCTGAATATCTTCCTTTAATTTCGACCGCCGAAGTGACGGCGAGGCGTAGAACAACTGAAGCGCCTTGCGGAGTGGAATGTCCAGAACCGACATGCGTCTTGCGCCTCCTACGTTGAAAGTTAGTGTCGCGATATCCGGGGAGAACAGTAGTTGCTGGCGTTTTTTGCTGGTGCGCGCCACATCATTTCAGAACATCAGCCGGGCCGAGTTGCCGACGATCCAGGTGAACCCATCGCCAGTGTGGTTGCAGATAGCTGTGTGATAGTGGAGGCGGAGCCAGATTAGGCGGCTCCGACTGGTGCGCCCAAGACAAGCTATGCGATCGTGTTCTACCGGAAAGGATGAGATGAGAAGAGGGATGTATCGGCATCACCGTCTTCCTTAATGGGGCGGCGGATCACTCCAATCCTGCGGTCGTAGAGAAACAGCCCCTCGATATTCGGGGGAGGAATTTCATCAAACGCTTCAATTCCCTTCGCCTCCAATTCGGCACGAAGTTCCATTAGTAGGCGGCCTAGCACATTCATGCCCACAAGACTGCCGTCATCGGCCAGCTTCGCACCCCAAAAATCAGAACGGCGGGTCTTCTTCTCAACTATTGGAAGGTCGCCGGTGGAGCGAAGAAGCGATGAAAATTTTGACGGATTTTGATTGAGCTTCACTCGTAGGCACCATCTCATTAGGCCTACTCTTACACGGTCCCAATCAGGCCGAGTCTGGCTCGCGTATGGCTTACCTCTCATCTTTGCAGTCATAGGGCTGTGCTCAGAGATAATAAGTCGTTGCACATGCGGCAGATGGGGAAATCGACAAGCCTGATATAGCGCTTCTGAGGTTCTGATACGTACGCCGTTTACGACCACGGCGAAGCCGGGCGCCATGTTCGAAAGTCCGCCAAATCTTTCGTTGGTTTTCAGAAATACAGCGCTCTTCGCCGGGTCATAGATTCGTACTTGATCTTCCCGGTTCATCACACCTCCAAGCCAGCTATGAAGCGGGCGAATGATGTATCGCTATTGGTGGTTCGAGGGAAAAGTGGGTACCAAGGATCGCCAGCCCATAGCGCCAGTGGTGCGTTGTTGGGACAATTCCTAAAGGTAACTATCAGCGCGCCGAATCCTAGTGTCTCTAGCGTCATGTGCCCAAGTGGTCTTTGCGTGTCCCCCAGATGGGGCGCCATTTCCCTAACCCTAACTCCGGCTTTTAGGAATTCACTTTCCAAAGTCTGTCGCGCGGTGTCGCTAGAGAATAGGCCGTTTACTCCGACCTGACCCGCCGGACGTAGGTGAGGTTTGTGTTCCATGGCCGCTACGTAAGCCGCGACCTTATCATCATCTGGAATGTATACGGGCCTAAGCACATCAGAGGATGCGGAATAGGCCCGTCGGTCCTCCAGTTCGATAGCTCGCCACCAAGTAATGTCTATTTCTTTCCCTGCGGACTTGGCTGCCTGCTCTATCCGGCCCTTGGCGTAGAATTGTCCTCCGCTGTGGATCGCAACCGTTATCACATGCAGAGTAGCCCTCGCAGGCGCTGCCCCGGCTATCCAGGTTTCGAGGTCGCGCCTGACCCTATTGCCGGTGAAAATAGCGTCATCGATGTAGACGTAAACCGAGGCGGGGTTGCCGCAATCCTTTACGCCGAAGCCGAACTTGGCCTTCAGACTCAGGTCCAAAAGGGCCAGCATCTCCCGCTGAGAGCCACCGCCACCTTGAATCTCAAGGAATTTTGCACCTCTAAGGAAGCTTGCTGGATCTTGTCCAACAAGATTTACGGTGTTCAGAAGGCCGTCAAGAAACTGCACGATCCGTGTCTTTGAGAAGTACGTTTTCTCGAGAACGTGGTTCATCTCAGAAAGGATTGGCAGTCGTACGGGTTCCGGAAATTGCGCTATCCACTTCGCGACATGGGACTCGTTGGGGGCAAAGCTAGACGACGCCCGATAGTCTGAAATTGTTGAAGAAATTGACGTAAGCAATGCCTCGAACGTCATGTAAGAAAAGTCCCCCTCGACAATGTCGCTACACAAGTAATCGATTCTAGTTAAGTCGGCATTATCCCTCCCAAAAAAGCAAGAGGCAGTGACGCTAGTCACCACCTCTCGCTAGTTTCGATCTATCAAATCTTCAACGGCGTCGGCGAGGCGTCGTTGTCGTCATCACATCACATCACATCATGCACTGAACGTTATCAACTACAACCCGTCGTCGTGCCGCAGTCCTCGCAGACCATGCAGTGGCCCGAGACCTTCATCCGCATGCTGTTGCAGTTGCTGCACTGGTCGCCGGTGTAACCCTGCATCAGGGCCTGCTGCCGCAACTGCCCCGCATCCTGGGCCGCGGGGGGCGAGGGGATGGGGTTGAGCTCGGCGGCGTTGAGCGTCGTCGGGGTCGGGTCAATCTTGAGGGCGGTGGCCGCCTTCAATGCCGTGACCGTCGACGTCTGCATGGCGCTGACCGGGTTGTAGCTCTGCGCCGTCAGCCCGCCGGGGACGAGCATCAGGTTCTGGTCCTTGACCTTGCCGCGGGTCATGCCGCGCGAGACGAACTGCTGGGCCGGCATCGGGGCAGGGCGGGCGCCCTCGCCCTCGCCTTTGCTGAGAGCCGTCGGGCTATCGGCATGGACATGGGCCAGATCCTCGCGATCGAGATAGCTCACGGCCAGCTCGCGGAAGATGTAGTCCAGGATCGAGGTGGCGTTCTTGATCCGGTCGTTGCCCAGCACCATGCCGGCCGGCTCGAAGCGGGTGAAGGTGAAGGCCTCCACATATTCCTCGAGCGGCACGCCATATTGCAGGCCCAGCGAGATGGCGATGGCGAAATTGTTCATCATGGCGCGGAAGGCGGCGCCTTCCTTGTGCATATCGATGAAGATTTCGCCCAGGCGGCCGTCGTCGAATTCGCCGGTGCGGAGGTAGACCTTGTGGCCGCCGATATTGGCCTTCTGGGTGTAGCCCTTGCGGCGGTTCGGCAGCTTTTCGCGCTCGCGCGTCTGGACGATGCGCTCGACGATCTTCTCGACGATCTTTTCGGCGACCACCGGCACGCGCGCGTCCACCGGCATGGCGGCCAGCGTCTCGACGGCGTCGTCCTCGTCCTCGTCGTCATCGGTGAGGATGGAGGAGTTGAGCGGCTGGCTCAGCTTGGAGCCGTCGCGGTAGAGGGCGTTGGCCTTCAATGCCAGGCGCCAGGAGAGCATGTAGCTCTCCTTGGCATCCTCGACGGTGGCGTCGTTGGGCATGTTGATGGTCTTCGAGATCGCGCCCGAGATGAAGGGCTGCGCGGCAGCCATCATCAGGATGTGCGAGTCGGTCGAGAGATAGCGCTTGCCGATCTTGCCGCAGGGGGTGGCGCAATCGAACACCGGCAGGTGCTCGGCCTTGAGGTAGGGGGCGCCCTCCAGCGTCATGGAACCGCAGACGTGGAGGTTGGCGGCCTCGATGTCCTTCTTGCTGAACCCAAGGAAGGGCAGCAGCTCGAAGGAGAAATCGTTGAGCTGCGCATCGGTGACGCCGAGCGATTTGAGGAAATCGGCGCCTAGCGTCCACTGGTTGAAGACGAACTTGATGTCGAAGGCCGAGGCCATACCCTTGTTGAGGGCTTCGATCTTGTCGTCGGTGAAGCCTTTGGCACGCAGCGTCGAGGGGTTGATGCCGGGGGCCTGGTTGAGGTTGCCATGGCCGACGGCATAGGCCTCGATCTCGGCGATCTGCGACTCCGAGTAGCCGAGGGTGCGCAGCGCCGGCGGCACGGCGCGGTTGATGATCTTGAAGTAGCCGCCACCGGCGAGCTTCTTGAACTTGACCAGCGCGAAGTCCGGTTCGATGCCGGTGGTGTCGCAATCCATGACCAGGCCGATGGTGCCGGTCGGGGCGATCACCGAGACCTGGGCATTGCGGTAGCCGTGCTGCTCGCCGGCGGCGACGGCTTCGTCCCACACGGACTTGGCGCGGGCGGCGAGCGGCGCATCCTTGAGGTTGGCGTGGTCGAGCGCGACCGGGGCGATGGAGAGGCCCTCGTAGCCGTCCTTGTTGCCGTGAGCGGCGTTGCGGTGGTTGCGCATCACTCGCAGCATGTGCGGGGCATTACGCTGGTAGTCGGCGAAGGGCCCGAGCTCCTTGGCCATTTCGGCCGAGGTCAGGTAGCTGGTGCCGGTCATCACCGCGGTGATGGCACCGGCAATGGCGCGGCCCTCGGCCGAGTCATAGGGAATGCCCGAGGTCATCAGCAGGCCGCCGATATTGGCGTAGCCGATGCCCAGGGTGCGGTATTCGAACGAGCGCTCGGCGATGGCCTTGGACGGGAACTGAGCCATCATCACCGAGATTTCGAGAACGACCGTCCAGAGCCGGCAGGTGTGCTCGAAGGCGGCGACGTCGAAGGACGAGTCCGCATTGCGGTAGGGCAGGAGGTTTACCGACGCCAGGTTGCAGGCGGTGTCGTCGAGGAACATGTACTCCGAGCAGGGGTTCGACGCCACGATCGGGCCGGCCTCGGGCGAGGTGTGCCACTCGTTGATGGTCGTGTGGTACTGGATGCCCGGATCGGCACTGGCCCAGGCGGCATAGCCGACCTGCTCCCAGAGGTCGCGGGCCTTGAGGGTCTTGGTCACCTTGCCCGACTGGCGGGCGGTGAGGTTCCAGTCGCCATCGGTCTCGACAGCCTTGAGGAACTCGTCGGTGACGCGGACGGAATTGTTCGAGTTCTGACCCGAAACGGTGAGATAGGCCTCGCTATCCCAGTCGGTGTCGTAGATGGGGAATTCGAGGTCGTCGTAACCCTGGCGGGCGAACTGGATGACGCGCTGAATGTAGTTCTCCGGCACCAGCGCCTTCTTGGCGGCGCGGACTTCGCGCTTCAATGCCGGGTTCTTGGTGACGTCGAAGCAGTCATCGCCGGTGCCCTCGCAGTTCACCGCGGCCTTCATGATGGCCTTGAGGTGCTTGGAGACGATTTTCGAGCCGGTGACGAGGGCAGCGACCTTCTGCTCCTCCTTCACCTTCCAGTTGATGTATTCCTCGATATCGGGGTGATCGATGTCGATCACCACCATCTTGGCGGCGCGGCGGGTGGTGCCGCCCGACTTGATGGCGCCGGCAGCGCGGTCGCCGATCTTGAGGAAGGACATGAGGCCCGACGAGCGGCCGCCGCCCGAGAGCTTCTCGCCCGAGCCGCGGAGTTTCGAGAAATTGGTGCCGGTGCCCGAACCGTACTTGAAGAGGCGCGCCTCGCGGACCCAGAGGTCCAGGATGCCGTTTTCATTGACCAGGTCGTCGTTGACCGACTGGATGAAGCAGGCATGCGGCTGCGGGTGCTCGTAGGCGGATTTGGAGGCGACCAGCTTCTTGGTGAAGGGATCGACATAGAAGTGGCCCTGGCCGGGGCCGTCGATGCCGTAGGCCCAATGCAGGCCGGTGTTGAACCATTGCGGGGAATTCGGCGCCACTCTCTGGGTCGCCAGCATGAAGCAGAGTTCGTCGAAGAACGCCCGGGCATCCTCTTCGCTGTCGAAATAGCCGCCCTTCCAGCCCCAGTAGGTCCAGGTGCCGGCGAGACGATCGAACACCTGGCGGCTGTCGATCTCCGAGCCGTAGCGCTCGTTCTCGGGGAGCTTGGCCAGGGCCTTCTCGTCGGGGACCGAGCGCCACAGCCAGGAGGGGACCGAGTTCTCTTCGACCTTCTTCAGAACCTTGGCGACGCCGGCCTTGCGGAAATACTTCTGCGCCAGAATGTCGGCCGCGACCTGGCTCCAGGTCTTGGGAACCTGAATGCCCTCGAGCTTGAAGACCACCGACCCGTCCGGGTTGCGAATCTCGCTCGTGACCGAGGCGAACTCGATCCCGGATTAAGCTGTCTCGTTGGCTTTGGTGTACCGGCGTTCAATGCGCATTCTAGTTCTATTCCCCAAAAACGCGGCACGCGCACAGCGTTCCGCAAGCCGTACCGCACGGCTTCTGGCCTCAGTCTGACGTTTGTCCAACCTGTGCCTCGGTGGAGTGCCGATCTGTTGTGCCGGCTTACCAGTCGAGGGCTTCGTTGCGTCTGCTGTCCGAGCATGGCGCAACCCGTAAATGGTTGGCCCTTGCCGCCGAGTCGGTCAATGCCGGGAGTTTACGAGACGCCACTACGGGTAGTGTCCCGGCACTGTCGAAACGTCTAAATGCAGTATCTCATATGTGGATTGTGGGGAAAAGTTTAAAGCTTCGATTCGTGTGCTGGACGCTTAATTTTCTCTGCCGAACCGTGAGAATCCGCTGCCGGTCTGGCCGCTAAACCCCGAGAAATTGGCCACTCTTTTGCCATCTTCAGACGCGGCGCGAGGGTGAGGAAGGGAGCCTAAGCAGCACGCGATTTTCGAGTGGAAAGCTGTCAAGTGCATTATTTCCTTCACAATCGCACGCACCATATCCGGCCCCCGAAGCGCCACGCGGACACAAGATGTAGAGTGGCGGGGCAGGGTGCGTTTTGACTAGGCTCGGAACGCCCTAGCATGCTAGAGCCAAGGTCAGCGGACGGGCGATTTGCGGCTCGTCGAACTCCTCTAGAGACGGCGCAATGAAAGACTTCCTGATCGAGATTTTCGCCTGGTGGCGCGGCAATACCTGGGGCACGCGCCTCTGGATCGCGATGAACGGCATCTTCGTAGGCGAGGACGAGAACGGGAACCGGTATTATCGTTCCAAGAAGGCGACGGGTCCGAACGGTCGCGAGCGCCGCATGGTGATCTATGCCGGCGGTTCGGCCGAGCCGTCGACCATTCCGCCCGGCTGGCATGGCTGGATGCACTATCGGACCGACGTGCCGCCGAGCGAGGAAAGCTACGCGCCGCATGCCTGGGAAAAGCCGCACGTGCCAAATCTTACCGGTACGGCTTTGGCCTACCGTCCGGATGGCAGTCTTCTCGCCAAAGGCGAACGCAAGCGCGTCAGCGCCGACTACGACGCCTGGTCGCCCGAGTAACCCGCCCCGTATGATCGACCGGATCGCCGCTTCTCTGATCGCGCTGGTGGCGCTCGGCGCTGCACCGGCGCTGGCAGAAACCATCGCTAATCCGGTCGCGGCCTTTTCGGGCCTCGACAAGATTACCGGCCGCATCACCAACTTCGACGTCTATATTGATGAGACGGTTCAGTTCGGAGCCCTGCAGATCACGCCGCGCGCCTGCTACACGCGGCCGCCCACGGAGACGCAGCGCACCTCGGTGTTCGTCGAAGTCGACCAGGTGAGCCTCAAAGGCTCGGTGACGCGCATCTTCACCGGTTGGATGTTTGCCGACAGCCCCGCGCTCAACGCCATCGACCACGCGGTGTACGACATCTGGCTGCTGGACTGTAAGCAGAGCACCGATGTGCCGCCGCCGGACGCTTCCGCGGCCCCGGCGCAGGACGCGCGCGGCTGACCGCTGGCACTACGCTCCGGTCTAGTTCACCCTAACCCAACCTGAGATCCCGCCTGGGACGACGACACGGGCCCAGCCGTTGCGGCGTTCGGCGATGCGCAGGGGGGTGCCGGGATCGACGGTGCCGATGGTCTCGGCGCTGCGAGAGGGACCGGCGCGCAGGCGAATGGCGGCAAGGTCGGAGCCAGTCTTGCGGGGGCGTTCCACGCGCGCCTCGCGGGTCGGTTTCTCGACCCGCACCTTCGGCTTCTTTGCGATGGGTTCGATCGAACTGGTGACCGTGCGATCAACGTCGTCGACAGAGCTGTCACCCAGATAGCTGCCATAGACCCAGCCGGTTTCACCATTGCGAGCTTCGACCTTCGCCCAGCCGCCCTGACGATCAACGATAGCGACCTGCTCGTCGGGCTGCAGCACGAAGAGGGTCGGATTGCTGGTGGAGGGGCCGGCGCGCAGGTTGACAGCGGTACGTGCGGCAACGAGTTCGCGGGTCGTGTCGGGCATCGGAGTGGTGGCTTCGGCAACCACCGGATCGGTCATAGCCGGCGCGGCGCCGGTCACCGGCTGCGGAGTGACCGTCAGGGCGGCGGTCTGCACCGGCGCCGGTTGGCCAGGCTCAGGGCCGGCGGCGACTTCAGCGATGACTTCGGCGGAGGTCTTTTCCGCCGGGCGAGTGTCGACGGCGTTGTCAAGGAAGGTGGCGAGCTTGGGGGAGGTGCTAACGGCACTCTGCCGCGTGCTGGCGTCGCCATCGCCGGCGGGGATCAACATGAGGACGCCGACTGTGCCAACGACGCCGAGCGTAACGCCTCCAAGACCAAAGCGTGTTCTTCTCATGGCGACCTCCTCTAGTATGCAAGTACGTGCTCAATTAGTGAGGTAGGCAAACCGTTCCAGGCGACCAAGGTCTGATGCAATTCAACTCCACGCGATTCAGCCTGTCACAGCGGCGAGGATAGCCGGCGCCGCGGCGGGTTGGTCGAGTTGGTCGAAGCGGCACTGGTCTGGCGCTTTGTCGGGCCGCCAGCGCTGGAAGGTGGTGCCGTGGCGGAAGCGGTCGCCGGTGACCTGATCGAAGGCGACTTCGACGACGAGTTCGTGACGCAGCGGCACGTATTCGCTGCTGCGCTCGCTGGACCACCGCGATGGTCCGCCGGGTGCCTTGCCTGTGAAGCCGAGACCGCCGGCCAGGGCCTCAACTGTTTCGGTCACCTCGGGCTTCTCGGCGGTGGAGAAGGATGAGCAGAAGCCGACATGGTCGAGGCGGCCAGCGGCGTTGAAGAGGCCGAGCAGGATCGAGCCGACTTGTTGGCTGTTGGTGCCGTAGCGGAAGCCGCCGACAACACAATCGGCGGTGCGGATGCGCTTGACCTTGAGCATGGCGCGTTCGCCGCTCTCATAGTGACCATCGAGCCGTTTTGCGACAACGCCATCGAGTGCGCCACCCAGCCGGTCGAGCCAAGCTACCGCCTCATCCCGGTCGCGGGTGAAGGGTGAGAGGCGAATGCCGGGAAGGGGCTTCGCCAACAGCTCCTCCAGCTCGCTGCGGCGTTCAGTGAGCGGCTGATCGGTAACGCTGCGGTTGCCAATGGCGAGGAGATCGAAGGCGACGAACGTGGCTGGGGTCTCAGCCGCCAGTTTGCGTATACGACTGGCGGCGGGGTGGAGCCGCAGTTGCAGCGCATCGAAGGAGAGGACCTTGCCCAGCGGGATCACCAGTTCGCCATCGAGGATGGCGTCGGCAACGGGCAGAGCGGCGAGCGCAGCGGCGACATCGGGGAAATATCTACCGAGCGGTTTGCCGGACTTTGCGAAGAGCTTGACCTCCTTGCCACGCTTGAACGCGAGGCAGCGGAAGCCATCCCACTTGGGCTCGAACTGCCAACCAGGCTCGTCTGGCAAAGCGGCGACTGCTTTCGCTTCCATCGGCAGGATGGGCGACGTTTCAACCGGCGCTGCAGCATCGTTTGGCATAAGCGAAATGACGCTTGGCGTTGCAGCTGGTTCCCCACACACGCTTGACAGCGCATTGACGTCCGCAGTATTTCACATATCCGTTAAATAACGAATTGCGAAAATGCAGTGCGGAGGACACAATGCTGACCTTGCCCAAGCTCGTGACATACGCGGCCAAGCCCTACATCGCGGTGCGGAAGGACGTCGGCATCCCCTTCGGCGACGACATCGGTCCGGCCATGGGAGCGGCGCAGGGCTATCTCGAGGCGCAGGGCGTCAGGGATTTCGGTCCGGCCATCTTCAAGTACAACCGTGTGCAGATGCCAGCGCTGAGGATCGATTTCGGCTTCCTGACACCGACGCGCCTTCCGGGAACCGACGCCGTGATATCAGGCGAACTGCCGGCGGGCACCTACGCGACCACCACCTATACGGGCCACTACGACAACCTCATCGAGGTCAACGCCGTGCTGATCGGCTGGGCCAAGCACAAGGGCATTGTCTGGGATGCGACGGAGTCGCCGGACGGCGATCTCTTTGCCTCGAGGGTGGAGTTCTATCTCAACGGGCCGGAAGGCGATCCGAACACCTGGCGCACGGAGGTGGCGATCAAGGTGCGGGACAGGGCTGGCCATGTCTGATCCGCTCTCGGTCACCTTTTCTGCGCTCGCCGACCCAACGCGGCGGGCGATCCTCGCGAGGCTGAGCCACGGGGAAGCCTCCGTGAGCCAGCTTTGCGAGCCGTTCGATCTGTCGATGCCGGCGATCTCGCGGCACCTCAAGGTGCTGGAGCAGGCCGGGCTGGTGACGCGCGGACGGAACGCACAGTTCCGGCCGGTGGCGCTGGAGGCCGCGCCGTTGAAGGCCGTGGCGGGCTGGGTGGAGACCTACAGAGCGTTCTGGGACAAGAGTTTCGACCGCATGGATGCCTATCTGGCGGAGCTGCAAAAGGGGGATCCGGATGCCAAGCATTAGCGCGACGGCGGAACAGCGCGAACTGGTCTTGGAGATCGACCGCGAATTCGCGGCACCGCGCGAGCTGGTCTGGCGGCTGTGGCGCGATCCCGAGCACATGGTGCGCTGGCATGGGCCGGAGGGCTATGCGCTGCTCCACTGCGAGCAGGATTTCCGGGTCGGCGGCACGTGGCGGCGCTGCATGAGCTCCGGACCGGGGCACGCGCACTGGATTTCGGGCGAGTTTCTGGAAATCGAGGAGCCCAGTCGGCTGAGCTTCACCTACGTCAATGCCTATGACGGGTTCGAGACTGTGGTGACGATGGACTTTTCCGAGCCGGCGCCAGGCCGGACGCGGATGCAGTTCCGGCAGACGCCTTTCATCAGCCGGGAGGAGCGTGACGGGCACGGCTGGGGCTGGAACAGCGGTTTTACGCTGCTCGAGCACTATCTGGCGCAGTTCTCGGATGACGACTGGCGGCCCAAGGGAAGGCCGCGCATCGACGGGGTCGCCGAAGACATCGTCGCAGCACGGAAAAAGCAGGCGGAGGCGGCGCAGCAGAGCGCCAAAGAGGGAGACCGATAATGCTGCTCAAGGACAGGACAGCCATCGTCTATGGGGCGTCGGGCGCAGTGGGCGGCGCCGTCGCCAAGTCCTTTGCCCGTGAGGGCGCACGGGTGTTCCTCGCGGCGCGCGGGCGGACGGGACTGGAGACGGTCGCCGAGGAGATCCGGGCGGCAGGCGGCCAGGCGGAAGTGGCGCCGGTCGATGCCACCGACGCCGGGGCGGTCGAGGCGCATCTCGAGGCCATTGCCGCCAAGGCTGGGCCGGTCAAAGTGATGTTCAACGGCGTCTCGTGGTACGATACGCAAGGGGCACCGCTCACGGAGATGCCGTTTGGGCGCATGCTGGCGCCGATCACGACGGCGATGACCACGTGGTTCCACACCGGCACCGCACTGGCGCGTCATATGGGCGAGAATGGTGGCGGCGTCATCACCGGCATCACCGCCAATGTAGCACGCTGGCCTGTCACCAATATTGGAGGCTTCGGCATCGCCTGTGCGGCGGTGGAGAATTTCCTGCGCCAGCTGGGCATGGAGAACGGACCGCAGGGCGTGCGGGTGTGCTGGGTGCGCTCGCCGGGGTCGCCGGATGCGCCGGGCGTGCGCGGAGCCTGGATGCTGCGGGCCAATGAACTCGGGATCAGCTTCGACGAACTGCACCGCGAGTTCGCCAAGGACACGCCACTGCGCAAGATCACGGCACTGGCGCAGGTGGCCGATTCCGTAGTGCTGCTGGCCAGTGACCTCGCCGCCGGCATGACCGCGACGATGGCCAATGCCACCGGCGGCGCTCTGGTCGACTGAGCCGTCAGAAGAACTCGTCGAGCAACGTGTACCAGGCGAGCTTCTGCTCGTTCGGTTCGTCGATGCCATAGGCGGAGAAGAAAGCCGGAACGAAGGCGCGCCCGTAGTTGCGGGCGATGCTGCGGGCGGCCAGCGCCAGATCCTGGTAGCGGTCGGCGACGCCGAGCCGGCCGCAATCGACCAAGCCGGTCAGCCGGCCATCGCGGGCGATGAAGTTCGGCAGGCAGGCATCGCCGTGGGTGACCACCAGGTCTTCGTGGACCGGGCGGGTGGACCACAACATGGCGTAGTTGGTCGGGCCGAGGTCTGGTTCGGGGCCGTCATAGTGTCCGGCATCCAGGCGTCGACGAGCGGCAGCGATGCGGTTCTCGGCGCGGTGGTCGAACGGGCAACTCTCGGTATCCAGCACATGGAGGGTGCGGAGCGCCTGCGCCACCATCTCGCATGCATTGATCGGCCCGATGTCATGGGACTGGGCCAGGTCGCGACCAGGAATGGCCGACATCAGCAGCCAGTGGCGCTCCTCCCACATGAGGTCGTCGACGACTTCCGGGCAGGGAATGCCGGTATCGGCGAGCCAGCGCAGACGCTCGACTTCGCCCGGCAGTTCGGCCAGCGGCCCGGCGGGCTCGGATTTGAGGAAGAGAGTGTCGCCGACGCGATAGACCTCCGCGCCGGACTCGCCGATCGACTGGAACAGCACGGTCTTGCCGGCGACTTCCTTGCGCCAGGCTGGCGGCGGCTCGAGCCGGCTGCCGTTCTCCTCGGCGATACGGCGGCCGGCCCACTCGAAATGGTTTCGGACCTCGTCGTCGACGCGGTCGAGGCTCTCGCAGAATTCTGCGGGTACCACCCAGCTCTGTTCGATTTTGTAGAAATGGACCAGGACGGCGTCGTCATCGGCGTCGCCGGAACCGGAGATGTAGCCTTCGAGGCCATTGATCTCGGCAAATTCGGGGTCGGCGCTGGCAAAGCGCACGACCTCATAGGGGCGGAAACGGCGGCTCACCTGTCGAGCGCGAAGAAGTCGCCCTCGTGCTGCAGCGCCTCAGCCAGCCGGAGTTCATAGTCCTCGCGCGGGATCTCGATGCCGCCGAAGGTGGCGAGATGCTCGGTGACGAACTGGGTGTCGAGCAGGCGATAGCCGCCGGCATTGAGCCGTTCGACCAGATGCACCAGGGCCATTTTGCTGGCATTGGTCCTGGTGTGGAACATCGACTCGCCAAAGAACGCGCCGCCGAGAGACAGGCCATAGAGGCCGCCGACGAGTTCCTCACCGTCCCAGACTTCGACGGTGTGGCAGAGGCCGCGGACGAAGAGCTGGCCGTAGATCTTCTTTATGGCGGGGTTGATCCAGGTCGTGTCGCGATCTGTGCCGAAGGTGGCGCAGCCCTGGATGACGCCCATGAAATCGGTGTCGACGCGAATCGAAAACGAGGTCGATTTCATTGCCTTGCGCAGGCTTCTTGAGACGTGAAATGAATCGAGAGGCAGGATGCCGCGCTGTTCCGGGCTGACCCAGAAGACGTCGGGCGAACTGGCATCTTCGGCCATCGGGAAGATTCCGGCGCGGTAGGCGCGCACGACCAAGTCAGGGGTGAGCTCGATATGAAACGGGTCGGTCTTTCGGGACATGCCTGTACTATGGGCAGAGCCGGCACGGTGTGCAATGTGCTGGCGGGCAGAAAGGGACACGCGATGACGACCAATGCCGGCGAGGACATGAAGTTGCGGCTGCGCGCCGATCTCAAGGCCGCGATGAAGGAGAAGCGCCCCGACGAGGTGAAGGTGCTGCGGGTGCTGATCGCAGCGCTCGACAATGCCGAGGCGCCGGATATTGCGCCGCAGGCGCTGGCGGTGGAGCAGATGGGCGAACTCGGCTCGGCCGAGGTACAGCGGCTGGCGCTGGATGCGGATCGCGTCCGTGCGATCCTCGAGGCCGATGCCGTCGAGCGCGAAACGGCGGCAGTCGAACTGGACCGGGTCGGCCGGGTGGACCTCGCCGCGGCGTCGCGAGCCGAAGCGGCGGTGATCCGCCGCTATCTCGATTAGTGGGCGAAGCGGCCGAAGGTGAACTTGGCGGCCATGGCAGCCAAGATGACCAGTGGCGAGAGGAAGATCACGGCGTCGATGATGTCGATCAGGTGCGGCATGGCTTGGCTCCCCGTTTGATGAGACGACCTTGCACCTGCCGCGCTGAACCGACCCGGAAGGGCGCGTTCAGATTCGGTTAACCATAAGTGTTCAGCTGCGGCTAAGGTTGGGGATAGCCCGCGGAAAGGAAAACGGCGCTGCCGCGGGTGCGACAGCGCCGTGAAAGTCTCTAGGTGCAGAGGCCTCAGTGCTTCATGCCGAGATACTGTTCCAACCAGTGGATGTCGTAGTTGCCGGCGATAATGTCCGGTTCCTTGATCAGGCGCTGGAAGAGCGGCAGGGTGGTCTTGATACCGTCGACAACGAATTCGTCCACCGCGCGACGCAGGCGCATCAGGCATTCTTCGCGGGTGCGGCCGTAAACAATCAGCTTGCCGATCAGCGAGTCATAGTAGGGCGGGATCGAGTAGCCCTGGTACACGGCGCTGTCGATGCGGACGCCGACGCCGCCGGCCGGGTGGTAGAAGGAAATCTTTCCCGGCGAGGGGGTGAAATTGGTGGGGTCTTCGGCGTTGATGCGCAGTTCGATGGCGTGGCCGTAGAACTGGATCTTGTCCTGCTCGAGGCTCAACTTTTCGCCCGAGGCGACGCGGATCTGCTCGTAGACGATGTCGATGCCGGTGACGCGCTCGGTAACCGGGTGCTCCACCTGCAGGCGGGTGTTCATCTCGATGAAATAAAACTCGCCGTTCTCGTAGAGGAACTCAATGGTGCCGGCGCCCGAGTACTTGAGCTTGCGCATGGCGGCGGCGCAGATTTCGCCGATTTCCATCTGCTGCTCGCGCGGAACGGTAGGGGCGGTAGCCTCTTCCCAGATCTTCTGGTGGCGGCGCTGCAGCGAGCAGTCACGGGTGCCCAGGTGCACGGCATTGCCCTGACCATCGCCCATGACCTGGACTTCGATGTGCCGCGGCTTGCCGAGGTATTTTTCCATGTAGACCGAGGCATTGCCGAAGGCAGCCTTGGCCTCGGACCGGGCGGTCGACCAGGCGTTGAGCAAGTCGGCTTCGGTCTGTGCCACCTTCATGCCGCGACCGCCGCCGCCGGCGGTGGCCTTGATCAGCACGGGGTAGCCGATTTCCTTGGCGGTCTTCTTGGCGTCGTCCTCAGTCGCCACTTCGCCGGCCGAGCCGGGAACGACGGGAATGCCGAGCTCCACTGCGGTCTTTTTGGCAGTGATCTTGTCGCCCATGATCTCGATATGGTGCGACGAGGGGCCGATGAAGGTGATCTTGTGCTCCTGGAGGATGCGGGCGAAGCGCGCATTCTCCGAGAGGAAGCCATAGCCCGGATGCACGGCGTCGGCGCCGGTGATCTCGCAGGCAGCCATGATCGAGGGGATGTTGAGGTAGGAGTCCTTGGCCGGCGGCGGGCCGATGCAGACGCTTTCGTCAGCCAGGCGCACGTGCATCGCATTGGAGTCGGCGGTGGAATGGACCGCCACGGTCTGGATGCCGAGTTCCTTGCAGGCGCGCAGGATACGTAGCGCGATCTCGCCGCGATTGGCGATGAGGACTTTCTGGAACATGTTACTCGATCACCACGAGCGGCTGGCCGTATTCGACCGGAGTGGCGTCCTCAACGAGGATGCGGGTCACGGTGCCGGAGCGGTGCGCGGGGATCTGGTTCATGGTCTTCATCGCCTCGATGATGAGGACGGTCTGACCTTCGGAGACGCGGGCGCCGACCGAAACGAAGGTGGGCTTGCCCGGTTCGGGGGACAGATAGGCCGTGCCGACCATGGGCGAAGTCAGCGTGCCGGGGTTGGACGAGAGGTCCTCGGCGGCTGGAGCAGCGGCACCGGCAGCGCCTGCCGGCACGATCGAGGCCGGAGCGGCAGCAGCGGGAGCCGGCGCATAGGCGGGGACATGGACCTGCTGCACCGCCGAGTTGGCATAGGAGCGGGTGACTCGGACCCGCAGATCCTCGCGCTCGATCTCGATCTCGGCCAGGTTCTGCTCGTTGAGCAGCTTGGCAATGGCCTCGATCAGTTCCTGATCGGCAGTGGAAGACGCCTTGGTCATTGATGAGCCTCTTATAGTTTTTCGGCCAGTGCGTGGAGCGCGAGCTTATACCCGGTGGCGCCCAGACCGCAAATCACCCCGAGGGCGACCGGCGATACATAGGAATGATGGCGAAACGCCTCACGGGTGTAGATGTTCGACAGATGAACTTCGATCACCGGCAAGCCGACGGCGCGAATGGCGTCGTGGATGGCGACCGAAGTGTGCGAATAGGCGCCCGGATTGATGACGATGGCGTCTTGCGTGCCCAGGGCTTCCTGGATCCAGGTGACAAGTTCGCCTTCATGATTGGACTGTCTGGCAGTGACGTCCAGACCGAGCGCCTTGCCTTCGGCCCTAGACATGGCCTCGATATCGGCGAGCGTCTGCGACCCATAGGTCTGCGGCTCGCGGGTGCCGAGCATGTTGAGGTTGGGCCCGTTGAGTAGAAGGACGCGTTTGGCCATGGTTTCTGCCTTGTGCACTGCGGCTCGCGCCGGGCGCAAGGGCGGTTACACGAAATGCACCAGGAAAGCGAGTAGTGAGTAGCGAATAGTGCGTCGAGAGCGCTGTCGCGACCTTATCCGCTACTCACCGCTAGGCCGGACAGACCGTGGCACCGCATTTGCGCATGTTGGCGATGCGCTGCCGGAGGCCATCGAGGCCGATGGCACCGGGAATGACTTCGTCGCCGATGATGTAAGTCGGGGTGCCCGAGACCTTGAGGCCATCGGCGATCTGGAAACTCTTAGCGATCACGGAGTTGACGTCGGCCGCTTCCATTTCGAGCCCGACCTCAATGGGGTTAAGGCCAAGTTCCTGCGCTGCCGTTAGGGCGGTCTCCTTGGTCACCTGGCCGCGGCTGGTGAAGAGTTTCTGGTGGAATTGCCAGTAGTCGACCGACTTCTCGCGCCCGACGATGACGGCGACCTTGGCGGCGTCGACCGAGCCCTGCGAGAGGATCGGGAATTCCTTGAGAATAACGCGGAGGTTCGGGTCCTCGGCTAGGAGCGTCGCCATGTCGGGCAGGGCGGAGCGACAATAGCCGCAATTGTAGTCGAAGAGCTCGACCAGGGTGACGTCGCCGTCGGGATTTCCGAGCACGATGTGGTCTGGATCGTCGTATATCACCGGCTCGAGGGCCGCCAATGCGTCGCGGCGCTCGGCGGCCTGGGCTGTCTTGATCTCGGCGTCAAGCGCCTCGGAAACGCGCTGGAGAATCCGGGGGTTGTCGAGGAGGTAGCTCTCGATCATCGGGTTAAGCGTTTCGGCATCGAGCTGGGCGACAGACTGAGGCGGGGCTTCGGCCTTCTGTTTTTCGAGCACGTCCGTGACGATCTGCGTCACGGCGGCGACGTCAGTGCTGGCGGCGGGGGCGGCCTTGGCATCGAGGAGCGCCTGTACCTGCGCCTGGTTGAGCCCTGCCGGCCGGTTGGCCACCCAGACAAGCCCGACGCCCAAGAGGGCGACCAGAGCGAAAAGCAGGGCATTGATGCGAGACATGGAACACTCCGAAGCGACGAGGCGCGAGCTTATGCCAGATTTGTCTGCGGCCGGTAAGCGGCGCCATGCGGGCGGCATCAATTCTGGTTGAGCGCCGGGCGGTTCCGGTTTAGCGAGGCGGCATGACCCGCTTTGCCACCTCGAAACTGCAGCCCTTTCACGCCATGGAGATCCTCGGCCGCGCCAAAGCGCTAGAGGCCCAAGGCCGGCATGTCGCCCACCTCGAGGTCGGCGAGCCCGGCGTGCCGCCGGCACCGAAAGTGCTGGACGCCGTACGGGCGGCGCTGCCGGAGGCTCAGCGCTATACGCATTCGAAGGGGCAGATCGAGCTTCGTGAGGCTCTGGTCGACTACTACCGGGCGCAGCATGGGGTCGCCGTCGATCCGGAGCTGATGGTGACCACCATGGGGTCGTCTTCCGGCTTCATCCTCGCCTTTCTCGGCGCGTTCGAAGCGGGAGCCAAGATCGCGGTGACGCGGCCGGGCTACCCGGCTTATCTCAACACGCTCGACGGGCTCAATTTCGGCGTGGTCGAGATCCCGGTGAGTGCGGCCGATGGCTGGCATCTCGCCGGGGCGGCGATAGAGGCGGCCTATCGGAAAGAGCCGTTCGAGGGGCTGCTCTTCGCCTCACCGGCCAACCCGACCGGGGCGGCGGTGGATCGGGCAGGACTCCAGGACATCGTCGACACCTGCCGGCGGCTGGGCGTGCGGTTCATCTCCGACGAAATCTATCACGGTCTCGACTATCGCGGCCCGTCGGTCAGCGCGCTCGAGCTGACCCGCGACGCGATCGTCATCAACTCGTTCTCCAAATACTATTGCATGACGGGCTGGCGCATCGGCTGGATGGTGATGCCCGAGGACCTGATCCGCCGGGTGGAGATGCTGCAGCAGAATCTCTTCATCTCGGCGCCGACGCTGAGCCAGATCGCGGCACGGGTGGCGCTCGGGGAGCGCGATTATTCGGAAGAGCAGAAGGCGCATTATGCCGAAAACCGACTGCTGCTGGATGCCGGCCTCAAATCGCTGGGGTTGGGTCTGGGGCCGGCTGCCGACGGGGCGTTCTATGCCTATGCGGACGTTTCCGGCTTTACCAATGACTCGCTCGAATTTTGCAAGTCCATGCTGGACCAGGCCGGCATCGCCGCGACTCCGGGCATCGATTTCGACCGGGTCGACGGCAAGCGCTTCGTGCGCTTTTCCTATGCCGGGACGCGGGAGACGGTAGAGCAGGCGCTCACGCGAATGGAGGCGTGGCTGAAGCGATGACAGAGATCCCGACGCTCGAGACGCCGCGCCTCCTGCTCCGCCCCTTTGTCGAGGCGGACTATCCGGCCTATGGCGCATTCCTTGCGAGTCAGCGCTCGCGTTACATGGGCGGACCCTATGACGGATGGGCAGCCTGGGGGATGTTCTGCCACGAGATCGCCTGCTGGACCCTTTTCGGCCATGGCGGGCTGATCATCGAGCGGCGCGCCGATGGCGCGGGGGTGGGAGTCGTCGAGATCAATCACGGGCCGCTGTTTCCGGAAAAGGAACTGGGCTGGATGCTTTATGACAGCTTCGAAGGGCAGGGCTATGCCACCGAAGCAGCGGTGGCGATGCGCGACTGGGGCTTCGGGCAAGGTATTTCAACCCTGGTGAGCTATGTCGAGCCGCGGAACCTCGCGTCCGCCGCCGTGGCGCGGCGGGTGGGCGGGGTGCTGGATCCGTCCGCGCCGCGCCGGGATGAGGAAGATCTGGTGTTCCGGTACGGGGCCGCTGGGTAAGGGCGGTCCGAACGCAAGGGCAGCCTATGTCAGGCGCCGTTGAAATGAAGAGGGCGGGAGTGGACTCCCGCCCTTTCTCGTTCAGAGGTGGGGCGATCAGCCGCCGAAGAAGCCGCGGTTCCACCAGCCCTTTTTCTTGGGGGCTTCGCCTTCAGGCGCCGAGGTGGAGCTCACCACGATCTCGCCTTCAGCCGGAACTTCCTTGCGCGGGCGGCTGGACGGCGCCGGTTCGGCGGCGACCGGCGCTGCAGCCACGGGCTCGGTAGCCGGGGCCGGCGTTGGAGCCTTTTCAGCTGGAACGGCCACGGCCACCGCTGTCTCGGCGACAGCGGCCTTGGGCTTGCGGGCGCGGGTCTTCTTGACCGGGGCGTCAGGCACCGCCTCAGCCACGGCTTCAACGGCAGGTGCCTCGGCAGCTTCGGCCGGAGCCGCTTCCGCATCGGCCTTCTTGCGGCGCGTGCGCTTGGGCTTGGCCGGCACGTCCTCGGCGATCGGGGCGGGTTCCTGAACCAGCTCGGGTTCGGTCTGCATGGCGGCGACCGGCACGGGCTCGAGGGCCGGAGCAGGGGCCTCGTCGGCCGCCGTCTCTACGGCCGGCTGATCGCCATTGGCTTCTGCCATGCGCTCGCCGAGTTCGTCGCCATTGCGGCGGTTGCGGCGGCCACCACGGCGGCCACGGCGGCGGCGCTTGCGGCCCTCGCCATTTTCGTCGCGCTGACCTTCGGCCGAAACTTCACGGCTTTCGCCCTCGCCTTCATCGCCCTCGGCCTCCTCGTCGGAGCCTTCGGCAGCGACGCGCGGCTGCTGGGTCTGGTCGCGGCGCTCGCCACGATCCTCGCGGTCACCGCCACGGCGGCGGCGGCGACGGCGGCGGCCGGAGCGTTCGCCATCGTCGGTGCGTTCGGAGGACGCGCGGCGCTCTTCGCCGCCCTCTTCCTCTTCATCCTCCTCGACCTCGTCCTCGATGGCAGCGTCGGCGTCATCCATGGCGGAGGTATCGACCCGCACATGGGTGCCGGCCTGCTGCTCGCGATGGTCGTGCACGCGGGCTTCGCCGCGCTCGATCTGGAAGTGGCTCGGACCGACGTGATCGTCGGCAACGAGCGTGATCGAGAGGTTGTACTTGATCTCGAGCGCCTGCAGGGTGCCGCGCTTGGTGTTGAGGATATAGAGCGCGACGTCCGTCGGCACCTTGACGTTGATCGACTGACCGGGCTTGCGCAGCACGTGGTCCTCGACCTGGCGCATGACCATGAGCGCGAGGCTCTCGACCGAGCGCACGACACCGGTGCCGTTGCAGGTCGGGCACTTGTGCGTCGAGCTTTCGACGACGCCAAACCGGATGCGCTGGCGGCTCATCTCCATGAGGCCGAAGTGTGAGATACGGCCGACCTGGATGCGGGCGCGGTCGTTCTTGAGCGCGTCCTTGAGCTTGCGCTCCACCGCCCGGTTCGAGCGGTTCTCGATCATGTCGATGAAGTCGATGACGATGAGACCGGCCAGGTCGCGCAGGCGAAGCTGGCGGGCGATCTCTTCGGCCGCTTCCAGATTTGTCTGGAGCGCGGTGTCCTCGATATTGTGCTCCTTGGTGGCACGGCCCGAGTTCACGTCAATCGAGACCAGCGCTTCGGTCGGGTTGATGACGATATAGCCGCCCGAGGGCAGGGTGACCTGCGGGGAGAACATCGAGTCGAGCTGGTTCTCGACGCCGAAGCGCGAGAAGATCGGCTGATCTTCGGTGTAGAGCTGCACGTTCTTGGCGTGGCTCGGCATGATCATCCGCATGAAATCCTTGGCCTCGCGATGCGCATCGGCACCGGCCACCAGGAGTTCGTCGATCTCTTTGGAATAGAGGTCGCGGATGGTGCGCTTGATCAGCGAGCCTTCCTCATAGACGAGGCAGGGCGCGGTGGATTTGAGCGTCAGGGTGCGGACGTTTTCCCAGAGGCGCTGCAGGTATTCGAAGTCGCGCTTAACCTCCGCCTTGGTGCGCGATGCACCCGCAGTGCGCAGGATGATGCCCTGGCCGGGCGGCACTTCGAGATCGCCGACGATCTCCTTGAGGCGCTTGCGGTCGGCGGCGTTGGTGATCTTGCGGGAGATGCCGCCGCCACGGGCGGTGTTGGGCATAAGCACCGAATAGCGACCGGCGAGCGACAAATAGGTGGTGAGCGCCGCGCCCTTGTTGCCGCGCTCTTCCTTGACCACCTGCACCAGCATCACCTGGCGGCGCTTGATGACTTCCTGGATCTTGTAGTTGCGGCGCGACGGCGAGGGCCGGCGGCGCTCCTGCACGTCCTCGAGGGCGTCGCCGCCGCCGATGGATTCTACCGGCTCGGTATTGGCCGGGGCCTGCTCGATGTGGCTGTCTTCCTCGTCGTCGCCCTCGGTCGACTGCGGATCGGCTTCGGCATCGGCATCGGTTGGGGCATTCTCGGTCTGCTCGGACGCGTCGTCATGCGACTCGTCTTCCTTGGCGTCCTCTTCTTCCTCGTCGCGCAGCAGGGCTTCGCGGTCGGCGACCGGAATCTGATAGTAGTCGGGGTGAATTTCCGAGAAGGCGAGGAAGCCGTGGCGGTTGCCGCCATACTCGATGAAGGCCGCCTGCAGCGACGGCTCAACGCGCGTCACCTTGGCGAGGTAGATGTTGCCTCTAAGCTGCCGCCGCGAGGCGGATTCGAAATCGAACTCCTCGAGCCGGTTACCGTTGCTGACGACAATCCGTGTTTCTTCCGGGTGGATGCCATCCACCAGCATTCTTTTGGTAGCCATAAACGTTTACTCCGCGCCGTCGCGCGCCAACAGGGATAGCCCGGCGAACCGGGCTCCTGAGCATGGCGCCATGCGAGGCGAATTGTGTGGGGGTAGTGGCGCCAACGGCGCCGGTCGTGTCAGTGGCGCGCGCGCCGCTGGATGAGTGGAGCGCCTGGACCGGGGGGCGATGCATGACAAATG
>JAEZKB010000077.1 GCA_023415605.1 Pseudomonadota bacterium
CTTCAGCCCGCGCCCGATGGTGCTCGGCGTGATGCCGGTGGCCCGCGCCACCGCGGCGATCCCGCCATGGCCAAGCGCCTGCGCTTGGGTGGCGGCGAACAGACGGCGGCCCCGCTCATCCAGGCTCGGACGCAGAAGGGCGTACTGGCGACGCAGCGCGGATCCATCGATCATGTCGCCGAGTCTACCGGCCCCAACGCCCGCTGAGAATCCCCGACCGCACAGCAAGCCCGGTCAATTCATCTATTTTGGCGCGGATCCTTAGTACGGCTCCAGGGCGGCGGTGAGCGCCTCCTGGAGTTCGTCCACGGACGCGAAGCTCGACTTTGCTCATTCACGCCGGAAAGCAAACGGCCTGAATGAGGCGGTTGAGCACAGTGTCGGGGAGTTTTGCGATCTCCCCGTCCTGCGCTGACGGCGAGAAAGTCATCTCGCTCCAGAGCCGGAAGCGAACTGCGGCCAGGGCGTCACTGCAGGTCGGTTCGGCTTTGGCGTACCATCCCACGGCGCGTGGTCGGATGGCCGCCTCCGCGGTGATCTCGTTGGCCCACAGCGTGACCAGGGAGAACAGCCCGAGCAACGCCGGGGTGGTGCGGGCGATCGCGACCATTGCCGTTGGGTCTCGACGCCGAGGTGACGGCGGACCGAGGCGAAGGTCACCTCGACCGCCCACCGTCGAACAAACCAGCGCAACACCACAAGTGGCTCGTCCTGCGGGTCGGTGCACAGGAAGCCTTGCGGCTTGAACGCACCGTGCACGTCGCGCACGAGAACCCAGCGGATTGGAACCTGCTTGCCGGGGTGAGACCACAGCGCCGTGCCGGAGGTGATGTCCAACTGGCGCTCCCCACTGCCATACCAGCCGCTGACTTGGACGCGCTGACAGGCGGTGGTGGGGTCGTTCAAGCGTTGCGTCAGCGAAGGCAAGCGGGCTCCCGACATCCGAGGCCGCCCCATCGTTCCCGGAAGCCGCGGTGGGGCCGGCTCGAACAGGCGGGCATCCAGGCGCAGGCGCGTAACGACGGTGAGATGGGCCCGCCGGTCACGCCGCAGTTCGATGGCTGCGTCGCTGCTGTCGGCGTCCGCGATCACGGGCCGGTCGGGCACCCAGCGCCTGACCTGGAGCAGGAGTTGGCGCGCCCAGCCGGTCAGCTTCTTGTGGCGCCGTCCGGTCTCCCGGACGAACCGCTCCGAGGGCGCCAGGGCGCTCGGAAACGGCAGCGCCCAGACCCGTCCGGCCCACGGGATGGGGACCAGCAGCATGACCACCATCCAGCGCAGCCCGCTGGCCTTGACGAAATGCCCGTGGCTGGAACGCACCGGGTCGCGGTCGATGCCGCGGGCCTTGATCTTCGGCCCCCAGCGGCGCTCGATCGTCTCGTCGATGCCGATGACGACGGGCCCCTGCGGCACGAAGCTGGCGACCAGGAGCGTGAGCAGACGCTGCGCGATGTCACGGCTCGACCAGCGGCTTCGATTGAGCACGCGATGGAACGTGGCGAATCCACCGTCCTCGTGCCGTCCCATGATGCTCAACGCGGCGGTCACCATGCGCCGCCCCGGGGTGAGCAGCGCGCCCGCGACCAGCACCAGGGCATGCCTCCAGGTCGGCCGGGTGAACAGCGCCGCGAACGGCGCCATCCAGCGTTGAGGCTGTGTGGAACGGCTGACATAGCCGGGGCTCCCGCTGGTTGCGACCATCGGGCAACCCGGCGGCAACGGGAGGATCACGATGCCATGCTGAAGCGCATGGAGGAATTCAACCAGCACGAGGCGGCGGCGTGATCGTGCGCAAGGCCGCCCGCGGCGACACGCTCCTCAGCGAGCGCACCGGCGCCCCCATCGCGCGGTTGCGGCCGACCGGCAACGGCGACACGGTCCAGGTGCTCTGGTGAAAGGGCGAACGTTGGGGGGCCTCAGGCCCTTTCTGGGTCGCGACCATGGCGCTCGATCACGCCCTCAATTACGTCGCAAACGAGCCGACCTTCTGGATCCACGCTTGATCCGCCGACCCCAAAATGGGCAAAGTCCAGCTCAGGCCACTTGCTTTCCTGCGTGAATGGGCAAAGTCGTGCTCAGGACGTGACCCGAACGGATGACGAATTGCGCTGGACAAGCACATCGGTTCTTCCTATAAAGCCTCCCCGCATGCGGCGGCGCCCAGGTAGCTCAGTTGGTAGAGCAGGGGACTGAAAATCCCCGTGTCGGCGGTTCGACTCCGTCCCTGGGCACCATTTTCCTCTTGTACATCAAGGGGTTAATGGTGAGATAGGTAAAGCCAACTTACCTAACACAGACCTAGCACAGTTGCAGAGGACAATTTTCCTCTCCCGCTAAGTCGTTGATTTCCCTCAATTTTCTATCCCCTGTTTTCGGTGTGCTAGCACAATCGCAGCACAGTGTCGACAGCAGCGTGAACCCCTCTGGGCGACGATTTCCACGCCCGAATCACCTCCTGAAAATCGCCCCTGCCGGCTGTGCTAACCGCTGTGCTAAATTCGCCCACAAGCGACAGTGACGACGCTACAATACAACCTATGGGTTGATGTCGTCAGGAGAGGGCAATGTCAGAGCCGTTCCAGCTTTTCCAGCGCACCGGCAGCAGCAAGTGGTGGGTTCGGTTCTCGATCCGCGGCCAGGGCCAGATTAGGAAATCACTCGACACCACGGACGAAGCCGAGGCGAATCAGCGGGCGCGCAAGGTCTACTATGAAGCCCTCTACCGCACCGAAAACGGTCTGAACGCCACGGTGAAGACCTTCGGCGACATGGCCGAGGAGTTCATCGCCAAGATCGAGCGCGAGGTCGAGCGCGGCGAGCGTAAGAAGGAACAGGGGGAGAAGTTTCCCGGCATCATCCGGCGCTACTTGGTGGGCTATTTCGGCGACCGGCCGATGGACAGCATCACCGACCGCGACATCGACGCCTATGTGGAGTGGCGCAAGGATTACTGGAGCAAGGGACCGGGCCGGGATATCGCATTCATCACCTATGAGCGCGCTGGCCGCCAAATCCGTCGCCCTATTACCAAACGCGATCCCCCTACCCTCTCCCGACAGCGTAACGAGGCGGTGCTCCTCCGCACACTTCTCCGATTCGCGGCCAAGCAGGGCTACATCAAGCAGGCGGCTATCCCCGAGGTCGAGGTGGTGAAAGCGCCGGACGTGCCCCGTCCCAGCTTCAGCGCCGATGAGTTCGGTCGGCTGGTCGAAACCTCAATGGCCCGTATGAGCGATCCGAAGCTCAATGAGCACGTTCGGCGGGATCGGGCTATCCTGCACGCCTACATGATGATCGCCGCATTCACGGGCTGCCGGCCGACGGAATTAAAGGGGCTAAACTGGGGGGATGTGCTGGGCTACAGGG
>JAEZKB010000087.1 GCA_023415605.1 Pseudomonadota bacterium
ACTGTTCTTTCTGCGGGAAGTCGCAGCACGAGGTGCGCAAGCTCATTGCGGGCCCGACCGTCTTCATCTGCGATGAATGCGTCGAACTCTGCATGGACATCATCCGCGAGGAGAACAAGACCTCCACATTGAAGTCCAATGACGGCGTGCCGACCCCGGCAGAAATCTGCAAGATTCTCGACGACTACGTGATCGGGCAGTTCCGCGCCAAGCGCGTGCTCTCGGTGGCCGTGCACAACCACTACAAGCGCCTTCACCACGCGACCAAGAACCAGGACGTCGAACTTTCCAAGTCGAACATCCTTCTGATCGGTCCCACCGGTACAGGCAAGACGCTGCTGGCGCAGACGCTCGCCCGCATCCTCGATGTGCCGTTCACAATGGCCGATGCGACCACGCTCACCGAAGCCGGCTATGTCGGCGAGGACGTGGAAAACATCATCCTCAAGCTGCTGCAGGCCGCCGACTACAATGTCGAGAAGGCGCAGCGCGGCATCGTCTATATCGACGAAGTCGACAAGATCAGCCGCAAGTCGGACAATCCGTCCATAACCCGCGACGTGTCGGGCGAAGGCGTGCAGCAGGCCCTGCTCAAGATCATGGAAGGCACGGTTGCCTCCGTGCCTCCGCAGGGCGGTCGCAAGCATCCACAGCAGGAATTCCTGCAGGTCGATACGACCAATATCCTCTTCATCTGCGGCGGCGCGTTCGCCGGGCTGGAGAAGATCATCGCGGCCCGCTCTGAAGGTTCGGGCATCGGCTTTGCCGCCGTGGTCAAGGACCCGCAGGACCGTCGTGTCGGCGACCTCCTCAAGGATGTGGCACCGGAAGATCTGGTCAAGTTCGGCCTGATCCCCGAATTCATCGGCCGTCTGCCGGTGATCGCGACCCTCGAGGACCTCGACGAGCCGGCGCTCATCCAGATCCTGACCGAACCCAAGAACGCCCTGGTGCGCCAGTACCAGCGCCTGTTCTCGATGGAAGAAGTCGAGCTGACCTTCCACGAGGATGCGCTCAAGGCGATTGCCCGTCATGCGATCACCCGCAAGACCGGTGCCCGCGGCCTGCGTTCGATCATGGAAGGCATCCTGCTCGACACCATGTACGACCTGCCGTCGCTCGAAGGCGTCGAGGAAGTGGTGATCAGCGAGGAAGTGGTGGAGGGCAAGGACGCACGTCCGCTCTACATCTATGCCGAGCGCAAGAAGGAAGACGCGCCCGCCAGCGCGTAAGCGCTCCCGCAGCGAATTCGAGACGCCGGGCCCAGTGCCCGGCGTTTTCGTTTGCGACTAGCGTCGCCGGCTCATGATTTTGCGGCCGAAGAGGCTGGCGGCGAGATCGACGAGCAGCAGGGCGCTCTTTCCGGCGTGATCCAAGAATGGGTTCAGCTCGACGATATCGAGCGAGCCGACGATCTCGGCGTCGTGGAGCAACTCCATGACCAGGTGAGCCTCGCGGTAGGTAAGGCCGCCTGCCACGGTGGTCCCCACGGCGGGCGCAATGCTTGGGTCCATGGCATCGACATCAAGGCTCAGGTGCAGGTGGCCTCCCACGGCGGTGACGCGCTCGATCAGCCGCCGGATGGGAACCGTCGCACCTTCCTCGTCGATCATGCGCATGTCGATGACCTCGATGCCTCGCTCTTCGAGCAAAGCGCGCTCACCCGCATCGATCGAGCGGGTTCCGAAGAGGGTGACGTGGCTGGGGTCGACCTCGCCGCGCCAGGCGCCGCCAAAGGCGTCGTCGAACTCATCCTCACCACAAAGCAGCGCCAGCGCCATGCCGTGAAGATTGCCGGAGGGCGAGATTCCGGGCGTGTTGAAGTCGCCATGGGCGTCAAACCACAAGACGAAGAGCTCCTGGCCGCGCTCGGCGCACCAGCGGGCGACACCGGAGACCGAGCCCATGGAGATCGAATGGTCGCCGCCGAGGAAGACCGGCATGCCACCGGCCTTGAGCGCATCCAGTCCCTCGGCGCTGGCATAGTTGGCGACGGCGAGGATTTCGGCCCGGCGCCGTTCGGGTCTGGGGCCGCTCTCTTCCGGGCGGAAGTCGCCGCGATCGCGGACGGTGTGCCCCAGGCCTTCAAGCGTTTCGGTCAGACCGGCAATGCGCAGCGCCTCTGGCCCCATGCTGGCGCCGCGGGCCGATGCGCCGGCATCTGTTGCGAGGCCGATGAGTTCGATCCGTTTCGCCGTGCCGGTGTCGACCATTCCCTATCTCCCATGACATCAGAGTTGGTAGCAGGCGCCGCTACATCGTCCAAACGGATGACGCGCAAGTTGTTTCGATCGGCGAGATGGCGCGCCGAGGGGGTTCCGTACCCCATAGCGGACGGCGTAGGGTCGCCGCTAGCGATCTAGAGGAGGCAGGCTTGGCCAAGTACGACAGCATTCTGGGAACCGTAGGCAACACGCCGGTGGTGCGGGTGAACACGCTCGGGCCCAAGGGCATCAATCTTTATGTGAAGGTCGAGGCGTTCAACCCGCTCGGTTCGGTGAAGGATCGTCTCGCACTCGGGGTCATCGAAGCGGCAGAGAAGTCCGGAGCGCTGAAACCGGGGCAGACAGTCGTTGAGGCGACATCGGGGAATACCGGCATCGGCCTCGCCATGGTGTGTGCCGCCAAGGGCTATCCACTGGTGCTGACCATGTCGGAAGCCTTCTCCGTCGAGCGCCGCAGGCTGATGCGCTTCCTCGGCGCCAAGGTGGTGCTGACGCCGGCTCCGGCTGGCGCCAGCGGCATGGTGACCAAGGCCGAGGAACTGGCCAAGACCAATGGCTGGTTCCAGACCCGGCAGTTCGAGAACGATGCCAATCCGGCAATGCATTCGCGGACTACCGCCGTCGAAATCCTCAAGGATTTCCCCGACGGCACACTGGACTACTGGGTCACCGGCTTCGGCACCGGCGGCACGTTGACTGGCGTCGGTCGAGTGCTGCGCAAGGAGAGTCCCAAGACCAAGATCATCGTGGCCGAGCCCGAGCCCGCCCCGATGCTGGCGAGCGGCGCCAACCAGCCGCGCCGCGACGATGGCGCGCCGACGGCGCGTCATGAGGCCTGGAAGGCACACCCGATGCAGGGCTGGAGCCCGGACTTCATCCCCAAGATCACCGGTGATGCGGTGACCGAGAAGCTGATCGACCAGTTGCTGGCCATTCCGGGACCGGACGCGATGAAATGGAGCCAGCAGCTAGCGACCAAGGAAGGCATCTTCTGCGGCATCACCTCGGGCGCGACCTTTGCGGCGGCGATCAGGGTCGCGGAGCAGGCGGCGCCGGGCTCAACCATCCTTGCCATGTTGCCCGATACCGGTGAGCGGTATCTTTCGACGCCGCTCTTTGCCGACGTGCCGGCGGAAATGACCGAAGAAGAGACGAAGATTTCGCTCTCCACGCCCTTCGGCCAGTTCCCGCCGAAGACTGCGGCCTGAAACTCAGGCCGCTTCCTTGGGAAGCGGTCCGACATAGCGCGATTTCGGCCGGATCAACCGGCCGGACTCTGCCTGTTCGCGTGCGTGGGCGATCCAGCCGCCGACACGACCGGCCGCGAATACGGCCGTAAAGGCGTCGCGCGGGAAGCCGAGCGCCTCGAGCAGCAGCGCCGTATAGAACTCGACGTTGGTCTGCAGGGGCCGGTCGGGCTTGTGACGCTTGAGGGCAGCGAGGGCGGTTGTCTCGATCTCGGCTGCCAGTTCCATGCGCGCCGCGTTGATGACGCCGGCCTTCTTCAACCGGCCGATGGCGGCGTTCAGGGCGTCGGCGCGGGGGTCGCGGACGCGATAGATGCGGTGACCGAAACCCATCAGCCTCTGGCCTCTGGCCAGTTCGGACTCGATCCAGTGCGGCGCGTTGTCGGCTGAGCCGATCGCGTCGATCATATCGAGCACGGGGCCGGGAGCGCCGCCATGCAGCGGACCCTTGAGGGCGCCAAGCGCACCCAGCACGGATGAGGCGAGCCCCGCCTGCGTTGAGGCGATCACCCGGGCGGTGAAGGTCGAGGCATTGAGACCATGGTCGATGACGGTGACCAGATAGGCATCGAGCCCGGCGGCCAGCTCACGCGATACCTCCGCGCCGCGCAACATGCGGAGCATGTCGGCGGCATGGCCGAGATCCGGGTCGGGCGCCATCAGTTTGCCGGCGGCACGCTGCCGGAGCAGAGCCGCGAGCAGTGTGCCGGGGGCGGCGGCGATTTTGAGCGCAGAGTCCAGATCGGTGCCATCAGTCAGCCGGGCCATCAGCACCCGCATTGCGTCGAAAAGAGGCAGGGCTGCAACGGCGGCAATGTGCGGCTGGGCGTCGGCGAAGACGTCGGCGCGAGCCTTGCCGAGCGGGCGCTGCAGGTCGCGCGGTAGCGCCGGGAAGAAGCCGTCCCAGAGCAGGGTAAGCGCTTCTTCATACTTCAGGCGCCCGGCGATGGCGTCGAGTGGCAGACCGCGCACGATCAGCCTGCCGGCCAGGCCATCCACATCCGAGAGCACCGTCTCGGCGGCAATCACGTTCTCCAGTCCGTCACTCATGGCTTCACCTCATGTTTGACGGGAAGGTGAGACGGGTTATGATTGACGTCAATCTTGATCAATATGATCAATGTGAGGATGGATGTGGCTTAAGGCTGAAGAGGCGCTGAAGCGGCTGGGAAGCAAGCCGCAGTCGCTCTATGCCAGCGTCAGCCGCGGGCGCATCCGCGCGCGCCCCGATCCGGCCGACAGCCGGCGCAGTCTCTATCACGAAGAGGACGTCGACCGGCTGGCGCAGCGGGCTCGCGGCCGGAGGAGTTCGGCGTCGGTTGCGGCGCAGGCGATCAGCTGGGGCGAACCAGTCCTGGCATCCGCTGTCTCGACGATCAGGGCTGGACAGTTGATCTATCGAGGACGCGATGCAGCTGTGTTGGCCGAGGCGTCGACGCTCGAAGAAGTAGCGGCGTTGCTTTGGGGCGGCGAGTTTCCGGCGTTGACATTGACCGACACGGCTCCACCGCAAGATGCAATCGCCTCTGCGTTTCTCGCCCTGGCCAAACGAGCCGCGAACGCCCCACCGTCGCTGGCGCGAGGGCAACTGGCGTTGCGCGAGGAGGCGTCGAAGGTCCTCGGACTGGTGGCGGATGCCCTGATCGGGGGCGCGCTCGGGCCGCTGCATGAGCGGCTGGCGGTGCATTTCGGGCGTCCCCAGGCAGCCGAGACTCTGCGCAAAGCCCTGGTGCTGCTGGCCGACCACGAACTCAATGCCTCGACTTTTGCTGCCCGGGTGGCCGTTTCCACTGGTGCATCCCTAGCGTCCGGCGTCCTCGCTGGCCTCGCGGCACTGCATGGCCCCCGTCACGGCGATGCAGCCTCGGCAGTACTGGCGTTGGCGGAGGACATGGATGCCGCCGACCCTGAGGCGGCGCTGCTCGATTGGCTTGGCGAGGGCAGGGTGCTGCCCGGCTTCGGTCACAACCTCTATCCGGACGGCGATCCGCGCTGCGTGGCACTACTGGCGGGTCTTGACCTGCCGCCCGGCTTTGTAGCTCTTGCCAAGGCGGGCGAGGCGATCACCGGCGAACGCCCCAACATCGATTTCGGACTGGCCGCCATTACTGCGATACACGCCTTGCCACTTGAGGCGCCGATCACAATATTCGCTTTGGCCCGCACGGTTGGCTGGCTGGCGCATGGCCTCGAACAGGCCGCGAGCGGCCAGTTCATCCGCCCGCGGGCCCGCTATACCGGGCCGCCGCTGGCGTGAGTTGATGCGCCTCCGACACAGGTCTGATCTGCATCAAGACTTTAATCCCGCCATTTCGGTTAGGTTGACTTGCCCTTGGATGGTGAGAACCTATTTAACATTCAGAATCAGCCATCCCGCTCGCTTCGAGGGGCTCGCTGATTGCCACTAGGGTGCGCTCACTCCTCCCAGCTCAGGGCGCACCAGGAAAGGACCGCCAATGTCGGACGTCACTACAGGCGCCGCTGATTTCGACCGGGAACGCGTCTATCCCGTCCTCCCCCTGCGCGACATCGTCGTCTTCCCGGGCATGATCGTCCCCCTTTTCGTGGGCCGCGAAAAGTCCGTGAAGGCGCTCGAAGAGGTGATGCGCGACGACAAGCACATCCTTGTCGTGACGCAAAAGAATGCGCAGGACGATGATCCGTCGCCAGACCAGATTTATGATGCAGGCACCATCGCCTCGGTGCTGCAGCTGTTGAAGCTGCCCGACGGCACCGGGAAGGGGCTGGTCGAGGGCCTGCACCGCGCCAAGATCGACCGCTACCTGCAGACGCAGGACTATTTCGAGGCCGAAGCCACCATTCTCGAGGAGCCGGAGGGCGACGCCGTCGAGATCGAGGCACTGGCCCGTTCCGCGCAGACCGAGTTCGAGAGCTATGTGAAGCTCAACAAGAAGATCTCGGCAGAGGTGGTTACGGCGGTTAGCCAGATCGACAATCCCTCCAAGCTCGCCGACACCATTGCCAGCCATCTCGTGATCAAGATCAACGAGAAGGAAGAGCTGCTCTCGACCGTGTCAGTCGCCGAGCGCCTGCAGAAGATTCTCGGCCTCATGGAAGGCGAGATCGGCGTACTGCAGGTCGAGAAGCGTATCCGTTCCCGCGTCAAGCGGCAGATGGAGAAGACGCAGCGCGAGTACTACCTCAACGAGCAGATGAAGGCGATCCAGCGCGAGCTGGGCGACGGCGAGGAAGGCAGCAACGAGCTGACCGAGCTCGAAGAGCGTATCGCCAAGACCAAGCTTTCGAAGGAAGCCAAGCAGAAGGCCGAGGCCGAGCTCAAGAAGCTCAAGACCATGAGCCCGATGTCGGCCGAAGCCACGGTCGTCCGCAACTATCTCGACTGGCTGCTCAGCTTGCCGTGGGGCAAAAAGAGCAAGGTCAAGCGCGACCTCGCCTTTGCCGAGCAGGTGCTCGACGACGATCACTACGGCCTCGAAAAGGTCAAGGAGCGCATCCTCGAGTACTTGGCGGTGCAGTCGCGTACCGGCAAGCTCAAGGGCCCCATCCTTTGCCTCGTCGGCCCTCCGGGTGTCGGTAAGACCTCGCTTGGCCGTTCCATCGCCAAGGCGACCCGCCGCGAGTTCGTGCGCATGGCACTGGGCGGCGTCCGTGATGAGGCCGAAATCCGCGGCCACCGGCGGACCTATATCGGCTCCATGCCGGGCAAGGTGATTCAGTCGCTCAAGAAGGCCGGCAAGAGCAATCCGCTCTTCCTGCTCGATGAGATCGACAAGATGGGCCAGGACTTCCGCGGCGATCCGTCTTCGGCGCTGCTCGAAGTGCTCGACCCCGAGCAGAACCACACCTTCGCCGATCACTACCTCGAGGTCGACTACGACCTTTCGGACGTGATGTTCGTGACGACGTCGAACACGCTCAACATTCCCGGTCCGCTGATGGACCGCATGGAGATCATTCGCCTCTCGGGTTACACCGAAGAGGAGAAGTTCGAGATCGCGCGGCGCCACCTGATCCCCGAGACGCTCAGGGAGAACGGGCTCGAGGCGAAGGAATTCGTGCTCGGCGATGAAGAGCTGATGATGGTGGTCCGCAACTACACGCGGGAAGCCGGCGTGCGTAACCTCAAGCGTGAGCTCAGCAAGCTCATGCGCAAGGCTGTGCGCGACCTGATGACCAAGAAGCTCAAGAAGGTCACCATCGACGCCAAGCTGATCGAGGAATATCTCGGCCCGGCTTTCTTCCGGAACGACGAGATCGATGCCGAGCCGCAGGTCGGCGCGGTCACCGGTCTCGCCTGGACCTCTGTGGGTGGTGAAATCCTCACCATCGAAGGCGTGATGACCCACGGCAAGGGTCGCATGACGGTAACGGGTAACCTGAAGGACGTGATGAAGGAGTCGATCTCGGCGGCCAACGGCTACGTCCGCTCCAAGGCGGTCGAGCTCGGGATCAAGCCGACGTTGTTCGACACCCGCGACATTCATGTGCACGTGCCGGAAGGTGCGACGCCCAAGGATGGTCCGTCGGCCGGTATCGGCATGGCCACGGCAATCGTGTCGGTGATGACCGGCATTCCGGTCAAGAACGACGTCGCCATGACCGGTGAGGTCACGCTGCGGGGCAGGGTGCTGCCGATCGGCGGCCTCAAGGAGAAGCTGCTCGCAGCCCTCCGCTCCGGCATCAAGACCGTCCTCATCCCCGAGGAGAACACCCGCGATCTCAAGGAGATACCCGAGATCGTGACCAAGGGGATGGAGATCATTCCGGTGAGCCGCATGGACGAGGTGCTGAGCCGCGCCCTGGTGCGCCAGCCCGAACCGATCGAATGGAAGTGGGACGAGGAGAAGGCCGCCGCGGCAGCCGCAACCATCGACCCCGCCGTCGAAGGCGAGGAGACCCCGTCTGGCTTGCCGCACTGAGCAGCAGATAAATGAGTTCGGGAACGGCGCCTCATGGGGCGCCGTTTTCGTTTGTCGCACAGCTGTAATAGACCGCCTGTAGGCGACCAGCCGACCAGCTTGGCAAGGAGTTTCGATGATGGACCGGCGGGCAGATTCGGTGAGCGGCGTCACAGGTGCGGTGACCCTCAGGAATGCGCGGATCGTGCTGCCCGATTCCATTATCGAAGGTGATCTCGCCATCGCCGGCGGCAGGATCGCCGATGCCGACGTGCCTGACGCGCCAGAGGTCGACCTCGATGGCGACTACCTGCTGTCCGGCCTCATCGATCTTCACACCGACAACATCGAGCACCACTTCCAGCCGAGACCGGGCGTGACCTGGCCGTCGGCAACGGCCGCGGTGCTGGCGCATGATTGGCAGCTGCTCGGCAGCGGCATCACCACCGTGCTCGATTCCCTGTCGCTGGGAGACTACGACAGCAAGGGCCGCCGTAGTCGCATGCTGAACACGGCCATCGAAGGGCTTACGGCCGCGCGCGAGGCCGGCTTGCTCAAGATCGACCATCACTTCCATTTTCGCTGTGAGCTTTCAGATGGTGGCCTCGAGCCGATCATCCTCAAGCACATCGACAATCCCGGGCTGCGGCTGCTGTCGATGATGGACCATACGCCCGGGCAGCGGCAGTGGCACGATGTGGCGCTCTACCGCGAGTTCCGGCGCAAGAAGAACAACAACGTCTGGACCGACGCGGAATTCGCTGCCTACATCGCCGAGCGGCAGGCGCATCAGGCCCGGTATGTGCCGGGCGCCCGCGCGCTGATCTCGAGGCTTGCGGCGGAGCGATCGATCCGCATGGCCAGCCACGACGACACCACGATCGCCGACATCGAGGAGGCGATCGGGGACGGCATTTCGATCAGCGAGTTCCCCACCACCATGGAGGCGGCGCAGCGCGCACGCCAGCAGGGCATGAGCATCGTCATGGGCTCGCCCAATGTCGTGCTCGGCGGGTCGCATTCGGGGAATGTCGGCGCCATGCAGCTCGCCGACGCCGGGCTACTCGATGTGCTCACCTCGGACTATGTGCCGGGCAGCCTGCTGCATGCCGCTTTCATCCTCGGGGAGCGGGCGATGAGCCTCCCGCAGGCCATAGCGACCGTCACCGCTACGCCCGCCAAAATCCTCGGCTTCAATGACCGGGGAAGGGTCGCGCCCGGCTTGCGCGCCGACCTCCTCCGCGTACGCGTCACCGATGGGTTACCAGTCATCCGCAGCATCTGGATCGAGGGACGCAGCGTCCTTTGAGCCTCGGATTCTCCGCGGGCGATTGCCAATTCTGACCGGAACGAATATAGAACACGACCCCTCGCGCCGGATGACGGGGCGGGGTTGACCTCAACTGCGGTCGAGGTTCTAGAGGTTGGCGGGTCTGCACGGTCTTCGGGAGAGAGACGATGAACAGGGGCTTGGTGCTTATCCTCGCCGCCGTGACCCTCGATGCGGTGGGGATCGGACTCATCTTCCCGATTCTGCCTTCTCTGCTGCGCGAGGTCGCCCACACTGCCGAGATCGCGCCTCTCTATGGACTGATGCTGGCGCTCTATTCGGCAATGACGTTCCTGTTCTCACCGGTGCTGGGCGTGCTGTCGGACCGCTACGGCCGGCGCCCGGTGCTGCTGGTGTCGCTGGCCGGGGCCGCAATCGACTACGTCATCATGGCGTTCGCACCCGAGTTATGGATGCTGGTGGTTGGCCGCGCCATTGCCGGGATCACCAGTGCCAACATGGCGGTGGCCACGGCCTATATTACCGACATCTCGGCCGAAGAGGTGCGGGCAAGGCGCTTCGGTTATTTTCACGCCATGTTCGGCCTGGGCTTCATTATCGGCCCCGTGCTCGGTGGTGTGCTGGGCGACATCTGGATTCGCGCCCCGTTTCTTGCGGCAGCCCTGCTCAACGCGGGCAACTTCGCCTTGGCCTTCTTCCTCCTGCCTGAATCTCGGCCGGGCGACGCTGCCGCACGCTTTGACCTCGCCAATCTCAACCCGTTCCGGCCCTTGGGGTGGGCGCTGAGCTTTGCCGCGCTGCTGCCGATGATCGCCATCTTCGTACTGCTCAACTTCGTGGGCACCATGTACGGCACGGTTTGGGCGCTGTTCGGTGAGGACGCCTTCCAGTGGTCAGGCCTGATGATCGGGTTGTCGCTGGGCGCCTACGGCGTCTGCCATGCCGCCGCGCAGGCTTTCCTTACCGGTCCGGCGGCGCAGCGACTGGGTGAGCGGGGCGCAGTGATGGCCGGCATGGCGTTCGAGATCACGGCACTCGTCATCACCGGGTTCGCCACCCAGGGCTGGATCCTCTTTGCCCTCGGCCCTCTGTATGCACTGGGTGGAATCGGCATGCCGGCGCTGCAGTCCTTGATCACCCAGCAGGTGGATGCGGACAATCAAGGGAAGCTCCAGGGGGTACTTGCGAGCCTGGTTTCCCTGGCGGCCGTCTTCGGCCCGCTGTTCTTTTCCACCGTGTACTTCGCAATCAAGCCACAATGGCCCGGCGCGATCTGGATCGTCGGCGCTGCCGTCTATCTCTTGGCGATTCCTCTGCTTTTCGCCCTGGGAAACCGGCGAAAAGTGGCAACGGCGGATACGCCCAGCCAAAGTTGAGCCAATATTTGCGTTTCATTAACAGAATTGCACCGCTGAAGCGGGCGAAAAGGCCGGAAATCCTTGCGTTTTGCTCAGAATCGAACAAGGTTTCCGCGTCTTGGTTCGCCTCATGAGGGCGGGCTAACCACAGTGAGGAAACGCTATGAACAAGAACGATCTGATCGGCGTGGTTGCCGACGGCGCCAACATCACCAAAGCCCAGGCTGGTGAAGCCGTGGACGCCGTTTTTGACGCGATCACCAAGTCCCTCAAGAAGGGCGACGAAGTTCGTCTCGTCGGCTTCGGTACCTTCTCGGTGTCCAAGCGCAAGGCCAGCGTTGGCCGCAACCCGGCCACTGGCGCCGAGATCAAGATTCCGGCCTCCAACCAGGCCAAGTTCAAGCCCGGCAAGGGCCTGAAGGATTCGATCAACTAAGATCGGTTTCCAACCGGTTTGTCAGCGGCCCCGAGCGTTCTCGCCGGGGCCGTTTTGCTTTCTGCGTGTAGCGGCGGGTTGACGGGCAGGGGGCAAGTGCCTAGTTAGGCGGCCTTGCCGGCGGTTCGCGAACTGCCAGGCGGGCGGTTAGCTCAGTTGGTAGAGCATCTCGTTTACACCGAGAGGGTCGGCGGTTCGAGACCGTCACCGCCCACCATTTTTCCCACTCTAACAGCCAACAACCCTTTGCCGCTGCAAGCCTTTCACAGGCTCGTCGGAAATCTGGATTTCCTCGCTTGACTTGCCGGACTCGGGCCAGTACACACCGCCCCACGTTGCGCGGCCGAGCCGCTGCTGCGGGAGTAGCTCAGTTGGTTAGAGCGCCGGCCTGTCACGCCGGAGGTCGCGGGTTCGAGCCCCGTCTCTCGCGCCACTTTTCCTCGAAAAGTCTGGTTGCCTGACGATCGCTGTGGCGCTGATGTCACACGTGGTCGGTGCCTTATTCCCGCCGGCCCGGCGACCCAATCCGCCCACATCGCAGCGCGATACTTTCGATACTGATCAAAACTGGGGAGGCACCTCTCTGCCTCAACCGGTCCTAGGGTCCAGGAACCGCGGCGGGAATGCGGCGTTTCCTTGGCCAAGAGACACATGGAGAACAGCTATGCACCTGTTCAAAACACTTGCTGCTACCACCTTGATTGCCACCGCCGGCCTCGGTGCTGGCGCGAGCCAGGCAGCCGACCTCATCACTGTGCCGGTATCCAATTCACCGGTTGAGATCCCGATCGCCGACCCCGCCCATGACTGGAGCGGGTTTTATGCTGGCGTCTATGGCGTGGTGCAGAACAGCCCCGCCTGGGGGACCCAGTACGGGCTCGGGATCAATGCCGGCGTGAACGCTCAGTTCGACTTCTTCCTCGTCGGTGCCGAAGTGGCGCTACACGGACTAACCGGCGGCACGATCGACACGACCTACGGCCAAGTCCTTGGCAAGGCTGGCGTCGTGATCACCGACTCCGTCATGCTCTACGCCGCGGCCGGTTATGGAATCGATCTTGGCGCGCCGGCTGAAGACGATTTCCTCCTCGGAGCGGGCGTCGAGCTGGCGCTGGCTGACGATGTCAGTGTGCGGGCACAATACCTACATGGCTTCCCGATCACGGGCGGCAACCCGAAGGATCAGTTCACCGTCGGGGCCCACTTCCACTTCTAGGAACCGCGCCCACGACAGGAACCTGCAAACGGCTCGTCTTGGTTGACGGGCCGTTTCTGTTTTTGCGTTCTGCAAGACCTCGGGATTCTTCTTGTGTCCTCAAGGCAACACGCGATCCCAATTTGGGCCGAATGCGCGCTCAATCCCGATAAAACCATGTCCAAGCGCTTGCACCCATCGCCGGTTATGACTTACTTGAGCGTGACTGACTGATGCATACAAAGGATTCTCAGATGCGCACTCTCAAGCTCGCCTTGCTGGCCACCGCCGCCACCGTGGCGTTCTCCTCGG
>JAEZKB010000104.1 GCA_023415605.1 Pseudomonadota bacterium
GGAGAGGATATTGGCGCGCTCGACCGGGTTCTTGAAACCGGCAAAGCTCATCTTGGTGCCGGGGGTGAAGCCCTTGGGCGAGGCGAGGAAGGCGTCGAGGTTGGCGTAGGTCCACAGGTCGCCCGCGGCCTTGTGCGCTTCCATGCCGGCCGAATAGGCGAAGCCCTCGTGGCTGCCGATCAGGCGATCGACGACATCATAGAGGCCCGGGCCGGTCTTGTTGGATTCGCCCGCGCCGAAATTGTGACAGCTGGCGCACTTCTTGACGGCAGACTGGCCGGCCGCGATATCGGCGCTGGCCAGCAGGGTGCCCAGCGGCACCGCCGGCGCCTCGGCTTCGGCGGCATCGCCGCCATTGTCCCCGCCCGTCTCGGCCTCGGCCAGCGTGTAGCCCGGACCGCGCCCCTCGATCGGGTGGTAGATGGCTTCGGCCAGGAATCCCACGCCCATGACGAAAAGCAGGGTGCCAAGGACGGCGCCAATGATCTTGTTGAGTTCGAACGAATCCATCGCGGGTATCTTAGCCTTTGACGCCAGTTTGCAGAACGGCGGAACAGTGCAAGGCCTTACCTAGCCTGCACCGGCGCTTCAAGCCCTGTCCCGACGCGGGCGGAAGATAGTCCGCCGTTTTCCGGGGTGCAACGGGGCTATATGTCCCTGCGACAACGCGAAACTGGAGGTCGCTGCTCAAGATTGACTCGGGCGCGGCCCCGCCGCATTAAGGCGCCCGACTGTCACGGTGGAGTCACTCTCGATGTCCCGAAAGATCGCGTTCCAGGGCGAACCCGGCGCCTTCAGCCACGCGGCGGCGCACGCGCTGTTTCCGGCCGACGAGGCGCTGCCCTGCATCACCTTCGAGGACACGATCAGCGCCGTGCAGAATGGCGAGGCCGATTATGGCGTGGTGCCGGTAGAGAACTCGCTCTATGGCCGCATCACCGACATCTACCATCTGTTGCCGCAGTCGGGCCTGTACATCAACGGGGAGCACTTCCTGCGCGTCGAGATGAACCTGCTCGGCCTGCTCGGCACCACGCTCGACGAGATCGAGGCCGTGCAGTCGCTGTCGGTTGCCCTCGGCCAATGCCGCAAGTTCATCGCCAGGCACAAGCTCAGGACCATCAACGGCGTCGACACGGCCGGCTCCGCGCGCGAGGTGGCCCAGCGCGGCGATCGCACCGTGGGCGCCATCGCCTCGCGCTTTGCCGCGGAGGTCTACGGCCTCGACGTGATTGCCGCCAATATCGAGGACGCCGCGCACAACACGACGCGCTTCCTCGTCGTCTCGCGCCGGCCCGAGACCCCCACTGCCGGCAGCGTCAAGGTAAAGACCACGTTCGTCTTTCGGGTGCGAAACGTCCCGGCCGCGCTCTACAAGGCCATGGGCGGTTTCGCCACCAATGGCGTCAACATGACCAAGCTCGAGAGCTACATGCTGGACGGCTCGTTCACCGCCACCCAGTTCTATGCCGACATCGAGGGTCACCCGGACGACCGCAACGTGCAGCTGGCCTTTGAGGAACTAAGGTTCTTCACCGATCAGTTCCACGTGCTCGGGGTCTATCCCGCCGCTTCGCCGGACAACGCCTGAGCGGACAACGCCTCAGTAGAAGTCGTCGTCCTCGTCTGGCGCGATGGTAAGGCCATCGGCCTCGACGCCCCAGTCGAGATCGTCGGTTTCGTCCGCACGCCTCGCGTCGGCTTCGAGGATCTGGGTCTGGAACGCCGGCAGGTACAGGGGGGATCCGACTTCGCGGATGCTGGCCCGCTGCATCTGGCTGAGGGCGATCAGGTCACTGGGAACACGCACTGACTTCAACATGACAAGCCCTCCTTGGGCTCGTGATGTCGCCTAGAATGCGCTCGAGTTTGTTAATAACTGCTGAGGGGCGCGTTCAGCCTCGTCGGCTCCTCATGCTTCGAGGCCCGCGTCCTTCTTGAGCGCGCCAAGCAGGTACTTGAGGCCTGCAATGTTCTGGCTGGCCTCGATCCTGGGGACCATGGCCTCGGCCGAGATGGCGATACTCTCGCTCAGCGACTCGAGCGCCGAGACGATCTGGAACAGGTCGCGGCGAAGATCGTGCCCCGGCGGCAGGTTGTCGATCAGCCGGTCGGCAAGCTCCAGCGCGGAAATAATCTGGCGCCGCGTCCTGTCGGCCTCGGCCAGCAGTGCGTCGGTGGCGTAGGAGCGGCCTCGCGCCGCGGCACGGTAGCCGTCGGCAATCACGTTCCAGTGCGAGATCATGCCCTGCCACATGCCGATGTGGCGGCGGGCCTCAGCTTCGTCGTGGCTGCCTCTGGCGATCATGCGCGAACTCCGTCACTGGTACTGGTCCGGAGAACGGCGGGATCGCGGCCGCGGTTGCATCTTGCCTTCGACGCAATGAGTCGCCATATAGCGGTCGGGAGGTTGGCGCGGACGTGTTCCTCGCCAACCGGGTCAGGACCGGAAGGTAGCAGCCCCAACGAGACCTTCACGGGTCGTTGCCAGCCTCCTACTTCCCCACATGTTTATCGCCGCCGCCCCGCTTTCGCGGGCAGGAAATTTTGCGGTCCGGTCGAAGGGTCGCTATATACTTTTCATGGCTGACGAGACTCCCGACGAGATTGGACTGCCCGGACTGAGCCCGCCCCCGGCGGCGCCCGCGGCCAAGCCCTATGTGGTGCTGGCGCGGCGCTACCGCCCGACCAGCTTCGATACGCTGATCGGGCAGGACGCGATGGTGCAGACCCTCGCCAACGCCTTCAAATCCGGCCGCATCCATCACGCCTTCATCCTCACCGGCGTGCGCGGCGTGGGCAAGACCACCACCGCCCGCATTCTCGCGCGGGCCTTCAACTACGAGGACGAGACCGGCCGCCATCCGACGCTGGACCTCGCGAAAGAAGGCGTCCACTGCCGCGCCATAATCGAGGGACGGCATGTCGACGTGGTCGAGATGGACGCAGCGTCCAATACCGGCATCAACGACATCCGCGAGATCATCGACTCGGTGAAGTACGGCCCGGTTTCGGCGCCCTATAAGGTTTACATCATCGACGAAGTGCACATGCTCTCGACGGCGGCCTTCAACGGGCTGCTCAAGACGCTGGAAGAGCCGCCGCCCTATGTAAAATTCATCTTCGCCACCACCGAAATCCGTAAGGTGCCGGTGACGATCCTCAGCCGCTGCATGCGCTTCGACCTGCGGCGCGTCACTCCCGAAGTGATGACGGAGCATTTGAAGGATCTGCTCGGCCGCGAGGGCATCGGCTACGAGGACGAGGCCTTGTCGATGATCGTGCGGGCCGGCGAAGGCTCGGTGCGCGACAACCAATCTTTGCTCGCCCAGGCGATCAGCCACGGCGACGGCAAGGTCACGGCCGCCACCGTCAAGGCCATGCTCGGTCTCGGCGACCGCGCCAAGACCATCGACCTCTTCGAAGAGCTTATGCGCGGCGATATCGCTGCGGCACTCGGCTCGATGCGCGCCCTCTACGACGCCGGCGCCGATCCGCAGACCATCGTTGCCGATCTCGTCGACTTCACCCATCTGGTCACCCGCATCAAGGTCGTCCCAGCCGCCGCCGACGATGTGTCGCTGACGCCGGACGAGCGCACGCGGGGCGCCGAGCTGGCGGGGAAACTCGCCATGCGAGTGCTGACGCGCACCTGGCAGATCCTGTTCAAGGGCTTCGACGAAGTCGCCAAGGCGGCCAATGGCCTGCAGGCGGCCGAGATGGTGCTGATCCGCCTCGCCCATGCCGCCGACCTGCCGACGCCGGACGAGTTGATCGCCAAACTCGCGAACCAGCCGATGCCGACGCCGGCCACTGCTCCTGCGCCGCGTCCGAGCGGCCCCACCGGGGGCGCTCCCTCAGGCGGCGGCAGCTCGGGCGGCGCTTCGGCCATGCGCGTCGCCAGTTCCCAGCCGGAGCCGGTCGCCGTGGCCCAGCCGGTGGCGCAGCCGGCTATGCCGGCCGGTCCGCAGACTTATGCCGAACTCATCGAGATGGCGCGCAATCGCCGCGACATCCTCGTCGTTACCGCGCTCGAACAGAGCCTCCGCCCTGTGTCGATGACCGACGGCCGTCTCGAAGTCGCGCTGGTGGAGGGCGCCGATCCAGGCATCATCCAGACGCTCAGCGCCCGTTTGAAATTCTGGACCGGCCGGCACTGGATGGTGTCGGTCTCCACCACCGCCGAAGCCGCGCCGACTATTCGCGAAGTCCGCGACCAGCGCCGCGCCGACGAAGTGGCGGAGGCCAAGGCCGATCCGCTGGTCCAGGCGATCCTGGCGCAGTTCCCCGGGTCGGAACTGCGCGTGGTCGAGAAAATTGAATCTCCGCCCGTCGAGGCCTATCTCGACGCCATCCGCGACGAAGACGAGGACGACGAATGAAAGACCTTATGGGCATGATGAAGGGCATCGGCGAGATGAAGGCCAAGATGGAGGCCGCGCAGGCCGAAATCGGCAATCTCGTGGTCGAGGGCAAGGCCGGCGGCGGTCTCGTCACCGTCAGCCTCTCGGGCAAGGGCGACCTGCGCGGCGTCAAGATCGACCCATCGCTGTTCCGCGATGACGATGTCGAGGTGCTCGAGGACCTCTTGATCGCCGCCCATGCCGACGCCAAGGGCAAAGCCGAAGCCGAAGTCGCCCGCAAGATGCAGGACGTCACCGCCGGCCTTCCCATTCCTCCGGGCATGAAGCTGCCGTTCTAGCGCGTACGACCTTGTGGTTCGGCAGGCTCACCATGAGGTCTATTTCCAGATCGAGCCTTCAGTAGACCTCATCCTGAGCCTGTCGAAGGACGAGGTCGTGGCACCACTGAGATATCCATGGCCACCGGCGGACCCGAGATCGAGCAACTGATCCAGCTCCTGGCGCGACTGCCGGGGCTCGGCCCGCGTTCGGCGCGGCGTGCGGTGCTGCACCTGATCAAGAAGAAGGACAGCCTGATGATCCCGCTCTCCGCGGCGCTCGATCGCGCCGTCGAAGCGGTGACCGTCTGCGAGGTCTGCGGCAACGTCGATACGCGCTCGCCCTGCGGCATCTGCTCGGACCCGCGCCGCAGCGAGTCCGGCCTCCTGATTGTGGTCGAAGATGTCGCCGACCTCTGGGCGCTCGAGCGCGCCGGCGTCGGACAGGTCAAATATCACGTGCTTGGCGGCGTGCTGTCGCCCCTCGACGGCGTAGGGCCGGACGACCTTTCGATCGAGCCGCTGATCCGCCGCGCCGGGGAGTTCTCCGAGATCGTGCTTGCCGTCAACGCCACCGTCGAGGGCCAGACCACCGCCCACTACATCACCGACCGCTTGCACGGCTTCGACGTCAAGGTCACGCGCCTCGCGCACGGCGTACCCGTCGGCGGCGAACTCGACTATCTCGACGAAGGCACTCTCAGCCAGGCGCTACGGGCGCGCACGGAAATCTAGCCTCGTCCACGCTGTCGTTCCCTTGCAGGCGGGACTTCATGGCGAGGAGCACAGGCGCGTGTGGGATTGATCCTCGCCCACACGGGGGGAAACGACGAGGCCAACTTGAGCCGGTGCGCCCCTAATGCACACCCCGTCCGGGATCAAACCCGTCCTCATCATCGGTCCACTCGGTCTCATCGAGCACGTCATTCTCGACCAGATCGTCGTCGAGCGACGCCTCGTCGGCCTGCTCGATGGCCTCGAGTTCATCGGAATCGGGTGACAGCGTTTCCCGGTGGTCCTCGGGATTGTGATCAACCGAAGCCGGATCCATGGACTCGCCTGTCTCCCCTTCGAGAGCCGAAATGGCCTGCTCGACCTGACCCAAGAGTGCGCCGGGATCGTCCTGTCCGAAATCTGAGGCCTCCCGCTCGCTCAGCTCGTCGCGGTAGTAGCGGAGGCGCTCCAAGCGCTCTTCACGCGGGAATTCGTCGGAATAGAGCAACTCGTCGATCTCGTTCTGGCTGATCGGGTTGACGATCAGCACCTGGTCGGTGCCGTCGTTGCTGCGCGTATCCTGCGACTCGACGGTGCGGTTGATGTGGCTCACTTGGGTCCTCCCTATCGTTGCATGAAACCTGAACGTGCGGAGCGCCCCGGCGGTTCACCACCCTAGCGTGATGTGAACGCGGGAATGAGCAGCAGCCTTGCCCTATTGCGGGCATCGAAACGTCTGCTCCCGGCGTTCACCCGGCAAAGGAGACGACGATGAGTGCCGATTTCAGCAAGGGTGATCCGGTCAAATGGCGTTGGGGCGATGCCGAGGCCAAGGGCAAGGTGCGGCAGAAGTTCACCAGCCGGGTGAGCCGAACCATCAAGGGCAAGAAAGTCATCCGCAAGGCCAGTGAAGAGGAGCCGGCTTACCTTATCGTTCAGGAGGATGGTGGCCGGGTGCTCAAGAGCGCCAGCGAAATTACGAGGGGCTGATCCGTATCTTTACCGATTGTTGACTCCCCCGTCTGCCGTGATCGGCATGGCGATCAAAGTACCCATAGTCCGTAAGACTCGATTCACCAGCCACGCGCAGGGATGGCCCCATTCATTCGGGGACAGAAGTCTTGCAAACCGTTATTTCAACGATTTTCGATCACCACGATCTCCGCCTCGTGGTGCTGGCGGCGCTGGTGTGCGCCCTGTCGGCCTTTGCCGGCATGAGCCTTCTGCATCACGCACGCCGCACCGACGGGCCGATGCGGGCAGTCTGGCTGGTGGTCGCGGCCATCTCGGTGGGCTTCGGCATTTGGGCCACGCATTTCGTCGCCATGCTGAGCTTCGATGCCGGCATGCCGGCCGGCTATGACATTCCGCTCACTCTGGTATCGCTCGCCATCGCGGTTTCCATCGTCGGCGGCGGTCTTTGGTACGTGACGCTGGCGCGGCGCGCGGCCGATGCGCTGCTCGGCGGCGCCGTGGTCGGGCTCGGCATCTCCACCATGCACTATGTCGGCATGGCGGCGCTGATGCTGGGCGGCGAGATCGTCTGGGCACCCGAACTGGTGGGTTCGTCCGTCCTCATGGGCATGGGCCTCGGCGCGCTGGCCGTCTGGGTCGGCACCCGCCGGCCGACGCTGCGGGCGCGCTTCGAAGGCGCCGGCATCCTCACCCTCGCCATCGTCTCGATGCACTTTACCGGCATGGGCGCGGCCGACCTCAGCAACTGCTTCCCCATCGTCAGCGCCAGCGACGCAACGCCCGAGTGGATGTCGCTGGTCCTCGCCGTGATGTCGATGCTGATCCTGCTCTTTGCGCTCGGCGGCGTGCTGCTCGATATGCGCGAGCGGGCCCGGGCACAGCGTGAGGCCATGCGCATGCGCGGCCTCGCCGACGCCGCCGTCGAAGGCCTCCTCGTCTGCGACAGCGACCTGATCGTCACCGCCAATGCCAGCTTCCTCAAGATGGTCGGCCTCAGCGAAGACCAGGTCACCGGCCGCCGGCTGGCGAGCTTCCTCGGCTCCTCGGCGGTCACCGATCTCTTCGAGCATGCCAACCAGGCTTTCGAGCTCGAACTCACCACCGGCGCCAAGGTGCGCCTGCCGGTCGAGGTCATCGCCCGCGAGGTCGATTTCGGCGGCCGGCCGCATATGGCGCTGGCGCTGCGCGATCTTTCGGCCCGGAAGTCGGCCGAAGAGCATATCCGCTATCTCGCCCATCACGACGCCCTCACCTGGCTCGCCAATCGCGCCAGTTTCTCGCGCGCGCTCGAAGACGAGATCACCCGCGCCAAGCGCAAGAACGGCAGCTTTGCCGTGCTCTGCCTCGATCTCGACCGCTTCAAGGAGGTCAACGACCTCTTCGGCCATCCGGCCGGCGACGCCATGCTGCAGCGGGTCGGCGCGGCCCTTCTCGCCGCCATCGCCGATCGTGGCAATGCGGCGCGTCTCGGCGGCGACGAGTTCGCCGTGCTGATCACCGATATCGGTGGACCGGCGGAAGCCGGCCGTCTCGCCGAAGCCATTCTCGATGCCTTCGAGAAGGCCAACCTGCAGATGCCGGGGCCGGCCATGTCGGCCAGCATCGGCATTGCGCTCTTCCCGCGCGACGCCGGCAATGCCGAGGAGGTGATGTCGCATGCCGACACCGCCCTCTATCGCGCCAAGCAGGATGGCCGCGGCGTCTACCGCTTCTACCAGAGCGAAATGGGCGCCGAAGTGCGCGACCGCCGCATGATGGAGCACGACCTGCGTCACGCCATTTCGCGGGGTGAACTCTCGCTCGCCTACCAGCCGCAGGTCGATATCGCCTCGGGCGAAGTCACCGGCTTCGAGGCGCTCATCCGCTGGACCCATCCGGAGCGCGGCAGCATTTCGCCGGGGGCCTTCATTCCGGTGGCCGAGGAAAGCGGCCTCATCCTCCAGATCGGCGAATGGGTGCTGCGCAAGG
>JAEZKB010000121.1 GCA_023415605.1 Pseudomonadota bacterium
CCTTCATCGTGTAGTACGGGTGGAACGGCACCGTGTCGCGGGTCGACTTCACCTCGACGCCGACCGGGTTGTTGTTGCCCGGCACGTGCAGCGCCCAGATGTGCAGCGCCACGACCGCCGCGATCACGAACGGCAGCAGGTAGTGCAGCGAGAAGAAGCGGTTGAGCGTGGCGTTGTCGACCACGAAGCCACCGCGGAGGAGCTGCAGGATCGGGTCGCCCACGACCGGGATCGCCTGGAAGATGTTGGTGATCACGGTCGCGGCCCAGAAGCTCATCTGGCCCCAGGGCAGCACGTAGCCCATGAAGGCGGTGGCCATCATGAGGAGGAAAATCAGCACGCCGAGAATCCAGAGGATTTCGCGCGGGGCCTTGTACGAGCCGAAATAGAGGCCGCGGAAGATATGGATGTAGACGGCGGCAAAGAACATCGAGGCGCCCACGGCATGGGTGGCCTGGATAATGCGCCCGCCGTTCACGTCGCGGCGGATGTGCTCGACCGAGTCGAAGGCGAGCGACACGTGCGGGGTGTAGTGCATCGCCAGCACGATACCGGTGATGATCTGCACCACCAGCATGACGGCGAGGACGCCGCCGAAGGTCCACCAGTAGTTGAGGTTCTTCGGCGTCGGGTAATCCATCAGGTGCTCTTTGGCGAACCTGATGACCGGCAGGCGGTCGTCGATCCATTTCTCGACGACGTTGGTGGGGGTATATGAGCTTTCGTGGCTAGCCATTTTTCTTGTAGTGCCCCTTAGCCGATCTGCACGAGCGTGTCGGAAACGAATTCATAGGGCGGCACCACCAGGTTCTTCGGCGCCGGGCCCTTGCGGATACGGCCGGCCGAATCGTAGTGCGAGCCGTGGCACGGGCAGAACCAGCCATCGAAATCGCCCGACTCACCGACCGGGATGCAGCCCAGATGGGTGCAGTTGGCGATCATGATCAGCCACTGCTCGTGGCCCGGCTTGGTGCGCTGCTCGTCGGTCTCGGGATCCTTGAGGTCGGAGAGCGGGACGGCCTTGGCCTCCTCGATCTCGGCCTCGGTGCGGTGACGCACGAACACCGGCAGGCCGCGCCACTTGATGGTGACCGACTGGCCTTCTTCGATGCTCGACACGTCGAACTCGGTGCTGGCGAGCGCCAGGACCGACGCATCGGGATTGAGCTGGTTGATCAGCGGCCAGGCTACGCCGGCGACGCCGACCGCTCCGACTGCACCTGCGGCGACATAAAGAAAGTCGCGACGGTTGGATTGAGGGGCGTGCGGTTCTGCCGTGTTGGATTGCGTCGCCAAGATATACTTCCGTGTCTCGTGCCGAAAATCACCGCCACTCGGTTGGGTCAGGCGGCCGGGCCTTGCGGCGTCGCAACCATAGCCGAAAACCGCCTTCAACGCGGCGTGATTTTGGCGTTCTTTTTGCACTCTCCTTAGAACTTGTCCAGCCTAGCTCAGGGTGACATTCGCCCAATGCGACACTATACCCCCGGCAAGTTTGCCAGCGGCTTGCCGGAGGATGCACAAATCGCGCTCGACCTCGCCCTCTATCAGCCCGATATCGCCCAAAATACCGGCTCCATGCTGCGGCTGGGCGCCTGCCTCGGCGTCCCCATCCACATCATCCATCCCACCGGCTTTCCGTTCTCGAAAAAGGCGGTGAAGCGGGGCGGTCTCGACTATCTCGACCATGCCGAATTCATCGAGCACGATAGCTATGCCCATTTCACCGCCTGGCGGCAGGCGACAGGGCGGCGGCTGGTGCTGCTGACCACCAAAGGAGCAGTCTCGGCTTATGCGGCGGAGTATAAGGAAGGTGACGTGCTGATGGTGGGCCGCGAAAGCGCCGGCGTCCCCGATGCCGTGGCAGAAGCGGCCGACCTCCGCGTGCGGATCCCGATGCAAGCCTCGATGCGCTCGCTCAACGTGGCCATGGCGGCGAGTTTGGTGCTAGGAGAAGCCCTTCGGCAGAGCGGGCACTTCCTGACATTGACATGACACTCCCCCACGACATCGAGGCCAAAAAGCAGAAGGCTTCGGCCTGGTTCAGGCAATTGCGCGATGGACTCTGCGCCGAGTTCGAGCAGCTCGAACAGCAGGTGAAGGGGCCGCATGCCGACCGGCCGCCAGGAAAGTTCGTGCGTGAGCATTGGGACCGCACCGATCACAGTGGCGCGCCGGGCGGTGGCGGCGAGATGTCGATGCTGCATGGCCGGGTGTTCGAGAAGGTGGGCATCCATATCTCGACCGTGCATGGGCAGTTCTCGCCCGATTTCGCCAAGCAGATGCCGGGCACAGATGAAGGCGCGGGCTTTTTCGCCACCGGCGTGTCGCTGATTGCGCACCCGTGGAACCCGCATGTGCCGGCGGTGCATATGAACACCCGCATGGTGGTGACCGGCAAATGGTGGTTCGGCGGCGGCGCCGACCTGACCCCGGTGCTCGACCGACGCCGCAACCAGATGGACCCCGATACGGTGGACTTCCACAAGGCCATGCAGAAGGCCTGCGAGGCGCACGGCGTCGATTACCCGCGCTACAAGGCGTGGTGCGACGAATACTTCTACCTGCCGCACCGGAAGGAACCCCGCGGCATCGGCGGCATCTTCTACGACCACCACAATTCGGGCGACTGGGATGCCGACTTTGCCTTCACTCAGGATGTCGGCCGCGCGTTTCGCGAAATCTATCCGGCGCTTGTGCGCCGGAACTTCGAGACCCGCTGGACCGAAGCCGAGCGCAACGAGCAGCTGGTGCGGCGCGGCCGCTATGTCGAATTCAACCTGCTCTACGACCGGGGCACCATGTTCGGGCTCAAGACCGGCGGCAACGTCAACTCGATACTCTCCTCCATGCCGCCCGAGGTGCGCTGGCCGTAAGGAGCCGCGATGAGCCTGACCGACGTCGAGATCACCGGATTTCGCTCGATCCGGAGCATCCGCTTTCCGTTGCGGCGGCTGACCGTGCTGGTGGGCGCCAATGGCGTGGGCAAGACCAATCTCTACCGCTCGCTCGAACTGCTGCATGCTGCAGCAAAGGGGACGCTGGCAGAAGAGGTGGCGCGGGAGGGCGGGCTCGGCTCGATCTTCTTCGCCGGCGGCAAGAACCTGAGCGAGGACGGGTCGTTCGACCCGATGTATCGCACCGACGGGGTCAGGAAGGGCGAGAAGAACCGCCTGATGCTGGAAGTGCGCCTCGATGGCCTCGGCAGCGATTCCAACCTCGAAATGGCCTATCGCATCGAGCTGGGTTACCCGCAGAAGCTGGTCGCTGCGGCGTTCGAACTCGAGGCGCAGGTCAAATCCGAGCTGCTGACGCTGGAGGGTGGCAGGAAGCCGGTGACACTTATGCAGCGCGACGGCCCGGCATTGTGGGCCCGCGATGTCGAGGGCAACCGGCAGGAGCTCGACCACTCGCTACTCGCATCGGAGACGGCTTTATCGAGCCTGCGTGGCGCGTTCCCGGAAATCGATGCGGTGCGCCATGCCATGAGCAACTGGCGCTTCTTTCACGGCTTTCGCACCGACCCGGACTCGCCCCTGCGCAAGCCGGCGCCGGCAGTGACTGCGCCCTTGCTGTCGTCGGACGGGAGTAATCTCGCCGCCGTCTTCGCGACGCTGGCCCATATCCGGGGTGACACGGTCGACCTCGACGAAGCCATCGACAAGGCGTTTCCGGGCTCGCGCCTGGTGGTGGACCATCCGCAGACACATGCGGCATTGGGCATGCGCTTTCCCGACACCCCCAAGCGCGTCTTCGGCGCGCATGAGCTGTCGGACGGCACGCTGCAGTTCCTGGCGCTGATGGGTGCGCTGCTCTCTTACCGGCTGCCGCCGTTCGTCGCGCTGAACGAGCCCGAGACGAGCCTGCATCCTGATGTGTTGCCGGTGCTGGCGCAGGTGATCGTCAAGGCGGCGGAGCGAAGCCAGATCTGGGTCGTGACCCATTCGCGCCGCCTGGCGGATGCCATCGCCGAGGCATCGGGCATCATCCCGCGCGACGTCGTTCGCAAGGACGGCGCCACCTGGCTCGACGGTCTCACCCAGTTCGGCACCTTCGACGACTAGGGCGGAACTGCCCTGCCCCGGCCTCATTGTTCTGGGACGCTGCCAAGTCCACAGACGATGGAGGATTGAAGATGAAGCAATTCGAATGTGGGACCCTCGTTCCGGGCTGCACATGGCACACGCAGGCCGAGGACAGCGCCGAAGTGGTGCGGCGCGCGGCTGACCATCTGCGGACGGCGCATGGCGAGACAGAGGTCCGCCCAGCCATGATCGAACGGATCAAGGACCGCGTACGCGACGCCGAGGCCGTACACTAGGCCCTGAGCGTCGCCAGCAACGCGTCGCGGTCGAGGGCAAAGCCGCTCTCGATCCAGAGCTGCTCGAGGCGGTCGAGCTCGGCGCCCAGCGCCCGGCCCGGCCGCAGCCCCAGCTTGATGAGATCGCCGCCGCTCAACGGGAAGCGCGGCACCGCCAGTCCCTGCAACTGATCCAGCACGGCGGATTTTCCCGCCTCGGTCCAGTCCGCGAGGATGGCTGCCACCTCAACCCCGTCGGCCAAGGCGGCCGGGTGGCGATAGGCGGCTTCATTCAACTTGTAGTCCCGCACCAGCTGCGCCACCGCGAGGATCACCTCGGCAGCGGCGACTTCATCGTTGGACAGCCGCCAGCGCGATTTGAGTCGGTTGACCCCAGTTTCAGCGATGATGATGGCGAGGCGAGCCGAAAAATCCGGGCGCCGGGCGCGGCGCTCATAGCTATGCAGCAGGCGGATGGTCTCGCCGCTGAGCGCGAGAATGTCGGCCTCGACCATGGCCTTGAGCGTAATGGCGACGCGCGGCAACGCCAGCATGCGGCGCAGTTCGTTGCCGACACGCTCGGCGGATAGCCCATCGAGCCGGTCGGCCGCGTTGCGGCAGGCGTCGAGCCCAGCCGGGTCGAACTTTTCCCCGCCGTGGCTCGCCGAGAAGCGGAAGAAGCGGTAGACCCGCAGCCGGTCTTCTTCGATGCGCCGGGCCGGATCACCGATGAATCGGACTCGTCCCGCGAGGCAGTCGTCGAGCCCGTTCAGCGGGTCGAAGAGATCGCCGTCCATCCCCGCGTAAAGCGCGTTAAGCGTGAAATCGCGCCGTTCCGCATCGCGGACCCAGTCGGTGCCGAACTGCACCAGCGCGCGGCGCCCATCGGTTTCGACATCCTCTCGCAGGGTGGTCACTTCGGCCACGAGGCTGTCGAGTCGCAGCGTGACGGTGCCATGTTCGATGCCGGTGGGGTGAACCGAGATCCCCGCCCGCTCGGCCCGGATGGCGACTTCGTGCGGCAGGAGCGCGGTGGCGAAGTCAATGTCGGCTGGCGCGAGATCGCGGCCCAGCAGCGTATCGCGCACGATGCCGCCCACTGCACGGGTCTTGCCTTCCTCGCCGCCGAGCAGCTTCAACAAGGTCTGCGTTTCCTCGCGCCGCAGCCAGTCGGCTGTCTTGAGGCGCGCCACCATGTCGGCCGGCTTGATCACGCTGTCTCTCCCGCCAGAGCCATATCGTGGAAGCGACGGGTAAGGTTGGCCGTAATGCCCCAAATGACAAGCCCACCATGCGGGATTTGCCACGTGGTGTGCTCTTTGCCGTTTCGGCTGATGCGGTAGGTGCCGTAGCTCTCTTCCTGCATCAGGAAATCGAGCGGCACTTCGAACACCGACCGCACTTCGCCCGGATTGGGGGTGAACGGCCGGCTGGGAGTGACCAGCGCCACGACCGGCGTGATGAGGTAGTTCGAGCCGGTGAAGTAGCGCGGCATATAGCCGATGACCTCGGCATCGGAACGGACGAGGTCGACTTCCTCATTGGCTTCGCGCAGGGCGGCGTCGGCAGCATCGAAATCGGTCGGGTCGATCTTGCCGCCCGGAAAGGCGACTTGCCCCGAATGCGAGCGCAGGGCCGGCGAGCGCTCGGTGTAGAGCACCGACAGCCCATCGGGACGCTGCACGAGGCCGATCAGCACCGCAGCGGCGACCGGCGGCCGGTCGAACGGCGTTTCCGGCATCCAGTCCGGCACGAACGTGCCTTCCACCCCAACGCCGTCGGGCTGAGGCAGAAGGCGACTCGCTATGCGACCGATGAGGCCGTCCGCATCCGCCAAAAGATCACCGTATGGGGCCGCTCAGGCCCTCTTGCGTGCGCCGAACGCAGCGATCGGGCCTGCGAGGCGGAGCGCCAGCGTCTGATCGGGAGAGTGAAGCAGCACGCGCTTGGGATCAACCGGGCCGGGGAACTGAATGGCGCCGTGTGTCGTCGGAGCAAAGCCGAGCGGGCCATAATAGGGCTCGTCGCCCACCAGCAGCACGAAGCTGACGCCCTCGCGGGCGAGAGCCATCTTGCACACTTCCTTGACCAGAAGTTTGCCGGCGCCGCGGCCGCGATAGGCCGGATCGGTGGCCAGCGGCCCAAGCAGGTAGCCGTCGAGGCCGCCGACCGAAATCGGGGTCATCCACACCGAAGCGACAGCCTGGCCATCGATTTCGGCGATCAGCGACAGAGACTTGTCGATCGGGAACCGCTCGCGAACGCGGAAAGCGGTGCGCGCATAGCGGCCCGGACCAAAGGCCAGCGCCTGCAGTTCTTCGACGAAGACGTCGTCATCGGGAGTGGCGAGACGAAAGGTTGGCAGGCCAAGTTGCGGAGGCACGGCGTGAGCGACCGAATGTGAGGCAGAGGCGATCATGTGACAGGTCCAATGAACAAGCGTGTGCAAGGACGATCCGGCTCAAGAAGCCGGGGTGAGCGATCCACTAGGATCGTCGGGTCACGTGATAAACCTTCTCCATCTTGGACGCCTCCTGACGCCTGGGAACGCGCAATAGCACCACGGGTGTTGCGCGTCCACGGAAAATCATTGTGCGACCATGATTTTTCAAGGTTTGGCTCATCACGTTTTGCGTTGCCGAACAGAACGCCTAAATGAGGCGTTAACAGGCAAACCAGCGCACCGAACAGAGGCCATCTTGGGACAATTGATTGACGGGGTGTGGTCCACCCAGTGGTACGACACAAAATCCACCGGCGGCCGCTTCAAGCGCGGCGAATCCGCCTTCCGCAACTGGATCACTGCCGACGCCAGCGCCGGTCCGACCGGCACGGGCGGATTCAAGGCCGAAGCCGATCGCTACCACCTCTATGTGTCCTATGCCTGCCCCTGGGCGAGCCGAGCGCTGATCTTCAGGAAGCTCAAGGGTCTCGAAGAGATCATCCCCTATTCCGTGGTGAGCGCCAAGATGGCCGACGAGACGGGCTGGACCTTCACGCTGCCTGATTCCACCGGCGACAAGGTCTTGGGCAAGGAGCACATGTGGCAGGTCTACAAGGAGGCCGTGCCGGACTACACCGGCCGCGTCACCGTGCCGGTGCTTTGGGACAAGAAGACCAAGACCATCGTCAACAATGAGAGCGCCGAGATCATCCGCATGATGAACTCGGCCTTCGACGACCTCACCGGCAACACCGACGACTATTATCCCGAGGCGCTGCGGGAAAAGATCGATGCCATCAATGCCCGCGTCTATGACGACATCAACAATGGCGTCTACAAGGCTGGCTTCGCCACCAAGCAGGACGTCTACGAGGAGGCGGTTGAGAAGCTCTTCGCCGCCCTCGACTGGGTCGAGGGCCTATTGGGCGACAACGCCTATCTCGTCGGCGATACGATGACGGAAGCAGACTGGCGGCTCTTTACCACGCTGGTGCGCTTCGACGCCGTCTATTTCGGGCACTTCAAGTGCAACATCCGACCGCTGTCGGACTACGAGAACATCTCACATTATCTGCGCGGGCTCTACCACTATCCCGGTATCAAGGAGACGGTGCGCTTCGACCACATCAAGACGCACTATTACTGGAGCCACAAGACCATCAACCCGACCCAGATCGTACCCGTGGGGCCGGAATTAGGATTCATAGAATAGGGCAATCTCTCAGTCGCCAAACCTCCCCCGCAAGCGGGAGAGGACGCCCCACTGAGAGATCTCACCAGTTCGTCGAAACCTTGTCGCCGCGGAATATCTCGCCGATCCGCCGGATGGTCGCCGGACCTGTCCCATCGGGCAATCCGTCGATCGGGAACCACCCCGCCTCCGCAATCTCGCGATTGGGACGGAACGCCTGAGCCTGCTCGAAATCGCGGCAGAGGAACAGAGCGACGTGGTCGCGGTTGGTGAGGGAATTCGTATTGTGGTAGAGGCCGAAGAGCTGCATCGGGGCGGTAGGGCGGTAGCCGGTTTCCTCGACCATCTCGCGGCTGGCCGAGAGTTCGGCGCTTTCGCCCGGTTCGACGCCGCCGCCGCAGAACTGCCAGCCGGGCATGTAGGTCTGGCGGATCAGAAAGACCCGGTCGCCATCGATGAGCGCGGCGCGCACGCCCAGGGTCATGTGCCGTTTGACGCCGACGGTGAAGAGAAAAGCGCGGGTGCGGAACCGCTGCCAGCGGGTAAGTTCGAGACTGATTTTCGGGCCCTCGGGGTAACCGTTTCGATTTATGCCATTTTCTTGACGCGTGTCGCGTGGCATTACCCCGCGCAATGATCACACTCGCCCACCTGTCGGATGTCCACCTCGCGCCGCTGCCGCCTGTGCGAGCGATGGAACTCCTCAACAAGCGCATCACCGGTTACGCCAACTGGAAGATCAAGCGCCAGAAAACGCTCGACGGCGAGGGCCTGACCAACCTCGTACACCACATGCAAAGCCAGTCGCCCGATTTCGTGGCGATCACCGGCGACCTGGTGAACCTGGCACTCGATGCCGAAATCGACACCGCCTACAACTGGTTGCAGACAGTGGGGCCGCCGGAGCGCGTCTGCGTCTCCCCCGGCAACCACGACGCCTATATTCCCGGGCAGCTCGAAAAGGCGCTGGATCGCTGGGACGGCTATGTGCTGGGCGAAACGGTGGACGAAAACATGTTCCCCTACGTCCGCCGCGTCGGTGAAGTAGCGATCGTCTGCTGCAACAGCGCCATCCCGACCGCGCCATGGTTCGCCGCGGGGAAATTCGAGGAAGACCAGCAGAAGCGGCTGACGCGTTGCCTGCGCCTGCTCGGCGATGCCGGCTTCTTCCGCGTGGTGATGATCCACCATCCGCCCAATCAGGAAAGCGGCAGCCACCCGCGCTATGGCCTCTGGGGTGCACGCAACTTCCGCCGCGCCGTGGCCGAGGCCGGCGCCGAGCTGGTGCTGCACGGCCACACGCACAAATCGACCATCTATGCCATTCCCGGCCCCAAGGCCGACGTGCCGGTGGTCGGGGTCGCAGCGGCGGGCACGGCGCAAAACGACACAGGCGGGCACGACCCGGCGCGCTACAATCTATTCAAGATCGAACGGGTGGGAACTGCGTGGCAATGCACGCTGCGCGAATACGGCTTTCAGCGGCTCAATAGCGACATCGTGCAGCGCCTGAGCGTGCGAATCTACTGATCCATCCCTATCTATGAGGTCGCAAGATCCTTAGGTCGCCGAGTTTCCGGGGCATGTTTTGACCGATTTCCTCATCGACAAGCCGCTGTTTGATTCCGCCACCGGAACCGCCCGCTTCAGCTATGCCCTGGGCGAGCTGCGCTTCAGCGAAGTGTTGACCTTTCCCGAGGGTGGCGATCCGGAATGCGCGACGAGCGCCGCGTTCGCCAAGCTGCTCGACCTGACGGCGATCGTGCTCGGAGTGAGCTACTTCAAGTTGCTCGCCCCCGAGATCATCCGCGCGCCCGATATTCCGCTGACGGCAGAGGAGCGGGCCTTCGCCATCGACGTCTACGAGAACGGGCTGGGCGAGTTCTACGCTCGCAACAACCT
>JAEZKB010000152.1 GCA_023415605.1 Pseudomonadota bacterium
TGACGGCCGCGATCGACGCGGCCGTCCAGGCGGGCGTCAAACACATCGTCCTCATGTCGGCCGCGGGCACGCACCGGGTAGAAGAGCCGGCGATCGGCGCGTCCTACTGGACGGGGGAACAGCACCTGATCGCCAAGGCGCCGGTCTGGACCATCCTGCGCATGAGCTACTATGCCGAGGCGCTGGCGGACGAAGCGCGGGCCTCGCTGGACCACGGCGCGCTCACCGCCCTGGCTGAGAACCGCGCAGCCTTCGTGGCGCGCGATGATGTCGCCGGTGCTGCCGCCGGCATCCTGATCGGCGAGGGTCACGAAGGGGCGATCTACAGCGCCACGGGCGAGGAACGGGTGACAGGTGCGGAACGCGCTGCGCTGATCGCCGAGATCACCGGGCGTCCGCTGTCTTTCCTCGTGCTGCCCGAAGAGCATCTGCGCGCCGGCCTGGTGCAGGCCGGCTTGCCCGAGACGATCGTCAACGCCGTCGTAAGCATCCAGCAGGGTTTCGCGCGGGGTGCCTACGACATCGTAACCGGCGACGTGGAGCGGCTTGCCGGTCGGCCGCCCAAGCGGCTGCGCGACATACTCACCAACCTTCTCTCACCATCGGCGGCCTGACGGCGCGCCAACGATCCACCAACAGGGATATCTTCTATGAAGCTGAAATGGGTTTACTGGACTGCCACGGCCATCCTCGCTGCCATCTACCTCATGGGCGGCGCTTATTATCTGTCGGACATCGCGGGCGTGCAGCGCATCTTCCCCACGCTTGGCTATCCGCCCTATCTCGTACCGATCCTGGCCGTGCTGAAGCCGCTCGCCGCTGTCACGATCCTCTGGCGGTTCAGTGTCGCCCTGTCGGACCTTGCGTACGCGGCGATGTTCTTCCACCTGCTGCTGGCCATCTCCGCGCACTTCAATGTCGGCCAGACCGTCGAGGCTGCGCCCGCGCTGGTCGGCCTGGTGGCCCTGATCGTCTCGTTCGCGACTCAGAACGCTGCGCGGCGCAAACCGTCACCCCATGCCGCGCTTGTCGTTGCGAGCTGACGAACGGGGGGCTTGCACCATGCAAGCCTACCGCCTGGTCCGACTATTCGTCGTCTTCTCTTGCGCCTTGCGGCCTCGGGCGATCGGCTTGTTCGGCACGGTGTCACCATATTCCGCCCACCACGCGGCCAGGGCCTCCATCGTGGGGCCAAGGCCGCGTGCCTTCGCGGTCATCTCATACTCCACGCGCGGCGGCACTTCCGCGTAGACCGTGCGGGAGATGAGGCCATCCGTTTCAAGCTCGCGGAGCTGTGCCGTCAGCATATGCTGGGTGATGCCGGGGATCGCCTTGCGCAGCTCGCCGAAACGGTGAATCCGCTGGTTGAGCAGCCACATGATCTCAAGCTTCCATTTGCCTGAGAGCATCGAGAAAGCGCGACGCATCTCATCCTGCATGGTGAAATCGTCACCGGCCATTAGTCTGGTTCTCCATACTTAGTGTCAATAATTCATCCTACTTGCGATAATTTATCCAACACCTAAAATCTTATAAAGGCTCTTGGTCGCCATGCCAATGAGCGAATGATGAAGCGCAAAAATCAGCCAAGCCGTCCTGAGACGCGTGGCGATTGGAAAGAATTATGACCACGACAACACTCTATTGGATCAGCACAGGCTTACTGTCGCTGCTCTACCTAAGCTCCGCGGTCCTCTATGTGACCAAGTCCGCCTGGGTTCGTCAGACCCTCGCTGAGCTGAACTACCCGGCGCCTTACCTCGTACCCTTGATGGTCGTGGTGAAGGTGCTTGGGCCGGCCGCGATCCTCTCGCGTTTTAGCGTGCCGCTGAGCGATTTGGCCTATGCCGGCATCTTCTTTCACTTGATCCTGTCCGGATCGGCGCACCTCGGCGTGCGCAAGCCCAAGGGCGCATTGCCGGCCCTGATCGGCCTCGTCCTTCTGGCGGCGTCGTTCGCGACGCAAAACACCGCGCGCGATGTGCCGTCGCCTTACGCCCCCCAATACCAGGTCGCGCACTGACGCGACCAAAACCCCAAACCCAATGGAGATGAACATGGGAAGACTTACCGGAAAATCCGCGCTCGTGACGGGCGCCACGCGTGGCATCGGCCGCGCGACTGCCAAGCTGTTTGCGGCAGAAGGGGCTAAGGTCGCCGTCCTTTCGCGCACTCAGGCCAATGTCGACGCCGTGGTGGCGGAGATCGAGGCCGCCGGCGGTACCGCGATCGGCGTTGTCGCCGACATTAGCGACGCGGAACAGATCAAGGCGGCGGTTAGCAAGACCGCAGAGGCCTTCGGCGGCCTCGACATCCTCGTCAACAATGCCTTCGATCCGTCCGCGCCGTTCTCCTCGGTCATCGACCTTTCGGTGGAGCAGTTGCAGCGCAACTTCGACACCGGGCCGATCGCCTATCTGCGGACCATGCAGGCCGCCTATCCCTATCTCAAGGCCAGCGGCGAAGGCCGCGTCATCAACTTCGGCTCGTCGGCCGGTGTGATCGGCCTTGTCGGCATGGGTCCGTACAACATGGCCAAGGAGGCCGTTCGCGCCCTGACCCGCACCGCCGCGCGCGAGTGGGGCGCGGACAAGATCACTGTCAACAACGTCCTGCCGGTCGCCGAGACCTGGGGACCGGAGGCGAACGTGCCGCCCCCGACCAACGCGCTCGGCCGCTACGGGCAGCCTGAGCCGGATGTTGCGCCTGTCGTCCTGTTCCTGGCGAGCAAGGACTCGCAATACATCACTGGGTCCAGCCTGACCCCGGATGGCGGGCAAATCATCGACAGTGCCCGCTAAGGAAGCCCGCGCCGGACGCTGATCGCAATGGCCGCCGCCGCGACGATCCGCGGCGGCCAATGCCGCCTGCAGCGCTCACCGTCCTCGACATTCCCTCCGCAACAAGGAAACCGACCATGAAGATTCACGCCATCACCATCGATACCTCAAACCCGCAAACGCTCGCGGCTTGGTGGTCCGAAGCCCTTGGGATCGCCATCGGCAACGACTACGGCCTGATCGTCCAACTGGCTGCGTCTGCGGACGTGCCGCCGTTCCAGTTCCAGAAGATCGAGAACGCGCCGACCGAACGGAACAGGGTCCATTTC
>JAEZKB010000193.1 GCA_023415605.1 Pseudomonadota bacterium
CCGTAGACGAGGCCGTCGCGCTGGTCATTGCCTGGTTGCGGTCGGCTTAGGGCGCCAGCTCCGCTTCCAGCCGGTCGAGGTTTTCCTCGTTGCTGGGGATGCAGATCGGCGCCACTGCATCCCGCTCCGCCGCCGTGGGGAAACGCATGACGAAGGTCACCCGGGTACCCGTCCCTTCCGGCGCAAGGTCGAGCATGGCTCGGAAAACATGCCCGCCGTGGTCGTAGACAATACGCCGGCCAGGGATGACCTCCACGAACGTGCTCTCGTTTGGAAAGCTCTGCCCATCCGGCCCGGTCATCAAGATGTGCCAGCGACCGCCTGGCTGCAGTTCGAACGTCTGCATCCGATTGGTGAACCCCTTGGGTCCCCACCAACGCTCCAGCCGCTGAGGGTCGGCAAAGGCGGCATAGACCGCCTCCGGCGGTGTGTCTACGACTCTGGGACTGACGATGTCGCGCTCGGGGATGGTGACACTCAGATCGTCCATGGTTCAGTCCGCCAGCGACAGGCCGAGTGCGTCCATAAGGGCGTTGGTCCCCTCTTCGCGCTGCTGCACGGTGTCGAGGCCGTCGAGGAAGGCCCCGTGTTCGACAACCGTCATCCTCGTGCCGGTGCCCTCGGGCTCGATCTCTACGGTGGCGAGCGACACCGAGATGCGCTGGCCGTTCATGGTCATCTCGTAGGTATAGATGATGCGCTGGTCGGGGATGATGTCCTGATAGCGCACGTCGAAGGTGAACAGGTCATTGCCCATCTTGCCCGCGTTGTACTCGCGGCCACCGACCTTGAACTCGAAGATGTCGTTGGGATCGTTCTCCTTGGGCGTGCCGAACCACTTGCGCTTGAACTCGGGGTTGGCCCAGGCCTTGAAGACGCGGGCGGGATTGGCCGGGTAGCTGCGGGTGACAGTGAAAGAGCCATGGGCAATGGAGCGTTCGGTCATGTCATTCTCCTTTGTAAGTCAAAGCTTCGCCGTCGCTGCCACTCGGGCTCGCGTCGGCAGCTGGAAATCTCAGTCTTCGTCACCCTCGGTGGCGGCGAGGAAGTCCCCCAGCCGGTCGAGCCGTCGCTCCCACTGGATGCGGCGGTCGTTGATCCACTTCTCCGCCAGGCTCATGGCCCCCGGATCGATGGTGCAGGTCCGCACACGACCGACCTTTTCGGACCGCACGAGCCCGGATTGCTCGAGCACCTGAAGGTGCTGCACCACGGCGGGCAGCGACATGTCGAAAGGCTTAGCAAGTTCGCTGACCGAAGCCGGTCCCCGGCTCAACCGATCGACCATCATCCGGCGTGTAGGGTCGGCGAGAGCCTGGAACATCAGATCGAGCGAAGGGTTGGCTGATTGGTTAAGCATAGACTTAACTATCGTTTGGCTGGACGGTTTGTCAACCGGCAACTTCAGCGTGCGGGAAAGACCGGCAGACCGGGATGCGCGCTGTCGCGATGATCCACGGAAATAGCCGAGCTATGCTCCGGGCAGCTGAAATGGGCGGACGGCGGTTCGCCCGGCCGGTCGCCGGGCACATCGCCATAGAAGACGACGGGCGGTACGAGGTTCAACCGCGGCTCGTCCACAGTGCAGCGGGCCTGGATCACCGTGCCGTAGAGCAACCTCGTCTCGATCCCGGCCTCGCGCATGGCTTTTTCAATTGGTTGCAGGTGATGGCAGGTTGCGAGCCGAGCCGTATCGGTCGCATGGGCCTTCTGCTGAGCCACCTGTTCGTCGAAAGCTTTGCGCTCGGCCGCCGTGGGCCTGCGGCCGAGCGAGGTCTGGAACAGGAAGGGCCGCCTGGCCCAGCCACCCTGCTTGCCGATCGCCCAGATCAGCGTGCCCAGTGACAACAGCACGACGAGGCCGGCGAAGGGCAGGTAAGGCGACAGCAGCGAGCCGCCTTCGTAGATCTCGAAGCCATAGCCGATGCCGAAGACGAAGCCCGATGCGACCAGTACCAAGCAGGCGACGAAGGCCAACTGTCGCAGGCGATCGGCGGACATCGGCCGGCCGCTCCTTCAGGCGCCCAGCGCAGCCTGATCGGCGATGATGCGGTCGATCAGCGGATCGAGATCCTGGTTGACCGGCGTCTTGGCATCGAGGCGTTTCTTGAGGTGCTTGATGCACTCGGAGAGAATTTTGTCGAGATCGGTCTCGCAGGTGAAGTCGCCGGCAACATTCTTGATCTTCGAATTGTCGAAGAGCGTCGTATAGGTCTTGTCGCCGAGCAGCGGCCCGATCCAGTCGGGCTTGTAACGGATCAGCGTATCGGTCGGCACGTGGGCGATCTTGGTCTCGACGCCGATCGCCTTGCCGATGCTGAGATAGATGGCGTCCCAGGTGAAGCCGACATCGCCGGTGATGTGGAAATCCTCGCCCAGTGCAGCCTGGTTGCCGAAGAGCTTGACATAAGGCTTGGCGAAGTCTTCGGAGCGGGTGACCGTCCAGATCGCGGTGCCGTCGCCGGCGACGATCACGGGCTTGCCCGCCAGCATGCGGAGAGCAACGCTGTCGCCTTCGTTGAGCATGGTTGGGAGCCCGGTGCGCGTGGTATGGCTGGGCCGCACATTCGTCCAGGGCAGGTCCTTGGCCGCCTTCATCAGGTTCTCGCAGGCTATCTTGGCCTGGCTATAGGGCCAGTAGGGATTGGCCGCCGGCGTTTTGGCCTCCGAGGTGATGTAGGCGAAGGGATGCTTCTGGTAGACCGAGGCCGACGAAATGAAGATGTATTGCCCGACCTTGCCGGCGAAGGTACGGATATCCTGCTCCATCTGCTCGGGGGTGAAGACCATAAACTGGTTGACCACGTCCCACTTGGTCTCGCCGAGCTGCGCGTAGCTCGCCGGGTCTTTCATGTCGCCGACGATCGAGGTCACGCCTTTGGGCAACGCCTCGTCACGCTGGCCGCGGTTGAACACCGACACCTTGTGGCCCGCGGCGAGCGCCAGCTCGACGCATGGCAGCGAAATCTGGCCGGTACCGCCGACGAACAGAACATTGAGCGACATGAAGTTCCTCCTCTAGACGGTCAGCACCCTAGGAAGGATTTTTGAACAGGCAAGCGATTTCAGGCCGCCTCTGGCCTCGCTTCACGGACGAAATCGATGACCTTCTCGACCGGCATCTCGCAAGGCCGTAGAGCCGGATCGCCGTGATCGGGCTCATAGAGGTTGAGGCTGACGAAATCGGTGCCGCCAAGCTCCTCGGCGTAGAGCTTCCGGCTCCTGCCACCCGCATGGCTGGTATTGGACACGCCGTAGCGGCGGCCACGGAAGCTCGCGGTGAAATAGCCCTGCGGCCATGCCACGAGGGTTTGTCGCATGATCTCCGCCGGGCTCATCAGAAGCTCGGCACGATGGGTATGGTCGGCAGGTTCTGCTGGGCGCGGTTGAGCTGTTCGTTGAGGCGGATCTGCAGCTCCAACTGGCGCAGCTGGCCGTCGATCTGCTGCTGGAACTGCTGCTGGCGCACCGCGGCATCGAGCTCTTTCTGCCGGCAGACGGCCAGCGCCGTCTGATTGGCGGTGTAACCGCTATCGGCATCGTCGGGCAGGCTGCGGCACTGGGCCGAGGCACTGGCAATGCCGGCCAGAACGAGCAGCGATGCGAGAACAAAGGGGCGCATGAACCCAATATGGGCAGTCAAATGCGGCGCGGCAACGACCTTGAGCTGGATCAACGCCGTCACTGTCCCCATATGCGACGCCAAGGAGCAACCCATGGAGGTTCAGATGACCGAGGATCGCAAATCCGGCTGGCAAACGTTCACCGAGGAAATCGAGGTGTCCGGCCAGCAATTACTCAACGAGATCAACCGACTGATCGCGGAAGGCAATGTCCACAAGCTCAACGTCAAGGCGGCTGATGGCGAGGTGTTCCTCTCCATCCCGCTAACCGGCGGTGTGGTGGCCGGCGGCCTTGTTGCGCTGACAGCACCGTGGCTCGCCATCATCGCGGGCGTCGCGGGCCTCGTCACCAACGTGAAACTCGAGGTGGTGCGAACAGCGCCCCCCGAAGGCGAAACACCGGAGCCGTCCAAGGAAGAGCAGGTTCCGCCGGGCGCGTGAGCCCGGCGGACCGTCGCTAGCGGCGGTCGATGGGTCGGATCGGATTGAGAAGGAGCGACCGCGAGCGATCGTTGAGGGCATCCTCAACGTCCCGCGGATCGATGCCCATGTCGCGCAGCATATGCGCGTCGTAGTTCGAGAGGTGGATCAGCACCTTTCGGCGGGCCTGGTGGCGGCGGTAGTCCACCAGCCTTTGAAAGGCGCTGGCGATCAGGCCGCTGGGCCTGGACAGCGCGATCGGCTGACTGCTGGTTTCGGAAATGCTCATGGTATGTCCTCAATTCGGGTTCAGCCCCGGTGGAGCCCATCATGAGGAGACGTGGCGCAGCCCGCGTCCACCGGATGGTTTAGGCGGGGCGATCGGCTGAAAGCGGCCCGGCAAAGCCGGCGATGAGCTTTACCAGATCGGCCTGCCGCGCCGTGCCCGTCTTGGAGAAGATGCGGTGGAGATGCGTCTTCACCGTCGCCTCGCCAATGCCCAGTGCGTCGGCCGTTTCGCCGACGCCGCCCACCTGGGTTATGGTCAGCAGCACGCGAAGCTCGCTGAGCGTGAGGCCAAAAGCCTTGGCCATCAGTTCCGGCGCAGCCGGGACGTGCAGCGTCGTTGGATGCACGAACACCGCGGCCGTCGCCGCATAGTGTGCGCCAGCCTCGCGGCGTGCGCCGGATGTCAGCGGTAGCACGTGGGCGACGAAGTGCGCGCCCATCCGCGTTTCGATCGGCACGGAAATGCCCCGAACACCGATGCCACCGCCGCTGGCGGCGGCCGCGAAACTTTCAGCCAAGGCAGCGGAGGCGGCCTTCTGCGTGGCGATCAGACGCCCATCGCGGATGAGCACGGCGTCGCCCTCGCTCACCAGTCGGTCGGCGGCGGCGTTAAGGTGGACGATCCGGCCCTGCCCATCGACAAGGATCATGCCGGCGGCGAGGCCATCGAGCGCTTCGCTGAAACTGGCCGCCTGCCGGCTGCCCTCTTCGATCACCTTGCCGATCAGCACGGCCCGCCGGATATGCGGCACGACGTGGCGCATGCGCTGGCGCATCAAGTCGTCCACCATGCCCTGGTCTACGTTGCGAAAGGTGCCGAACATGGCGGCCCACTGGCCACGCTTTTCAATCGGAGCGCTCAGGAAATCGACAATGCCCTGCGGCACGGCCCATTCCTTGTAGAAGCGGCTCTCGCGGAACTCGTCGATATCGAGGATTTCCTCGGTGCTGATCGCCTGCTCCAGCTCGGCATAGAGATGGCCGGCGGTCGCAGGGTCGAGGCGGGAGTAGGTCTCGAAATACTTAACGCCGTAGCCTTCCTCCAGTAGCCCGTCGGCATGGAAGATCTCGAATTGCGTGCCGGAGATGTTCTTGGCGTAGATGCCGGAGGAGTGACCGCCCAGATAGGTGGTCGTGGCGCGCAGCACGTCCGGCCACATCGCCGGGTCGATGGCAGCATCATAAATCGAGGCGATGAGCGCCGAGAGAGCCTCCGTATCGCGGTACGCAGTCAGGTCTGGTCGTCGGGCAACGGCAATCGATGACACCGAACCCACCTCCCGGGTTTAGCCGGGCGGTGGGAATAGCGGGGCAATTCTGAAGCCAGGATGAACGGTTATTCCGCAGCCTGTGGCAGCCCTTCATCGAACTTCCGGAAATTGGCGACGAACCGGGCCAAGAGCGCCTCGGCGGCCGCATCGTATTCCGCAGCATCGGGCCAGCACTGGCGCGGGTCGAGCAGGCGAGCATCGATGCCGGCGACCAGGGTCGGGACCTCGAAGCCGAACACCGGATCGATCCGCGTCGGCGCAGCGTCGAGTTCGCCCGAGAGGGCAGCATCGAGCAGGCGCCGGGTCGAGGTGATGTCGATGCGTTTACCGACACCGTAGGCGCCGCCGGTCCAGCCAGTGTTGAGCAGCCAGGTATCGGCGCCGCTGGAAGCGAGTCGCTGTTCCAGCAATTGACCGTAGACCTTCGGGTGCAGCAGCATGAAGGGGGCGCCGAAGCAGGCGGAGAAAGTTGCGACCGGTTCGGTGATCCCGCGCTCGGTGCCTGCTACTTTCGCCGTGTAGCCCGAGAGGAAGTGGTAGACGGCCTGATCCGGCGTCAGCCGGGCAATCGGCGGCAAAACGCCAAAGGCGTCGGCGGTGAGGAACACCACCGTCTTGGGCACGCCGCCCATCCCTTCCTTGGCGACGGCAGGCAGCGTTTCGAGGGGGTAGGCGGCCCGGGTATTTTCGGTCAGTGAGATATCATCGTAGAGCGGCCGGCGATCGGGGCCAAGCTTCAGATTTTCCAGAACGGTGCCGAAGCTGCGGGTCGCCGCGTGAATTTCGGGCTCGGATTCGGCGCTGAGCTTGACCGTCTTGGCGTAGCAGCCGCCTTCGAGATTGAAGACGCCCGTCTTGGTCCAACCGTGCTCGTCGTCGCCGATCAGCGGGCGCTTTGGATCGTTCGAGAGCGTGGTCTTGCCGGTACCCGAGAGCCCGAAGAACAGCGCCGTATCGCCACTGGGTGCGATATTGGCCGAGCAATGCATGGGCAGCACGCCGTTGAGCGGAGCATGGAAGTTGAAGAGCGAGAACACCGCCTTCTTGATCTCTCCCGCATAGGCCGTGCCGCCGATCAGCACCAGTTTGCGGCTCAGATCGAGGGCGATCACGGTATCGGTCCGTGTGCCGTGCCGCGCCGGATCGGCCTTGAAGCCGGGGAGGTGGAGGATGGTCACGTCCGCACCCGGCGCCGGTTTCTCGGGCCGGATCAGCAGGTTGCGGATAAACAGGGCATGCCAGGCGGTTTCGGTGAAAACCGTCACCCGCATCTGATGCATAGGATCGGCGCCGGCCAGGAGGTGCTGGCGGTGCAAGGCCCGCTCACCCAGATGCAGCAACATGTCTTCGAGCAGAGCCGCGAAATGCAACGGCGCCATCGCGGCGGAGTTGTCCCACCAGACGCGGTCGATGGTGAGATCGTCGGCGACGATGAACTTGTCCTTGACCGAGCGGCCGGTGAAGACTCCGGTGGTGACGGCAAGGGCACCATCGGCGGTCAGTTCGCCCTCGCTCCGCTTCAAGGCCTCCGTGATGAGGCTCGGGGCGTCGGCGTCCCATGTAACGGACAGGGCTCGTTCGGCGATCCGCTGATGCAAGTCGTCGTGATCGAATTGGGCCATTTCCGCCTCCAGCGTGGCTCGGAATGCATAAGTTGTAGAGGCAGGTTGGCAGGCTGGAACATCCGGAAATCCGGCTTAAGACCATAGTCTCTGCGACGTTCGGCCAAGCAAAACGCCGCGATTGGCTGGTAACCGGGGGAAACTCGCCTTATTTATGCGCAATTGTGGCAGTCAACCTCTGCCACAATCCGGCATGCGTCGCCCGGATGGAACTATGAAAGGGAACTGGATGCCCAAGATCGCCCTGGTGGACGATGACCGCAATATCCTCACCTCCGTGTCGCTGACGCTGGAGGCCGAAGGCTACAACGTCTCCACCTATACCGACGGCGCCTCCGGGCTCGAAGGCCTGACCAACGACCGGCCGGACCTGGCCATTCTCGACATCAAGATGCCCCGGATGGACGGCATGGAGTTGCTCCGGCGCCTGCGCCAGAAGTCCGACGTGCCGGTGATCTTCCTCACCAGTAAGGACGAGGAGATCGACGAACTCTTCGGCCTCAAGATGGGCGCGGACGACTTCATCACCAAGCCGTTCAGCCAGCGCCTCCTGGTCGAGCGGGTCAAATCCATCCTGCGCCGCGCCGCTCCGCGCGATCCGTCGGGCGCCCCGGCCGGGGCCGAGCCGCAGCCGGGGAAGGCCCTGATCGAACGCGGCGCGTTGGTGATGGACGAAGAGCGCCATACCTGCACGTGGAAGGGCCAGCGGGTGACGCTGACCGTTACCGAATTCCTGATCCTGCAGGCGCTGGCCCTGCGACCGGGCGTGGTGAAATCGCGCAACGCGCTGATGGACGCTGCCTATGACGACCAGGTCTATGTCGATGACCGCACCATCGACAGCCACATCAAGCGCCTGCGCAAGAAGTTCAAGGCCGTGGACGACGATTTCGAGATGATCGAAACGCTCTATGGCGTCGGCTACCGGTTCAAGGAGCAATAGGCGTCAGTGGCCGTTACCGGGCACGAGCTCAATCATGACAAGCCTGCTGCGGACCGTCCGGCCAAGCCGGGCGGTCTGGGTGCCTTATGGCGCCGGGTGCAGGCGTGGTTCATCCTCGCTTGGCGCTCGGTCGCGCGCTTTTTTGGCGCCACCATCTTTTCGAGCCTGGCGCAGCGCATCATTGTGCTCAACCTCGCCGGCCTCGCCGTGCTGGTGGTGGGTATCCTCTTTCTCAACCAGTGGCGCACCGGGCTGATCGACGCGCGGCTGCAGAGCCTTCGCGTCCAGGGCGAGATCATCGCCTCGGCGATTGCGGCCTCGGCGACCGTCGACAGCGACGTCATCACGGTCAATCCGGACCGGCTGCTGGAACTCAAGACCGGCGACGCCGTCTCCTCGCTCAGCTTCTTTGATCCGGCGCTGGAATTTCCGATCAATCCCGAGCGCGTCGCGCCGCTGCTCCGCAACCTTGTTACCCCCACCAAGACGCGCGCTCGCATCTACGACAAGGAAGGGCTGCTGATCCTCGACAGCTCCAACCTCTATGCGCGCGGCGAAGTGCTGCGACAGCTGGCGCGGCCGCAGGATGGCACTGGTTTCTTCCTCTTTGACTGGTGGAACACGCTGATGGCGTGGCTGCCGGGCGACGATTTCCCGCTCTACCAGGAGTACGGCGCCGACGAAGGCACCCGCTACCCGGAAGTCGCGGAGGCCATGGGTGGACGGCCGACCGCAATCGTGCGCGTCGATGCCAAGCATCAGCTGGTGGTCTCCGTCGCCGTGCCGATCCAGCGCGTGCGCGCCACCGTCGGCGTGCTGCTGCTTTCGACCAATCCGGGCGAAATCGACCAGATCGACACGCAGGAGCGCTGGGGCATCATGCGCATCGCGCTGGTCGCTGCGGCGGTGACGATCATCCTGTCGCTGGCCCTCGCCGGCACCATTGCTGGACCCTTGCGCCGACTGGCAGCCGCGGCCGAGAAGGTGCAGTCTTCGGCCACCATGCGCGCCGAAATCCCGGATTTCTCGGATCGGCCCGATGAGGTAGGCCACCTCTCCCGCGCCCTGCGGTCGATGACGTCGGCGCTCTACAACCGCATCGAAGCCATCGAGCGTTTCGCCGCCGACGTGGCGCACGAACTCAAGAACCCGCTGACCTCGCTGCGGTCGGCGGTCGAAACGCTGCCGCTGGCCAAGCGCGCCGAGGATCGCGAGCGGCTCAACGCCATCATCCAGCACGATGTGCGCCGGCTCGACCGTCTGATCTCGGACATCTCCAATGCCAGCCGGCTCGACGCCGAACTGGCCCGGCAGAGCGCCGATGTCGTCGATGTCGAAAAGCTGGTCGAGACCATGGTTTCGATCCACAAGGACCTCGCGGCCAGCCGCAAGGTCGATGTCACGCTGGCCAAGCGCGCGGGCAAACACGCACCGACCGCACTGGGACACGACAGCCGGCTGGCGCAGGTCTTCAACAATCTCATCGACAACGCCGTGTCGTTCTCGCCCGAGGGCGGCACCGTCAATGTCGCCATTGCCACCACCGATGCAGAGATCACCGTCACGGTCAGCGATGAAGGTCCGGGCATCCGCGGCGATATTTCCCGCATCTTCCAGCGCTTCTACACCGACCGGCCGGAAGGCGAGCATTTCGGCGACCATTCCGGCCTGGGACTCGCCATCTCCAAGCAGATCATCGAGGCGCACAAAGGCACCATCAAAGCCGAGAACCGTACCGATCGCTCCGGCGCCCGGTTCACGGTGAAACTGCGTCGCGCCGTCGTCGAAAAGCCGCGCAAGTGAGCCGGCCCGAGAACGTCCACGCGACCGGCCTGGTCCTGGACAAGACCGGCCTTATGCTCCGCGGCCCGTCGGGCGCCGGCAAGTCGCTGCTGGCACTGGAACTGCTGGACGCCTGGGACGTGCGTGGCCTTCCCGCAAAGCTGGTCTCGGACGACCGCATCGATATCGTCGCCGAAAAAGGCGGGCTCTCGATGCTGGCCCCTAAATCGATCGAGGGACTGGTCGAGCTACGCGGCCGCGGCATCGTCAGCCGGCCGTTCGTCCGCAAGGCACCGCTGCACCTCGTCATCGATTTGGTGCCGACGCTCGAGCGCATGGTCGAGGAAGAAGAACTGGTCACCGACCTCCTTGGGATTACCCTGCCCCGCTGCCCGGTGCCGCAGGCCGGAATCGTCGATGCGCGGCACCAGTTGCTGCTCATCAAAGAGGCATTGCGCGCTGTCATCCCCGGAAAGCGGGCAGCGCGTCAAAAAGACACTTGAATCCGGGAGTGTGCGGGGCAAAACTCCGCCGACGTGCCGCCTCCGGCATGCCGATTGGGGAATATGCATGATTGGCATGGTTCTGGTGACCCACGGGGCGCTGGCCATAGAATTCAAATCAGCTCTGGAACATGTGGTTGGTCCGCAGGATTTCGTGGAGACCGTGGCTATTGGCCCCGATGACGACATGGAAAAGCGGCGCAACGACATCCTCGCCTGCGTCGACGCTGCCGACCAGGGCGCCGGCGTCGTGATCCTCACCGACATGTTCGGCGGGACGCCATCCAACCTTGCCATTTCGGTGATGCAGAACCGCGAGGTCGAGGTGATCGCAGGCGTCAACCTTCCGATGCTGGTGAAGCTCGCCCGCGTCCGCGCTGATGCCGATATCAAGACCGCCGTCACCCAGGCGGCCGAAGCCGGGCGCAAATATATCAACGTCGCCAGCGACACGCTTGGCGGCTAAACGGTTTTCCGGCATCATATCCAGATGGACACTGCGGCAGGTTCAGATCGGGCGCTGGCTCAGCAATTGACGATCGTCAATCGCAAGGGCCTGCATGCGCGGGCTTCCGCCCGCTTTGTCCGCACCGCCGAATGCTTCGATGCCGAGATCAAGGTGGTTCGCGACGGCCAGGCCGTCGCCGGCAACTCGATCATGGGGCTGATGATGCTCGGCGCCGGTCCTGGCTCGACCATTCTTGTGCAGGCCACCGGCAAGCAGGCCAGAGAGGCGCTCGACGCCATCACTACCCTCGTCAACAACGGCTTTGACGAAGACAACGAGGGCGCGGCACCGGCGTGAGCCATTCCGCGCCCGGAACTCTGCCGATCCCCTGCCGTTGACTCGGCGCGCAACCGACCCAGCTACCGCTTCAACGAGAGGGAGGCAGCATGCGCAGGACTCTCGGCGTCATCGGCGGGCTCGGCCTCGGGCTCGTCCTCAGCCAGTTCCCTGAATATGCACAGCAATATACCCAGCGCCTGGGCGGCGCGGTGGACGAACTGCGCATCATCACCGCCGAATTCGATGCCGCCGCCACCGCCGCGGGGATGACGCGCGAGACCGCCCTCGGCCGCTATGCCGCGGCATCCGACGACTTCCTCCAGGGCCGCGGCGTTTCCATGCAGCGCACCTTCGAGCGCTATGAGGAACTCAGCGCCACGCTGGAGCGCATCCGGGGTGCCGATGCCGTGCAACGATTGACTTTGTTGCCGCAGTACATGGACACCGAGATTGGCGCCCGGGCGCTGGAAAATTTCCAACCGGCCGTGCCGGTGACCGTCGAGGGTATTGCCTATGGAGGCGGCGGGTTCCTCCTCGGCTATCTTGTCACGTCCGGCGTCGTCCGCTTCCTGATGCTGCCGTTCCGGCGGCGCGAGCGGGTGGTGCGCGCCTAGCGGTAACCAGCCGCCTGCAGCTCGAAGAGCTCTGCATAGCGTCCACCCTGCGCCATCAGTTCTTCGTGCGTGCCGTGCTCGGCTACTCCGCCGTCCGCCAGCACGATGATCCGGTCAGCCATGCGGACAGTCGAGAAGCGATGCGATATCAGCACCGCCGTCGTGCCCTCGGCGAGATTCTTGAAGCGCTGGAACACTTCCGCCTCGGCACGAGCGTCGAGTGCCGCCGTCGGCTCGTCGAGAATGATGATCTCGGCATTGCGCATATAGGCGCGGGCAATCGCGATTTTCTGCCACTCGCCGCCCGAAAGATCGTGCCCTTTGGCAAACACGCGCCCGAGCATCTGGTCATAACCCTCGGGCAACTTGCGGATCACCGGATCGGCGAGGCTCTGCTCGGCGCTTCTCACGATCCGGTCGCGGTCGGCGGACGCTTCGATCTGACCGACAGCGATGTTGTCGGCGGCCGAGAAACTATAGCGGAGAAAATCCTGGAAGATGACGCCGATATGCTGCCGCAGGTCAGCGGTGGCGAAATCCTTCAAGTCCACTCCATCGACCAGGATCCGGCCCTCGTCCGGGTCGTAGAGGCGGGTCATCAACTTGACGATCGTGGTCTTGCCCGCGCCATTCTCGCCCACCAGCGCCAGTGTCTCGCCCGCTGGGGCGGCAAAGGACAGGTTCCGCACCGCCCAAACCTCCGACCCCGGATAGCGGAAGCCGACATTCTCGAAGATGATGCCTTGCCTGAGCGGCTGCGGGAACGGCTTGGGGCTCTTCGGCTCGAGGATCGTTGGGGTGATCTCGAAGAAGGAGAAGAGGTCGTCCAGGTAGAGGCTTTGTCCGGCGATCTGGGTGAAGCCGATCAGGATCTGCTGCAGGAAGCCATTGAGCTGGGCAAAGGACGAGGCGAGGAAGAACAGGTCGCCGATGGAGAAATCGCCATGCAGCGTGCGCCAGACCACATAGGCATAGGCGCCGTAGTAGGCGAGGGTCGAAATCACCGCCAACCCACCGGTTTGCAGGGCTCGGCGGATGGAGAGATCGGTGTTCTCCTTGAGGATCTGCCGGCTCAGCGTCTCGAAGCGGCTCGAGAGGAAGTGCCCGAGGCCAAAGAGCTTCACCTCCTTGGCGCTGTCGGCACTGGCGCCGATCTGGCGCAGATATTCGAGCTGCCGGCGTTCCGGCGAGCGGTTGTGGCTGATCCAGTACGCCAGGCGATTGAAGCGCAGCTCGCCCCACACGGCCGGCACCAACGAGATGATCATCAGCACGATCAGGAACGGCGCATAGATCAAGAGACCTGCCGCCAGCGACACGGCAGTGATAATCGCTTGGCCCTGCCCGAACACCTGCGACAGCACGGTTGAGCGGGACGAGGCCTGACGTCGAGCGCGCTCCAGCTTGTCCTGGTACTCAGACTGTTCGAAGTGCTTCAAATCGAGCTGGATGGCATGCTGCATCAACTCGAGGCTCACGGCATTGGAGTGCCGCTCGCCCAGGATCGAGTCGATGACATTGATGGCGCGGTTGGCGACGTCGCGACCGAAGACCAGCAGGAATTCAGCGCCGAGGAGAAGCGCCAGCAGGTTGAGCCTTCCGCTCTCCCACCAATCCGTCAGGTCCGGCCCGGGCGACGGTAGCCCGGCCTGATGGGCCACCTCATCGAGCACGAATTTGGTGATGAGCAGCAGCAGCGGCGGCAGGATCGCGACGAGGATGCGCAGCGCGATGCTGAGCGACATCAACCATGGACTGGTGCGCCACATCTGGGCGAACAACCGGCCGAGATGGCGGATGGTCTTGAGACGTGCGCCCTTGTCGAACGGCAGCGTGTCGGGAATGTCGGGGCCGTTCAAGCCCCGCCGTCCTCCACCCATCGGTCCACGCGCCATGCGGCCACTCCGTTTGCGGCCGGGCGCGGCCTGCGGATTTCTCAATGGCACAATATGGTCCTCGGTTGCACCCTCGTGCACCTCGCCATTCGTTCAGGCAGCGGCTATTGAGGCGAAATGACCGAGAACACGTCGTTTGAGATTTTCCTCGTCGCCACGCCCGGCCTCGAAGCCGCTCTGCGTGACGAGGCGCTGGAGCGTGGCTTTGCCGATGCCAAGCTCGTCGAGGGTGGCGTCGCGCTCACCGGCGGCTGGCCGGATGTCTGGCGGGCCAATCTGGAGCTGCGGGGCCCTACACGCGTCCTCGTCCGTATCGCCAGCTTCCGCGCCATGCACCTTGCACAGTTGGATAAGCGGGCACGAAAGGTGCCGTGGAGCAATTTTCTGCGGGCGGACGTGCCGGTCATGGTCGAGGCCACGTGCCGGAAGTCCAAGATCTACCACGCGGGTGCCGCCGCCCAACGCGTCGCGACTGCCATCAAGGACGAGCTCGGCGCGCCGATCCGTGATGACGCCGAGGTCCGCGTGATGGTTCGGATCGAAGACGATCTGGCTACCATCTCGATCGACACGTCCGGCGAGTCGCTGCACAAGCGCGGCCACAAGGAAGCGGTCAACCGCGCGCCGATGCGCGAGACCATGGCCTCGCTGTTTCTCCGGCAATGCGGTTACCGCGGTACCGAGCCGGTGCTCGATCCGATGTGCGGCTCTGGCACCTTTGTCATCGAAGCGGCGGAGATCGCCACCGGCCTCAAACCCGGCCGCACCCGCAGCTTCGCCTTCGAAAAGTTGGCCGGCTTTAGCGCTGCTGCCTGGCAGGCGCTGAAAGCCTCCGGGGGCCCCGCGCCGACCGATCTCCGTTTCCACGGCAGCGACCGGGATGGCGGCGCCGTGGCGATGAGCCGTGAGAATGCCGAACGCGCCGGTGTTTCAGGAATCGCCACGTTCACCGAGTTGGATATCGCCGACCTGAACCCGCCCGGCGGCCCACCTGGGCTGGTCATCATCAACCCGCCATACGGCACCCGCATTGGCGACAAAAGCGCCCTGCAGGCCCTCTATGCGCAGTTCGGCAAGGTGATGAAACAGCGCTTCAAAGGCTGGCGGGTTGCCCTCATCACCACCGACGCCGGGCTCGCCAAACAGACCGGCCTCCCCTTCGAGCCACCTGGTCCTCCGGTGCTGCACGGCGGCCTCCGCGTGACGCTCTGGCAAACCAAGGCGCTGCGGTAGCCTCGAACGAAAACCCCCGCCGAAGCGGGGGTTTGTTATTCCGTAGCAGCGATCGGCTAGAGCGAGCGGGTGACCTGTTCGACGCGGAAGCATTCGATGACATCGCCCTGGCGGATGTCTTCGTAATTCTCGAAGGCCATGCCGCATTCCTGGCCGACCTGCACTTCCTTGACTTCGTCCTTGAAGCGCTTGAGCGTCTTGAGCTTGCCTTCGTGGATAACGACGTTGTCGCGCAGCAAGCGCACGCCGGCGCCGCGTTCCACAATACCTTCGGTGACCCGGCAGCCGGCGACCTTGCCGACCTTGGTGATCTGGAAGACTTCGAGGATTTCGGCGTAGCCGATGAAGGTTTCGCGCCGCTCGGGCTTGAGGAGGCCCGACATCGCCTGCCTCACGTCATCCACGAGATCGTAGATAATGTTGTAGTAGCGGATCTCGATGCCATCGCGCTGCGCGAGGTCATTGGCCTGCTTGTTGGCGCGGACATTGAAGCCGATGATGATGGCGTTCGACGCCTGCGCCAGCGTCACGTCGGATTCGGTGATGCCGCCCACGCCGCTCATCAGGATCTGCGCCGACACTTCATCGGTCGAGAGCTTGTTGAGCGAAGCGTTGATGGCTTCGACAGAACCCTGCACGTCACCCTTGATTATGAGCGGGAACTTGGCGATGCCCGAAGCCTTGAGCTGATTCATCATCTGCTCGAGGCTGGTGGCGCCGCCGCCTTCCACCTTTTCGCGGATGGCGCGCTGGCGGTATTCGGTGACTTCGCGGGCGCGGGCTTCGGTTTCGACCACCGAGAAGCGGTCGCCCGCACTCGGCACGCCGGTAAAGCCCAGCACTTCGACCGGCAGAGACGGACCGGCTTCCTTGACCTGCTCGCCCTTGTCGTTGATCAGCGCGCGGACGCGGGCGAACTCGGTGCCGGCGACGACGATGTCGCCGACGCGGAGCGTGCCGCGCTGCACCAGCACCGTCGCCACCGCACCGCGGCCGCGATCGAGCTTGGCTTCGATGACCAGACCCTCGGCGCGGCCATCACGGGCCACCTTGAGTTCGAGCACTTCGGCCTGCAGCAGGATGGTTTCGAGCAGCTTGTCGAGACCGGCACGGGTCTTGGCCGACACTTCGACGTCCAGCGTATCGCCGCCCATGGATTCGACCTGCACGTCGTGCTGAAGCAGCTCGGTGCGGACGCGCAGCGGATTGGCGTCGTGCTTGTCCATCTTGTTGATGGCCACAATGATCGGAACACCAGCCGCCTTGGCGTGCTTGATGGATTCGATCGTCTGCGGCATCACGCCGTCATCGGCCGCCACCACGAGGATCGCGATGTCGGTCGCCTGGGCGCCGCGGGCACGCATGGCGGTGAACGCCTCGTGGCCCGGGGTGTCGAGGAAGGTGATCTTCTGGCCGTTCTTTTCGACCTGATAGGCACCGATATGCTGGGTGATGCCACCGGCTTCACCCGCCACCACGTTGGCTTCGCGGATCGCGTCGAGCAGCGAGGTCTTGCCGTGGGCGACGTGACCCATGATGGTCACGACCGGCGCACGATCGGTCAGGTCCTCGGCCTTGTCGTCGGAGGGAAGGTCGAAGAGACCCTCTTCCACGTCGGCATCGGACACGCGCTTGACGGTGTGGCCCATTTCTGTCGCGATCAGCTCGGCGGTATCGGCGTCGAGGATGTCGTTGATCTTGGCCATCTGGCCCTGCTGCATGTGCAGCTTGATGACATCCACCGAACGCTCGGCCATGCGGTTGGCGAGTTCCTGCACCGTGATGGCTTCCGGAATCGTGACTTCGCGGCTGAGCTTGGGCGCGGTCTGCTGGTTGCGGCCCATCTTCTTGTCGCGACGGCGGCGCATGGCGGCGAGTGACGGACCGCGATCGCGATCGGACTCGGCGCCGGCGTTGGTCACCGTCAAGCGGCCACGAGCGAATGCATCTTCCTCACCGGCCTTGCGGGTGGGACGCTCCGGGGTAGCGCGGGCACTGCGGCGGGCGTTCTCCAGCTCGGCCGCATTGACCAGCGGACGGCCACCCGAGGGCGGTACCGAACGGGTCTTGCGGCCATCGGCCTCGGAAGGCGGCGGCGGCGGAGCGTTCGGAATCGGTGCGGGACCTCGGCCGCCGAAGGGCGGACGAGCGCCACCGGCGCCAGCCGGACGCGGACCGCGGCTGTCAGTGCCACCAGGACGGTCCGAGCGGAACGGCGGGCGGTCACCCGGACGAGCACCCGGGCCACCTGGACGCGGACCACGCGCATCGGTGCTGCCGGGACGATCGTACCGGAACGGCGGCCGATCGCCGGTGCGG
>JAEZKB010000033.1 GCA_023415605.1 Pseudomonadota bacterium
CAAAGCCGGGCGAGGACTCGGTGGTGCAGATGCGCCCGCGGCCGGTCGAGCCGGCCAGTGACGGCGACCTCGAGCGCCGTGCTCGCAAGCTTGAGGCCGAAATCACTCAGTATGCGCATGGCGAGGCCCGCATCGCCGATGGCCTCAAGGCCATTGCCGATGCCGATCCGAGCTTCAGCCCCAAGAGCTTCCTCGAAGGCGCCAAGCAAGCCTACGAGATGATCGTCACGGCCTTCGCCCAAGGCGATCGCCAGACGCTCAAAAACCTCCTCGAGAAGGAGGTCTATGATGGTTTCGAGCGCGCCATCAAGGATCGCGAGGCCATTGGGCACAAGGTGGATTTCACTTTCGTGGGGCTGCCCAAGATCGAGATCACCGATGCCGAACTCGATAAGCGCAACGCCAATGTCACCATCCACTTCGATGCCGAAGTGGTGCAGGCCACCCGCGACAAGGACGGCAACCTGATCGAGGGCAATGCCGACCAGGTGCAGACCATTTCCGACGAGTGGACCTTCGCCCGCAATCCGAAATCGCGCGATCCGAACTGGAAGCTGGTCGCGACCAACCAGATCGCCTGATCGGGGCGGAGCGACGCCGGCGAGATGCGGCCATGGCCAAGCGCGACAAACCGGGGCTGCCCGATTGGCACCTCTGGTCCGAGGTGGCGCAGACGGTGAGCCCGCTGCACCGCACGCGGCTGCGTGAAGCCCTCAAACTGCAGGAGCAGCCTCTGCCCCTGCCCAAAGCGCCGCCGGGTCCCCGCCATAAGCCGGTGAAGCTCCCTCCGCCGATGCCGAGCTACCAGTCCCCCGGCAAGCCGGGGCGGCAGGCCAATCAGGTGATCGAGCCCAAGCTCAAGCGCAAGCTTACGCGCGGCCACATTGATATCGACGGCACGATTGATCTGCATGGCATGCGCCAGGCCGAAGCGCATGCGGCGCTGAGCCGCTTCATCCATGCCCGCGTATCGCGCGGCGATCGCACCATTTTGGTCATCACCGGCAAGGGATTGAAGAAGGTCAACGGCGACGCGGCCGTGATCGTCGAACGGGGCGTGCTGCGCTCAATGTTGCCGATCTGGCTCTCGGAACCCAATCTCGCCCCGCTCATTGCCGGTTGGGACGTCGCGGCCCAAGGCCACGGCGGCGACGGTGCCTTCTACGTCCGCTTGCGGAGAGTGGAGCGACTATGACCCCGCTGGGCGCAAAACTTCGAGCCCTGCGTGAAGAGCGCGGCGTGAGCCTCAAAGACATGGCCAAGGCCCTGCGCGTTTCGAGCGCCTACTTGTCTGCGCTCGAACATGGCCGTCGCGGCAAGCCCACCTGGATCCTGCTTCAACGCATCATCACCTATTTCAACGTCATCTGGGACGAAGCCGAGGATTTGCAGCGGCTGGCCGAACTGTCCGATCCAAAGGTGTCGATCGACACGGCCGGACTGGCGCCGGAGGCGACGGAACTGGCAAATCGGCTGGCCAAGGATATCGGGCGGCTATCTGTCGAGGATCTGACGGTGCTCAAGACTGAGCTGATCAAGCGGGCGCGGGGATAGCGCCCCGCCGCCTCCGACTTTAGTTCATCGCCGAACGAATCCCTTGTCATCTCCCCTCCGGCCCATAAGGTGTTTCGGCAGGCAACGACTTGCCAGAGGGAGAGAAGATGAAGCGAGCCCTGATCGTCTGGGGCGGCCTTGAGCTGCATGAACCCGAGCGTGGTGCGAAACTGGTGGGCGGCTGGCTCGAAGAGGCCGGCTTCGCCGTAACCCTGAGCAACGACTACGAAGTGCTCGGCGGCGCCGATATCGGCAGCTACGACCTGATGATGCCGCAGGTGACCGGCGGCGAACTCAGCCGCGAGGCCTCCATCGCCCTTTGCGCCGCAGTGGAAAAAGGCCTCGGCGTCGCCGCCTTCCACCACGGGCTGGCGACCAGCTTCCAGGGCAACATGCGGATGCGGTTCCTGTCGGGTTGCACGTTCGCCAGCCACCCGGGCGACATTATCGATTATCGCGTCGACCCGGTGAAGACCGACGACCCGGTCATGGCCGGCATCGAGAGCTTCCCGCATCGGTCCGAACAGTACTATCTCCACGTCGATCCCTCGGTGGAGGTCCTGGCCACCACCACCTTCTCGGGCGAACACGCGTACTGGAAGAAGGACGTGAAAATTCCGGTCGTCTACAAGAGCCGCTTCGGAGAAGGCCGGGTGTTCTATTCCGCCTTGGGCCACAAGCCGGATGAACTGGCCGATCCTTCCATCGCTACGATATTGAAACGCGGCATGGCGTGGGCGGCCCGCTGATGACCACGTCCATTCCGACCGCCCGGCTTGGCCAGTCCGGCATTGAAGTCACCCGCGTCGCCTTCGGCGGCGCGCCCATCGGCTTTCCCAAACGTACGCCGACCCAGGCTGACGCGTTCGAGCTCCTGCAGGCGGCGTGGGATGCCGGCGTCCGCTACTTCGATACGGCGCCCTTCTATGGCTCGGGGCTCTCGGAGCGGCGGATCGGGGACTTCCTCCGGACCAAGCCGCGCGACGAGTTCGTGCTTTCGACCAAGGCCGGCCGCCTGCTGGTGCCGGATCGCGCCTGGGCCATGGCCCGCTACGAAAGCGAGGCCAGCCCGCCCTTCCGGCCGGTCTTCGACTTTTCCTATGACGGCATAATGAAGAGCTACGAGCATTCGATTCAGCGGCTCGGGCTCGAGCGCATCGATCTTCTGCTGATGCACGACATTGGCCGTTTCAGCCAGAAGGACAACCATGACACCGCCATGCGGCAGGCGCTGGAGGGCGGTGGCCTGCGTGCCCTCGAGGAGCTGCGGTCGTCCGGCGCCGTGCGTGGCATCGGCGTGGGCGTAAACGAGTGGCCGGTGCTGGACGAGCTCATGAACCACGTGCGGTTCGACATGTTCCTGCTCGCCAACCGCTACACTTTGCTCGACCAGGCGGTGCTCGACCACTTCCTGCCGCGCGTGCAGCGCGAGGGCGTCGGCCTCGTCATCGGCGCGGCGCTCAATTCCGGCATCCTGCTCACCGGCGCCGTGCCGGGCGCGCAGTTCGACTATGCTCCGGCGAGCGACGCCATCCTCGAAAAAACCCGCGGTATCGAGACGATCACCAAGCGCTACGGCGTTCCCCTGCTCCGCGCCGCGCTCAACTTCCCGTTGGCGCATCCGGCGGTCTCCGCCCTGCTGCTCGGTCCGTCGCTGAAGCACGAGCTGGTGGAAAATCTTGGCCACCTCCGCGCCGACATCCCGCCCGAACTCTGGACCGACCTCCGCCACGCAGGTCTCATCCACAAGGATGCCCCGCTACCGGTTTCTCCCACGCTCCGCTAGGAGTTACATGGAAAGGTCTGCATGGCGCCCAGTTCGGCGAGCCTGTCGAGGGGGCTGAGGAAAATACCAGTTGGTACAAACCTCAGAAACTGCGCTCAATGGGGCGGGGCATTTGGGGTTTACACACCGTGATCAAGGAATTCCTGAGCGACAAACCGCTCAACCATCTCGCCATGCTGGTGGCGCTCGCACTCGTTACCATCTCACAGTTCTTTCCATACTTCGACGACGCTACGACCGGCTTTGCCACCTTCGGCGAGAACTACTCGATGGACGTCTTCCTGTGGTTCGGCCGCTCCGGCAGCGGCTGGTTCCTGCATCCGCAGGCCTATGTCATTCTCGTGGTGCTGGCCTTCGCCTTCCTGCGCAGCGACATCTACGAGCACCGCCTGATGCAGAAGTTCGGTTGGTGGCTTGCAGCATTACTGATCTTGATCTGCACCATACCGGGCGCACCGTTGCGCGCCGAGGGCGCGGGG
>JAEZKB010000102.1 GCA_023415605.1 Pseudomonadota bacterium
GCCATAGGGTCAAGAACACTCTCTCCAACGTGCAATCGATCGTCGGGCAAACATTGCGGGAGGCTCAGGCAGATCCCCGCCTGGTTTCGACGATCGCAGATCGTCTGCAAGCACTGGCCAGCGCGCATGACGTGTTGACGCAACAGGGCTGGTCGAGCGCTGATATCGGCGAGGTGATCTCGGCGGCATTGGCGCCGTTCAACGCCTCTGCTCGTCGGATCGCCTATGGTGGCCCCAAGGTCCAACTCTCTGCACGTGCTGCCACCGCCTTGGCGCTGGCAGTCCATGAACTATCGACCAATGCAGTCAAATACGGCGCGCTGTCGAACCAGACGGGCCGCGTTACGCTCAACTGGGAGACAGAAGATGGGCAGCTTCAACTCATCTGGACGGAAATCGGGGGGCCCAGGATCTCGCCGCCCACTCGGAAAGGTTTTGGTACCAGGCTCATCGACACGGCACTGTCGGGCAGCACCTATGGGTCAGCTAACCTGGACTACCGCCCCAGCGGCCTCGTCTTCACCTTCATTGCCCCCCTCCAGACCCTAGTGGAGGCAGATAGCGTTCGGGCATACTAGGCTCCAGCGCGCCCCCGCCGACTCGCGCGTGACGCCACGTCCACAGTCACAAGATAGCCGAGATCAGGCTATGACGGGTCTGATCTCTCCCTAATTGCGTCAGCGATCATTTCCCGAGCATTGTCCCATTGTGTGTCGAGATATCGACCGAGGTCGTTCACGTGCACCAGCCTCGCTGCCTTGGCGCTTCGCTCTATCCGGATCAAGGGCAAATCAATCTCGCCGCTGCCCACCTTCCTCACGAACTGCTCTTTGCTGAGGCCGAAGAAGTCTCGCGCAACCAGGTGGGCCTGGATACAGGCGCGCCCCTCGAACATCGCCAACAGCAACGGCAATCAGTATCAGGAGGAATGCGACAGCCGCGAGCGCTCCCCTGTCTTCGATTCTCCGAGGGGGTTGCACGACGTCAGTTCGGGAGCAGGAAAGGTAGGTCAGCTGAGTAGATTAATGGAAAATTGTCCCGATGGGTTTTACGGTGAGCAATCCTTATTCCAGGGAGGGGACCATGGATACCGGACGCTATGCTGCCAAGGTGCAGCCTCCAAAGCCACAACTCGCCGCCTATAGCGTAGCCGACTTCGCCCGAAAGCATGGCCTAAGCGCGGTACGCGCTAAGGAGATATTGGACCGGGCCGGGCCCAGTCCCGAATACGCCGACCTCTTGGCAGAGAGAGGGAAACCTGCGGGGAGTCGCGACCTCTAGGCGCTCACGAAATGTCAGCTAACGCCGCCACCTGAAGAAAGTGGACGACTTAAAGGGCAGGTGTTTGGCGTAGCCTTCATCGTCTGAAAACTGACGACCGCCTTTGCGCATCCTAGCGCCTTATCCATGGTCTCCTGCATCACTTCTTCGGCTGCCAGACGCGCCGTTGGCGCTCGCACGATGATCTCCGGACCATCTGGAGTTCCGAGGGTCCAAGGTTGAACCTCATATTGTTTCATTTTCTCTTCCAGGCATGTTCGACTGCGATCGTCACACCGCTTGGCAGCGGCCCTATCTTCAGACCGGTCTCCAGCTCTTCCTGAGCAAAGATGCCCACACGCCGTCGTTTCAGCACGCGATGAAGGGTTTGTCGGGTAAACGGCGGTAGTAATCTAAAAAGCTTCTTGGTGACTCGCATCGCACAGGCACTCCTGTGGTGGCGGACGAATACGCAGGAGCACTTCCAGCGCTGCTCCGCGATTGAACAGAATCAATCTCGGCAAGCGATGATCGTTCCTTTGGCCAAAGGACCTCACAATCTGAAGATGATTGGCCCCACCCTTGTGTCATTGAGAGGCGACGGCTAACTCTTGAAAGCGGATCATTTGGGAGGTTGGTTTTGCAAGAAGCTGCTGTCAGCGCTAATTTTTATGTCGATGAAACTGCGGGCATCGTCTCCGCCTTTGTCAGCCGCAATGCTGTCGCTCCTGGGGCAGTGGCAGAACTTATCTCGTCGGTTCACGCAGCCTTAGTAGGGCTGTCAGCGCCTGTGGAAGAGCTGCGGCGAAAGTTGGTGCCGGCTGTCCCCATTCGTAAGTCGATCACCCCGGACTACCTGATCTCGCTTGAAGACGGGAAGCGATTTAAATCGCTCAAGCGGACCCTGAAGGCGCGGTACGGTCTATCGCCCGACCAGTACCGGGCAAAGTGGGGCCTCCCGGATGACTACCCCATGGTGGCGCCGAACTACTCCAAGAAGCGTTCCGAGATTGCAAATGTGTCGGGGCTTGGCCGCTCTACTCCGCCTAAGTCCGTGGGCAAGGCTAGGCAGAAGGGGAATGCACGGCGCAGATAGACTCGATAATTTGCTCTCGATCGCTAGTGGCCTCCCGCAAGTAACGCACAAATAGCCAAGGACTGGATTCCAAATTTGCTGTCAGTCCCTCGCTACTGCCAGCATTTCCTCAACTAAGGGTCGCAGGACGGTGGTCCATTTCAAGCACTTGACTTCCCCTGACAGGACTCCTGCTTTGATCTTTTGGATTTCCGACCTGCCACCGCCAGAGCTTGCCAGCCAACCCAGCAACCCCTTCGACCCGCTGCATGCCAATCTTCTGCAGCACAGCTGTCGAGGCGTTTGGCCAGGGTAGCGAGTGTGCAATCACAGCGCTCGCGCCGTTGTCGAAGGCTAGGTCAATGAGGCCGGAAGCGGCTTCGGTGGCATAGCCGCTGTTCCGAAACGTGGGCGCGATCTCATAGCCGATCTCCGCTCGGCCCTGTTCGTCCGGAGCGCCGACGAAGCCCCCATTGCCAACGAGCAGCGGCGCAGTCCGCAGCACAAACAGGTAGCCATGCCAGGGCTCGGGCGTTTCTTCGCAGTCGCCAAATGCCTCGGGAAATTCTGGCCAGCCGTCCGGTAGTGTGACACCGATCAAGCCGCCGAATGCAGCCGCAGAGGACTGCATCGCCAGTTTCATCAATGGCGTGACGGGGACCAGGCTGAGGCGGATCGTCACCGGTATGCCAGGCAGGATCACCATGTCAGCCACTCACTGGATCAACGTCGGGCATACCCCACTGGCGCCGCCGCGACCGCATGCGCGCTGCCCGGATCAGATCGCTGATCACGATCACAACGAACAGCAGCATGGAGAGCATGGCGAGCAGTGAGCCAACAATGATCGAAGCCTCGCCGCGACTATGGAGTTCCGACCCGGTGGGCGATGTCAGCAACAAGGCGAGCCCCCCGGCCATAGCCGGCGCGCCAAGTCCGCCGAGTATCACCTGCACCCAGCGCAACCGCCTCGCCGATGCGGTGTTGCTGCGGTGATAAAGGCCATAAATCGCCATCGTCACCCAGCCCACGAGGTTGAGGTGCGCATGCGCCGGCGCCAGCGTGAAGTCTTGTGCAGTACCCATGTAGATTCCCATCGCCATGCCTGTGAGCGCCATCAGCGCGGCGACGATAAGACAGATGTTGCTCAAATCCATGGCTCACTCCACCTCCGGCAGCCCGCGGCCGGCTGCCAAAGAGGAGAGATCGCGCAGAGATATTGAATGGACCAGCGGATCAGCATGCCGATGCACCAGTTTCCAGTCGTCGCCCTGGCGCTGGAAGACCTGCGTGACGCGCAGCGACCAGTCCTGGTTCGGAAGACCATGCACCTCCCCGTCGTTCCGCTCGACATAAACCAGTACAACCAAGTCGTCGCTGGCGTAGGTCTGGTCGACTTCAAGCCGCGCCGTGCCGTTGCGGAAATTCGTGGCGAGTGCAGCAAGCCGCTCCGCGGTGGCGTTGAAGCCATGGCTGGTCAGGCCGCCAAATGGCTCCATCAACGTAAAGCCTTCGCCAATGCCGACAACCGCATTCCATTCCTGCATGCGACCGGCATTGAAGAGCTGGGCCTGCTTTTCAGCGCGTGCGATCAGCTGCGGGACCGCGTCATCCATCGGTTCGGCTGCCGCCGCTGCCTTGGCACAGAACGGCAGCAGCAGCGTCATCGCCAAAGTAAGGCGGCGGGAGAGAGGGTGGCGGGCAATATACCCCGCCCGGGGCAGTGAGTTGGTCACTTCGGACGTCCTTGTTGTTGCTGCTCGGTGGTGAGCGGCCGCAACATCCTCTTCCACAGATGCTGAATCCAGTGATATGATTTCACTGATATGCTGAATCCAGTTGATCTTTCGCGCACCGACCTGAACCTGCTCGTGCTGTTCGAAGCCGTGATGCGCGAGCGTCACGTCGGACGCGCCGCCGAGGCGTTGAACCTGACGGCTTCGGCCGTGAGCCACGGCCTTAAGCGCCTAAGACTGCTACTTGGCGACCCGTTGTTCCTGAAGACACCGCGGGGGGTGGTGCCCACTGAGCGCGCCGAAGATCTCGCGCCCGGTATTGCGGAGGTACTCGCCGGCGTGCGTAGCGTCATAGCGAGCAGCGAGCCTTTCGACCCCTCGCGCTCGACCCGACGCTTTCTAATTGGTGCGCCGGACGGCATTTCATCGGTGCTGCTTCCGCCACTCCTCGCACAGCTCGCCAGGCAAGCCCCGGATGTAGACATCGGCGTGCGTCAGTTGCTGCCGAAGGAAGGGGAAACGACCATGGCGCTGGGTTGGCGGGACTCACTGCTGGCCCTTGACGCGCGCGCCATGGACGTCGCTATCCTGCCGTTCCGCGACGTTCCCGCGCGCTTCCTCAGCGTGGATCTCTTCTCTGAGGATTTCGTCATCGCCGCCCGGGCCGACCATCCTTATCTACAACGGCCGAGCCTGGAGCACTATTGCGAGCAGCAACACCTCGTCGTCTCGCATGCCGGCGATCCGCACGGCTTCGTCGACGGATTACTGGAGCGGCAGGGGATGTCACGCCGCGTCGCACTAACGGTGCCGAACTTCATGTTCGCTATGGCGATGCTGGCAGAAACAAACCTGATCTCAGCGCTGCCCCGTCGATTCGTCGAGCTGTTCGGAAACCGCTACGGAGTCGCCAGCGTAGCAGCGCCGTTCGCTTTCCCGACCTATGCCGTCAGCCTCATCGTTCCGCGCGTTGCCACCATGGACGCAGGCATTTCTTGGCTGGTGAAAACACTCAGCTCAGTTCTCGCCTTTGATGAGGGTAGGCCCCCGCCCATGAGCCACTGAGAGCTCCATCTCGACCCGGCTACACGGCGGCAGCGAGGGCTAAAAGGTCATGGGTATGGAAAACGGCCGGATCAGGTGCCTGTTAAGTCGAGCTGACCCTGCGCCCCACAGGCACCAGATTGCCGTCTGGGTCGCTGATGGCGAATTCGAATGTGCCCCAGGGCTGCAGCTTGGGCGGCTGCAGGAGGCGATCGCCGAGCCGGGCGGCGAGGCCTTGGACATCGTCCGCATAGATGTAGATGCCGAACGGGCTCTTGCCAGGGATCAACCACCCATCCGGCGCCTTGGTCAGATGCAGGTCGCCACCCAATCCGTCGCTGAGGATGGCGTAGCCTGCGTACGAGCTCTCCGCGGCAAATCCGAGTAGGGTATAGAACTCCCGTGAGGCTGCGAGGTCGTTGCAGGGCACTACTGCAACGACACGGCTGGGTTGAAACACGGTCGTCTTAGTCACTGGGAGGCACCCGCTGCGGCCCGTCGTTCATGTCGAACCCCCAATGGATGTTCCGCGGTTGGCATAAAGCTAACGGAGCGGGTCCATGGCAAGTTCGTTGCCGCACTAAATCGGCTGCCCATGTAGGCCTCGCTTTGCTTTCGCTGACAGCACTAGCGCCTTTCAAATGTGCCGATCCTGCGAAAACAATGGCCTTGCCATCAAACTGTACCGCAACCTCTCCCGTTGGAGGCCGGACGCAGCTACGCTGCCGGTGGATTTCTTGGGGTGGCAGCGTGCGCATCGTTCAACTCGATCAGGCATTCCAGCGACAGTCTTCGACCGACGCGGTTCGTCGGTCGCATTTCGACCTGTTCCGTCGACATCCGGTTGCCTTCCGGCTTCGAACGACCCGGCTGCAGGTTGAGCCGCATCCCGGCAACTTCAGCATCAAGACCGTGTTCTCCGGAGCCGAGCGTTATGAGTTTGCCGATCGAGTAACGACAGTGACTGCAGGGCAAGTGCTGTTTGTGAAACCTGACGTGATATACTCGAGCTCAATCCAGTCGTCGGCACCTACCGACACGTTTTCCATTTTCCTTCCCAAGGCGCTGGTTGGGCGTCTGCTCGGCAATCGGGATATCGATGCCTTCCTCAATTCCGCGCTTGCTTGCACGAGCCTGCCGGGACTGCCGTCTGTCTCCCGACGCCTGCTCCAGGTTGCAACTGCGCTGGCGGAAGGCAACGAACTGGCAGCCTCCGAGGCGATGGTCGATCTGGTGGCGGAGAGCGGCTCCACCCTTGACGAAATCGAGAGTGCCTCCAAGCGGTTGAAGGCGTCGAACCAGCGAACCAAAGCTGAACTCATGCGCCGCTTGTTGCTGTGTCGTACATTGCTCCACGATCACATCGAGGATGGCGTATCGCTGTCCAGGCTTGCGGAAGAGACGTGCATGTCGGAGTTCCACCTGATGCGGTGCTTCAGACAATCGTTCGGGATGTCAGTTGCCCAGTACCTGCTTCGGCTGCGAATGCAGCGGGCGGCAAAACTGCTCGACGCCGGCGACGTCCCGGTGCGGTTAGTGGCGGCGCGCTGCGGATACTCCGACCTGTCCGCATTCGGTCGCGCCTTCCGGCGGCACTGGGGCCGGTCCGCGACCGAACGCCGGACGCAACCTGCCGATTAGCAGGATCGGCACGATCGCCTCAGGACAGAAATAAGCTTCACTTTTTCGAGGTCGAGTTTTTGTCTTGAGCCAGCTGATTTCCACGGCCGACACAACAATGGGCTCCGTATCGGTGCCAACCCGCATTTACCGCACCGCCCTTCCCTCCTCCTGGACTATTGTGTTCGCCCACGGCGGCGGCTTCAGTTGGGGTACACTGGACGACTATGATCTAATTGCGCGACGACTATGCTCTGCGACCGGTGCCGAGGTCATTTCCGTCGACTACCGCCTCGCGCCGGACTATCCGTTTCCTTGCGGTCTTGACGATCTCTGCCAGGTTCTGCGGGAAATCGGTCGGGAGCGGATGGTCGCCGTCGCCGGCGACAGCGCTGGAGGATGCCTGGCCGCAAGTGCCGCGCAGTTCGTTCAGGCCGAGGGACTGATCCGTCTGGACGCGCAGATTCTCATCTATCCGATGATCGAACATTATGACCGCACGCCAGATGGGTTTCACACCTTGGCCGGTCGTTTCCATCCGAGCTTTGAAGCGATCCGAGGCGCCTGGGATAACTACCTGCAAGCGCCAGTCAGCGCTCTGCCAACCTATGCCGTACCGCCACGGGGCCCGTCCTTGATTGGGCTGCCGCCCACTCTCACGATCGTTGCCGAGAACGATCCCTTGCGATTTGAAGGCATCGCCTATGCAGAGCTCCTCGCCGCGGCCGGCGTGGCGAGTTCCGTCCTAAGCTACGAGGGTACCGAACATGGATTTCTCAACGAACCATCGCAGCAATCCGTACCTGCGGCGATGCGAGACATCGGTACGTGGCTAGCGGACGTGAAGCCATGACCAGTTCGCCCGAACATATGGCGCGGCGCCCTCCCGCGCGGCAGCGGTAAGGGCTTCTCGACCTCTCCTTTCCGACACCACAGGGACAACAAATGGACACCACCCACTTCCTCTATCTGGCGGCGCCGCCTCGGAGCACATTCGTGTTCGATGCCACCGCGGAAGAGTATAATATCCTTCACCAGCATTTTGCCTTCATGGATGATGTCCGCAACCGGGGGAAACTGCTTCTGACCGGCCCCTGCCTTGATGGTTTTGGAGGCGTCGCCATCTTCAAAGTCACGGACGAGGCGGAGGCTGCCGCTCTGATGGCCTCCGACCCTGCAATTCAGGCCGGCCTGTTCACCGGAACACTGCATCCTATGAGCGTGGACCAGGTCACCCCGTAACGTGATGAACCCCTGCCTGAACCACCTGGCGAAGGGAGGCCGATCTTGGCCAACACTACATCCGACCTCTCAGCACTGCACGTGGAGGAGGCCGGCACCGGCGATCCGGTCGTGTTCCTGCCCGGTTTCAGCGTCGGCTTTGCCGAATACGAACCCGTACGAGCGCGGTTGGCCGACGGCTATCGCGTTCTGTCGATTGACCTCCCGGGATCAGGTCGATCCGGACCACAGCCACGGTACTTCCCTGCCACGTACTACCAGGACGACGCCGAGACGATCGCCACCCTCATCCGGTCGTGGGCCTCTGAGCCGGTCCATCTGGTGGGACATAGCGATGGCGGCGAAGTAGCGCTGCTGATCGCGGCTTTACATGCCGACCTCGCACGGTCGGTTGTTGTCTGGGGCGCAGCCGGCCACCTGAATGACTCCCACCGCGGCATCGTGGAGTTCTTCGACGCAATCATCGACAACCCGACGAGCGAAAGTGCGCCGTACCGTGCCCAACTCATCACAGCGTACGGCGAAGAGGGCGCCCGACTGACGACAAAGAGCTTTGCACGTGCCATCGCGAGCATCATCGCCAAGGGCGGCGACATCAGTTTGTCGAAGGCCTATCAGATCCGTTGCCCGACACTCCTCATCACAGGTGAAGACGACGCCTTCGCCCCGCCAGCACTGGTCGAAGCGTACGCTAAACGAGTGCCTACAGCTGAGACGGAGGTGGCCAAGGGTGCCGGCCACGACGTTCATGAGACGCATGCCGGATGGTTTGAGCGACGTGTGTTCGATTGGCTTAAGGCATTAGAGGACACTAGCGGACGTAGATTCCTCCTTTAGGCCAATAGCCGCCCTGCCCGTCCGATGCCCGCTTCGCGCCAAGAGGGGACGTTCGACGGCGTCGGGCTTGAGACGCAACGGGATCGTAAGACCTGGGCGAGCCAGCCCGCATCACGACATAGCTGCCTATGTAGTGGCGCATCCAAGCGGCATACAGGGCCGAAAGTAACCATGACTACCACGACTTAGCCGGCCAGAGGTCAAAAACGTACCTAACATATCCAGCTATATATTTCGAGGATTGCTGACTCGAGCACCTGCTCTTAACGAACACTTAACCACGGGCCGTCCGGTCGAGGTGGTGTTCGGCCCGGGTGGGGATTGCGATGACCAACGGCTCAGGTTTCTCAGGTCAGGATCAGACGTCCCGGCCGGCGGCAGGCGCGGCGCAGTCACCCTTGCCCGTCAACGCCGCGGTCATGCTGGCTCAGACCACGGCCGGCGCGGCGCCGGCGGTGGTGGTTGTTGAGCTCGAGGCCGGTGGCATCGCTCGATTGCCGGCTGGCACTGACATCTCCCAAGCGCGCGCCAATGGCACCGATCTCGAGTTCGTCCAGCCTGATGGCACGGTGATCGTCATCCCGGGGGGTGCGATTGCCAATCTCGTGCTCTTTGTGGGCGACATCCAGATCCCTGCCGATGTGGTCGTGCTGATGTTCGAGGTCGCCGGAATCGAGCCGAAGGCAGGGCCCGAGGGCGGCGCCGATGGCGCGCATGGCAGCTTCGTCGACCTGACGCGGCAGACGGTCGGGGACGGTCTCGCCCGCAACAACCTGCTTGGCGATAGCAGCCTTACGCTGCGGGGGGCCGAGGGCGGCGCGCAACTGCGCGACAACACGGTGCCCGGGTTTGCGCCCGAAGCGATCCTCGTCACACTCAGCGAAGAGGGCTTTGTCGGCGGGCTCCAGGATGGCATCGGCAGTCCGAGTGACGAGAGCGACGTCGCCGAGGTCCGCAATATTGGCTTTGGCTTGCGGGACAACGAGGGTCACGACCTCTCCTACACGATGCTGGCGGCGCCGACGGTTGCGTGGACGTCGGGCGGACATCCCATCGCCTGGACGCTGGACGCCTCCGGCACGCTGCTGGTCGGCAGCACCGTCGATGGTCCGGTGATCACCATCGCCTTCGACAACGCCACCGACAGCTATACCGTCACGCTGACGCGGCCGCTAGATCACCCCTATCGTGACGCCGAGGATCGCCTCGAGCTGACGCTCGATATCCGGGTGAGCGACTACCAGAACTGGAACGATGGCAAGCTGGTGCTGCGCATAGAGGACGACAGTCCCGAGCAGAGTACGGCGACCATCGCGCATGGACGTGCCGACGAGCACGAGCTTGCGACCTCCAATGCATCCTTCACCCAGCTTGGCGCAGCGGAATTCTGGGCCGCTCCCCCCGCCGGCGTTGTGCTGGCGCAAGGTGACCTCAAGCCCTTGGTCAATGCCGGCGGTGACGGCTATGGCGACAACGGCTTTCACCTCGTGGACAAAGACGCGGCCGAGGCCTGGCTCAAGGACGGCCACACCTCCCGCTTTGCCTCACAGGGCGACGCCGTCGATCGTGCCGAGTTTCTCGATGTTCCTGGGCTCGGCCAGGTGCTAGGGTTCTTCGCCGCGGACGGTCGCCTCGTCTTCGGCCTGCAGGTTGCGGAAGGCGGCGGCTACAATTTTGCCCTCTTCGATCAGCTCGACCACGCGCTCAGCGACGATCCCGCGACGCCGGCCACCGAAGGCGCCTTCGCCGACACGCTGAGCCTCGATCTCTCCAGTCTGATCACCTTCACCGATGGTGACGGCAACAGCCTTGCCATCAGCGCCGGCCGCGTCATCGTCGATATCGTCGACGATGTTCCAGTGGCTATCGCCCGGGCCTTCGCCAAAGGAGCCGTGCAGGAAGACGCGCTTTCGACCGCGGCGGGTGACCTCGCCAATGGCCATGGTAACCATGCCGGGGAAGTGGACGCGTTTGCCTTCACGCAGACCGCCCTGCGTGCCTTGATCCTTTCGGCCGCCGATAAGCCCGTCACCTTTGCGCTCGCGACGGCGGCGGCCGGCCAGGTCACACTGACCAACGGAGCGGGCCTGACCTCGCACGGCCAGGCCGTCTTGTGGGGCGTGCAGGATGGGACCGTCTTCGGCTATATCGACAGCGACGGCGTCTCCGGCTTGTCGGCCGGCGACCGGGTGGTCTTCACGGTGAAGCAGCCGGTGGCGGGCGGCGACATCGTCTTCGATTTGCTCGACGGCCTCGACCACGCCGCGGGCGCCGATGACAAGGCCCTGATCACGCTCGATCTGACGCCGGCTTTCGTCGGCAAGGACTTCGACGGCGATCAGGTGACGCTCGAGACCAATTCGATCCGCATCGAGGTGGAGAACGATCTCCCGGTCGCGGTCGGCGCGACGGGCAGCGGCTCGGAAGACACCCTGGTTGGCACCGATAACATCTATGGCGCGAACGAACCCACCCAGTTGGTGATCAACACCGCCGCGCCGGTCGCCGCGCCGGCACCGGGCGCCGATGGCTGGTTCGGCGGCGAGTTCGGCTCGGCGGTGGTGTTCGAAAGCGCCCCTACCGTTTCCGTCCACTGGGGCGGCGTGAGCTATGCGGTCATCTGGAACCTGACGACGCCGACGACCGGCCCCGGCGGCGCCTACATTGTCGGCACCGTCACCTTCCAGGGCCAGCCGCTTGCGGTGGCGCTGCTGCAGGTCAATATCGATGGCTCCGTCACCTATAAGCAGAATTTCCCGCTGCGGCATGTCGGCAGCGACAGCCTCGACCTCACCTTCACCTATGCGCTCAAGGACGGCGACGGCAGCAAGAGCGCGCCGCAGACCGTCAAAATCACCATAGCCGATGGCCTGCCCACCGCTGCGAGCGGCACGCTCTCGGGCAATGAGAGCGTCATGGTTCCTGTTGACCACGAGCGCGGCGGCACCAGTGCTGACACCGTGATCGACATCACCGGCAGTGTCGAGCGGCCGACGCCCGGCGCCGATGGCTGGGCCGGCGGCAGCTTCGCCACCGCCATCAAGTTCGTCGGTCCGTTCCCCGAGCTCGCGGTCCATGTCGGCGGCACGCTGTTCCCGCTGACCTTCACCCAAGTCGACAACGTGCTGGTCGGCCGCTGGAGGGGCGTCGATGTGGTCGCGCTGCAGATCAACGAAGATGGCAGCACGCGCTACGTCCAGAACCAGCCGATCTACAATAGCGGCGCCTCCGACCTCGCCACCGCCCTCGCCTTCAAATACACGCTGACCGATGGCGACGGCGACACCACCGCCGCCCAAACGGTGACGGTGACCGTCACCGACGACACGCCGACCGTTGCTGGCAATGCCGTCAGCGTCAGCGAGGACCTCGCTCCGTTCGCCATCGACCTCGATTTCAAGGACAGCTACGGCGCCGACGGCAAGGGCAGCATTGCCCTCGCAGCGCAGAATGCCTTCACCGTCACGCCGGGCCAGGGCGTTGCGACCTTCACGCCAGTGGGCAGCCTCAACGCCGCCACCGGCGTCTACACCATCACCAATGTGCCAGCCAACTGGTTCGGCAGCATCGCCATCAACTATGTGATCTCGGACGCCGATGGCGACAGCAGGCCGGGCACCTCGACGTTGACGATCACGGCGGTCAACGACGCGCCGGTCGTCACCTCCGCGGCCACCGCTCTGGTGGCGGAAAACACCGCGACCACCGCCATCGTCTACCAGGTGACGCAGACCGATGTGGACAGCGCGTCGTTCACCTATAGCCTCAGCGGCGCCGACGCCGACCGCTTCACCATCGATGCCGGCGGCGCCGTTCGCTTCAAGGCGTCGCCAGACTACGAACTGCCCGCCGACGCCGGTGGAAACAATGTCTACGACCTCATCGTCAATGTGAGCGACGGCTTTGCCACAACCCCCAAAGCCGTTGCCATTACGGTGACCGACGTGGCCGAGGCGGTGGCGCCGACCGGCGCCGATGGCACCGTGGTCACCAATGAAGACACCGCGCGCGCTTTCCAGGCCGCCGACTTCGGCTATGCCGACGCGAACGGCGACGCGTTCACCAGCGTCATCATTAACACCGCCACCCTGCCGGTCGGCAGCGCGCTACTCTTCAACGGCGGCGCTTATCAGCTGGGCACGGCCATTGCCTACGCCCAGATCGGGCAGCTGGTGTTTCGTCCGACCGCCAATGCGAACGGCGACAGCTATGCCGCCGTGACGTTCCGGGTTGGCGATGCGACGGGCCGCTACGATGCGGTGGCGAACACGCTCACCGTCAACGTCACGCCGGTCAACGACGCGCCCACGCTCTCTCTCTCGGAACCCATCGGTGGCGCCGGCAGCGTCTCGGACGATTTCAGCAGCCGGACCTATTCCGGCGGTTCGGGCAATGTGAGCCTCTGGAAGAGCGGCTGGATCGAAACCGGCGATGGTGTGTCGTCGGCAACGGACGGCGACATCATCATGTCCGGGATCGGGGATCAGATCCGCTTCTCCGACCTCAACGGCAACGGGGCGTCGTCACTGACCAGTACCGTCGATCTGACCGGCGCCGTCAACCCCCGGCTGAGCTTCGACTATCAGCGCATCGCGCTCGACGATGCCGACCCGAAGTTCCTGGTCGACATCTCCACCGATGGCGTGCATTGGACCCGGTTCGCGACCATCAGCGGCCCCGACAATGACGGCGGCATCTATCAGTCGGTCACCGGCATCGACCTCTCGGGCTTCATCTCGGCCACCACGCAGATCCGCTTCACCCATGCGGGTGGCGGACCGGCCAACAGTGCCAGCTATGACGGCATGTATCTCGACAATGTACGGATCGACTATGCCGGCATCAGCGAGAGCAAGTATGTCGAGAATGCCTCTCCGATGGCCGTCATCGCCAACGCGACGATCGCCGACATCGATGATGCGCAGATGGAGCGGGCAACGCTTACGCTCACCAATGCGCAGGCTGGCGACCGCCTGTGGATCAACGGCACCCAGGCGCTCAACGGCGCGTCGGGCATGGTGAGCGGCGTTGGCTTCACGGTGACCGTTGCGGGTCAGGTCGTGACCATCGCGTTCGCCGGCGCGGCCGACAAGGCGACCTACGAGACGATCCTCGAAGCCATCCGCTTCGACAATTCCTCCGACAATCCCTCGACCGTCAACCGGGTGTTCCAGTTCAGCATCAACGACGGCGCCGACAGTTCCGCCGTCGTGCCGTTTACGCTGCAGGTCGTTGCCACCAATGACACCGCCACCATCGGCGGCGTCGCCACCGGCACGGTGAACGAGGACGGCACCCTGATTGCCGGCAACACCCTGACGGTGAGCGACGCCGATACCGGCCAGAACCATTTCCAGACTCCCGCATCGCTGGCAGGCACCTACGGCACCTTCAGCTTCAACGCCACCACCGGCGTCTGGGGCTACACGCTGAACAACACCGCCGCCAACGTGCAAGCGCTGACCAGCGCGCAGACGGTGCACGACAAACTGACGGTCACCTCCCTCGACGGCACCGCGAGCCAGGTCATCGACGTCACGATAAAGGGCCGCGACGAGGTTGTCGCGAAACCAGATACGCTGTTTGCCCCGAGCTCGCCGGGCACCGGGTGGGTCCTCAACGGCGCCAACGGGCACTACTACAAGTACATCAGCACCGCAGTCAGTTGGGACGACGCGGTCACCGGGGCTGCAGCGCAGAAGGCTGGCGCCTACCTAGCCACCATCACCGATGCGTCCGAGCAGACCTTCATTAGGCAGTTGCTGTCCAACGGCCCGACCCATCTCTGGCTGGGTCTGAGCGATACGGCGCAGGAGGGCATCTGGCGCTGGATGACTGGGCCGGAAGCCGGCCAGATCCTCGGCAACTACCAACCCTGGACGACAGGAGAGCCGAACAATTCAGGCGGCAATGAAGACCATGCCGAACTCTACCCGGTCACGGGCACCTGGAACGACGTGCCTTCCAGTTCCGTCATGGGTTACGTGGCCGAGTGGCACCCCACCGGACCGAACGAGGACACCGTCACCACCTTCGTGAGCGAGTTCCTCACCATCAACGATACGCAGGCCGAGTGGGATGTACTCCCCACTGTCACCAGCGTCAGCGCCACGAGCAGCAAGGGCGCGCTGGTGACGTTGAACTACGACACCGCCACGCAACTCTGGATGGTAAGCTACAACCCGACCAGCGCTGCCGCACTGCAGGCGCTCAAGGGTGGCCAGATCACCACGGACACGTTCACCTATTCGGTCAGCGATGGCCAGGGCAGCACCGCCACGTCCACCGCGACGATCACGGTAGTCGGCGTCAATGATGTGGCGACGATCACCGGCACGTCCGCCGGCACCATCAAGGAGGACGCCACCCTCACCACCGGAGGCACCCTCACGGTCGTGGACGCCGATAGCGGCGAGAGCGGGTTCCGCGTGATGGGATCGCTCACCGGCACGTACGGCACCTTCACCTTCAACGCCACGACCGGCGTTTGGGGCTACACGCTCAACAACGCGGCCGCGAACGTGCAGGCGCTGACCGGCGCGCAGACCGTCTATGATCGCCTTGAGGTGATGTCTCTGGATGGCACCGTCAGCCGAACCGTCGAGGTAACGATCAACGGCGCGAACGAGACTGGCCTGCCGGCCAACGTGACGACCTATGCGTATGGTACGGGGAACAATAGCAATACGAACAACGCATACGATTTGACCAACCTGGTGTTCGTCAAATCCAATGACCCGGATGTCAGCTCTGCCGCGACCACTCCGTCCCTGACGGTGAGTGCCACCGGATCGAATGGTCAGACCGACCACTACAAGCTCGTCATTTCACAGAACAATACGCTCGTGCGTTTTGACATCGACAATGCCGCATTCGACAGCGTCATTCGGCTGACACGACTCGCAAGCGGCTTTACCGCCATCACAAGCGACGACGACGCTGCGCCGGGCGAGGCGGGTGGGGACCTTCTTTCCCACATCTCGGCCACGCTCTCTGCCGGCACCTATTACCTGCAGGTGGGACGATACAACAGTAGCGCCGACTACGGCCTCGGCAATATCGGCAACAACAACACCTACGAACTGCAGGTGTCCGTCATCAAGCCCGGTGGCGACCCCATCATCCTCGATCTCGACCGTAACGGCTTCGACCTCAACGGCACTGCGCATTTCGATCTTCTGGCCGATGGCGCGCCGAGGCATCTCGGTTGGCCTGGGCCCGGCGATGGCATGCTGGTGGTCGACCTCGATGGGTCCGGCGTCATCGAGAATGGCCGCGAGGTGTTCTCGCCCGATTTCGGCAATGGCGGTCACGTGGACTCGCTCGCGGCGCTGCGCACCTATGACAGCGACGGCGACGGGAAGATCACATCCAGCGACGCGGGCTTCGGCGATCTCAAAGTCTGGCAGGATCTCAATGGCAACGGCGTCAGCGAGGCCGGCGAGCTGTCAAGCCTTACCGACCTCGGCATAATCGGCATCGATCTCGGCGCAAGCGAGGTGGATTTCACCGAGGACGGACAACACGTTTTCGCACAAGGCACGTTCACCATGACTGATGGCACGACGCGTGACTATCTCGGCGTCGACCTCGGCGCACCCCTGCAAGATCTGCAGGTCACCCAAACCGGCACCGACGGCGTCGACCACTTCACCGTCGACAGTCTCGAGGTGCGCGATGTCATTGCCGACTACGACTTTGACGGCGGTGATACCATCGATCTCAGCGTTCTGCTCGATGGCGTATCGGCCGATAACGCCGGCGATTTCGTCCGCTGCGAGGGCGACAGTCTGCGGGTCGATCTCGATGGTTCCAGCACGGCCCACGACTTTGCCGACGCCGCAACGCTGAGCAATGCTGGCGATCAGATCAACCTCGTCTTCGACAACGGCTTCGAGGTTATCATCGACCGGACGTGATCGAGCCATTTGCGGCAATTGCTACTTTAGATTGTGCCAGCATCCCGCCTCAGCGAGAACCATAGCATTGTGCTACTGCTCGACCAGGCATCCTTCGATTTCCGGGTGACGCCGTAAGCGCCAGCATGATGTCACGCCTTCGATAGCGTCCGTCATCGAACGTCCGCTTTGGGGCCAGGAGCAGTCGCCAGTGTCCGCTCCGCGCTGTGGGTTCAACTGATCGCTGCAACACACTCAGCGAACTTCTCCGCTGGGGTTTGGAAGAGCAAGGTCTTTCTGGGACGTTCGTTGAGTTGCCGCGCGATGGCGCTGAGCTTGGCCTGGCTGTGCGCGGACAGGTCGGTGCCCCGGGGGAGATACTGGCGCAGCAATCGGTTGGTGTTCTCGTTGGAGCCGCGCTGCCAAGGTGATCGAGGGTCGCAGAAGTAGACCTCGACGTCCGTGGCCAAGGTAAGTCGCTGGTGGTCGGCAAGCTCTTTGCCACGATCCCAGGTCAGCGATCGATAGAGTTCGCGGGGGAGTTTCTGCGACTGCTTGATCAGGGCCGAGACGACGCTTTCGGTGTCCTTGTCGGCGACCTTGATCAACATCACGTAGCGCGAGTTACGTTCGACCAGCGTCGCCACATAGCTGTTCTTCGACCCGCCGATGAGATCACCTTCCCAGTGACCGGGGACGGCTCGATCTTCGACAGTGGCGGGCCGTTCGCTGATCGAGATGGCAACCTTGATCTGGCCAAGTCCACTTTGCTTCATGCTGGCGTGCCGGGACCGGCGGATCGTTCGTCTCGCCCTAAGATGCTCCAGCAGTTCCTTTTTCAGCACTCCGCGGGCCTGGATGAACAGGCTACGGTAGATCGTTTCGTGCGACACCTGACGATGCGCCTCTCCCGGATAGGTGCGCTTCAGCCAGCCAGAGATCTGCCCGGGAGACCACTTGCGCTGCAGCTTGGCCGATACTGTGCGGGCCAGTGATGGCCAGCAAGCCAGCTTGCACAACTTGGGTGGCCGGGCTCGATCCCAGGCAGCCAGGTCGGAACGGGACGCCCGATATCGATCAGGCCCGCCGTTGCGACGCACCTCGCGACTGATCGTGGATGGCGATCTGCCTAGTGCGCCGGCGATCGAACGCAGCGAGCGACGCATGCTCAGTCCTCGAGATATCTCCTCCCGCTCGCCCAAGCTAAGCGCCTTGGCAGCTCGCCGCCGTTCGGTAGGGCGAATGCCACCGGCCGGAGAGATCACAGAAAACACCGATGATGACGCTCGATCAAACCGACGGCCGATCGACTTCATCGACTCCCTAGCCTGCCATCGATCCCAGATCTCCGCTCGCTGAGCTGCGGAATAGTAGATGCGACGTCGCTGCTTCATGGCCCACACTCCATCTCCAAATGAAGACTAGTGTGTTGCGCTCACCGGTTGAGCCCACCGCCAAAAGCGGACGCCTCGCAGTGTCCGCTCCGCGCCACAAGCAGTCACTCGACACGAAGGATTGGCCGACGCAGCTGCCGGCCTCGTCCACTATTCTAGCGATCAACAGAAGTAAGTTCAGCTGGTCGCCGAGGGACTGGCTCGGCGCTGGACCGGCCGTCGACAGCCCTGGTGCTGGACCTCATTGCTGCGGCCGCCATACTGTCTCTTGGCGCATGTCGGGCTCCTGCACGATTACCTCGACCTCGGGCTCACGGGTGGCTCTGGCCTCCCGAATGGCTTCGGCAATGGCGTCTTCGCGGCTGGCGAACGGACCAGAGACGCTGCCTCGGTAGGTGAACTGCCATCCTGCGTCCCGAAAGAGCACGATGAAGTGCCGTTCTGGATGGGCGGTCGTTGCGTCGGCGTCGTCAGACATAATACCCCCAAAGCCTCACATCGGATCGACGAGGTTGCGGCTCAGGCGATCATCCTCGTCATGTTCTTTAAGGCACCGCCTGAGGGCCTTGAACCAGAAGTGCTTCTCAGCGTTTTCGGGCCGGCCGTCACGTTCCCACAGCTCGTAGGCGACTTCGCGCACGCGCTGCTCGAACTCTTCGTCGACCCAAGCTCGTTCCTGTACAGTCATGGCAGCCTCCGGTGGCATGATGAACCTTCAGGAGCTGGGGCAGTTCCGGGCCCGTGAATTGCGCGAGCTGCTCGACTGGCCAACGTTCGTGTAGGCGCCGCACGGGGCCTCGGCATAGGCCGCCGCCATTGGCTGGTAGGTCAATCTCGTTGGGGGCCTTGAGGCGGCTGCACACAAGCCCTAGCGGCTTGAGTTCTTATTTCGTTCTCATCATGCTTGTGGCATGTCTATCGTGCATTCCATCGACGGTAACCTCGTCGACTATCGCTTCGAGCGGGTGACGATCGCCTGCACGGTCTGCGCCCGTCGGGGCGTGTATAGGATCAAGTCGTTGCGCAGTGTTCATGGCAATCCTCCGATGGCGGACCTGCCTCGACTCGTGGCCATGAAGGGCGGCTGCCAGTTGGCCATCCGCTATCCCGGCACGGCCTGCGATGCACACTTCGAGCAGCCGCAGATACCGGCGACATTCACCTACCTTGCCGAGGTGCAGCAGGCCGGCTGGCGGCTGATCCTGCAATGCGAGCGCAGCCGCCAGGGCCTCAAGTCCGCCCGGCCATGCGTGCCGTCGTTGTTCCGGATCGACGGGCCTAGCCTGATTGCCGCGCTCGGCCACGACTATCCGCTCGAACGGCTCGAGCGCAGCCTTCACTGCCCGCTTTGCAACACCAGCCACTACACCCTGCACTGGGTCATCCCGCCGACGGAACCGCCGGACGCCCGTCGCGCTGCTGCGTGACGGCCTGGAAGGTCGTTACTGCAGCATCTCCATTCAGTTCTGCACTAATGGGTCATGGCGATGCGATCGCCTCCATACCGAGCGTCTAGATGCAGGTAGCCGGGATCGAAGTCGGCGACGCCTTCCAGGCCTTCGTGATCGAGAATGGTCACGCGACCGTCGCCCAGGGCAATCATCTTCCTTCGCCGCAGCTGCTGCAAAACGCGGTTGGCGTGTACGGCGCTGATGCCAACGGCGTCCCCCAGATCGTATTGCGTGACAGGGAGCGAGAAGTTGTTGCCGGTTACCTCGTCGATGGCTTGCAGACGATGAAACATCTCGCAAAGGAGATGCGCCATGCCGGCGATGGCGCTGCGCAGACCCATATGTGCTGCCCGCCAGCGCCGTGTCGATGAGCCTGGTACCAAAACCTTTCCGAGTGGGCGGCGAGATCCTGGGCCCCCCGATTCCCGTCCAGATGAGTTGAAGCTCCCCGTCTTCGGCCTCCCAGTTCAGGGTAACGCGGCCGGTGTGGTTCGATAAGGCGCCATATTTGACCGCGTTGGTCGAAAGTTCGTGGACCGCCAGCGCCGGCGCGGTGGCAGCACGTGCAGAGAGTTGAACCTTGGGGCCACCATAGGCGATCCGACGAGCAGAGGCGTTGAACGGCGCCAATGCCGCCGAGATCACCTCGCCGATATCGGCGCTCGACCAGCCCTGTTGCGTCAACACGTCATGCGCGCTGGCCAGTGCTTGCAGACGATCTGCGATCGTCGAAACCAGGCCGGGATCTGCCTGAGCCTCCCGCAATGTTTGCCCGACGATCGATTGCACGTTGGAGAGGGTGTTCTTGACCCTATGGCTGAGTTCCCGTGTCAACAGGTCCCGCTGGGCCTCGGCGTGCTTCCGGTCGGTGATGTCAAGCACCACCCCAGCCATGGCGAGGGGATTGGAGTGAACGTCGAACCGTGTTTGAGACCGGACCTCGATCCAGCGCACCTCGTCCGTACTGGATCGGATGCGCACATCCAGTTCGAGATAGCCTTCGCCGGTCTGCGCCGCCTCGAGGGCCTTGTGCCACGATTGCCTATCCGAGGGCATGATCGCGGCTTCGAAGTCGGTCAGGGTGAACGTATCTGCAGCAGGTCTCCCGAAGATGCTCTTGCACTGAGACGAGGCCACCAGCCGGCGGTTCGGAAGATCGAGGGTCCATGCACCGAGCCGGCCAGCCTGCAGTGTGAAGCGCAAGCGTTCTTCGGCCGCGGTCAGATCTAGAATGCGGTTCTCGATTTCAGTTTCGAGTACGTCGCGATCGGTCGAGAGCCTCGTGATACGCTCTTTGTCGGGGGTCACATCGAACTGGGAGGCAAAAAAGAATGTCAGTTCGCCATCCCCGTCAAACACGGGGGAGATCAGGAGCTTGTTCCAGAAGGTCGAGCCATTCTTGCGGTAGTTGAGAAGTTCGATTTCGATGGGCACCCGCCGCTCGATCGCGTCGCGAATCTTGCTGACGTCCGCAGCGCTGGTACCGGAGCCCTGCAGAAATCGGCAGTTCCTACCCAGCGTTTCCCCTCGCGAATAACCTGTCAGTCGGCCGAACGCGTCATTGACGAAGACAATGGGATTGTCCGGTTGCCGAGGATCGGTGATGAGCATGGGCATTCGCGTGGCCCGCACCGCCGCCGCAAAGGGGTCGGAGCCACCAGCAAGTCGGTGCAGCTCGTCATCGATCCGTTTCTCTTCGCGGCGATTGTTCATCCGGTCCTCGTCGGGGCCTCTAATACCGCTGTCCCATGCGAGGTTGCATAGTCGCGGTGACTTCTCAGCTGCAACGCCAATTTGCGCTGACTTGCTGAACCCTGCGGCAACCGATTCGCCGGCTCGGCATTGAATCCGCCACGATGTTGTCGAGTACCCAATGCCGGCCGTGAAGGCGGCATCCGCTAAAAGGCGGTCGAACCGCAGGGACTCTGACTCCACCCAAGATTCCAGGCTGATCCTACCGGCCTTCCGGCCGTTCCAGCTCGCCACCCTGCAACGCAAGGTGCCCAAGGGGGAGACCTGGCTGTACGAGATGAAGTTCGACGGCTATCGCATGCAAGCGGCGATCGCCGGCGACCAGTGCGGTGCTACACCCGCAACGGGCACGACTGGACCCGGCAGTTCGGTTATGTGGTGCCGGCGCTCTCGCGGCTCACGAAGGGCACGGCACTCATCGACGGCGAGCTCTGCGCCATGGATGAGCACGGCCGCACCAATTTCACTCTTTTGAAGAACAGCCTCGATGGCCGCAAGCCAGTGGTATTCTACGCCTTCGACCTGCTCGAGCTCAATGGCGAGGACATAGCAAGGCTGCCGCAGATCGATCGCAAGAAGCGGCTCGAACAGCTGCTGGCCAACGTGCCGGCCGATGCGCCCATCGCCTATTCCGAGCACATCTTCGGCCGTGGCGAAGATGTGCTGCAGGCTATCCGCGACGGCGGCCATGAAGGCGTTATCGCCAAGTCGCCGACTTCTCGCTACTACGGGGGCGAGCGGTCGACCGCCTGGCTTAAGATCAAGGCCGTCAAGCGCCAGGAGTTCGTGGTGCTGGGCTGGCGCCCGCCCGACTATGGCGTCGACAACGTGCGCGGGCTCTTCCTCGGCACCTATGAGGATGGCGAGCTGGTCTTCCGCGGTGGCGTTGGCACCGGCTTTACCGACCGCATGCGCACCCAGATCCGCGACGTGCTGCAGCTCATCCGCGCCGACACGCCCCTCAAGGTCAAGGGCATGCCGCGCACGGAGGCACGGGTCTGCCGCTGGGTCGAGCCGCGTCTCCTGGCCGAGGTCGAGTTCACCGAAATCACCCCCGATGGCCTCATCCGCCATCCGTCGTTCAAGGGCCTGCGCGAGGACAAGGACGCCCGCGAGGTCCACCTCGAGGAGGCATAGATGGAAATCCAGATCGGCCGAGCGAACGCCCAACCGTGGCGCCGTCACTACCCGCCCGACGCCAGCGACATCGTCGTGCAGGTCACCGACATTCTCTTCGAGTACCTGCCGCCAGACAGCGGCATTTCTCCAGAACTCGCTGTCCAGCGTGTGCAGGAGGTGATGAACAGCGAGGCGGGCATGGCCGCCTACGTGCAGGCCTCCCAACAGGCAAACGAAGCCAGCCCCGAGGATGTAGTGCTGCAGCTCGCAGACGTGCTGGACGCCCCGGCGCCGGACCCGCGCGAACTGATCAGCCGGCTGCTTGAAGTGGTCGAAAGCCCGCTCGCGCTCGAGGTTTACGATCAGGAGATGGAGCGCCGGCAACCGCGCGATGCGGGGCGCTGGCACTAGGGCTGAGGCGGCTGGCCACCAAGAGGTGATCTTGCATCTTCGGATTGGCGTGCACTGTCTGTTCACCAATCGGCCGATGAGCTTTTTGATGCGGCTATGTGCCAGCAACTCAGCAGATAGGCGCTTCGTTGCTGGTTCGACAACTGGAGGTTTAGGTGAAGAAGGTAGTGTGGACGGGTGATCTCGAGGCTATCGAGGTCGTTACCTTAGCACGTTTGGCGGTAATCCGCAGGCCCTCCCTCCGTGGCATCTGCGCACCTCACTTGAAGACCGCGGCTGGATAGTCTCCGAAAGCGGACGGACGAAGCTGTCGCCACATGCGAAGTCCCTTATCGGCCGCCTCGTCGCGACCGGCAGTTCGGTTTCTCTGGGTGCCGACCTCCCTTGACGGGGCATGCGAACGGTCGATCAAATCATGCTAACCATCAGCGCAGCTTACCTGATCACACCATTTTCCAGCCGGAACAAAGATTGCTCTTCAACATTCTCTGGCTCGGGACTGTGTTGGTAATCTGCTCTTCCCGCCGGGGTGATCATGGACGACACCACTCCAATACTCTTTGTCGAGGACGAGACGTTGATCGCGTTGCCGATCCTGGATGCGCTGGAAGAGGCGGGGTTCACGGTCGAACACGTCGTGGATGGTGAGCAAGCCTACACCTGGCTAGAGGGTGAAACGCCGCCCACAGTGCTGGTGACGGATATTCGCTTGCCCGGCGCCATCGACGGGTGGGCAATAGCCCGCCGCGCCCGTGAGTTGATTCCCGATATTGTAGTGGTCTACGCCTCGGGGGACAGCGCCGCGGACTGGAGTGCCAAAGGGGTGCCCGATAGTCTGATGCTGCAAAAGCCGTTCGCGTATGCGCAACTCGTCACAGCTGTTTCCACCCTGCTGAACCAGCGGCGTACATCATTGGGCAACTGAGCGACGGCTCTAGGCGAGGTTGCTTCCTATCCGCAAATCGACCTTGATGTCGCATCGCACACCCTCTGCGGCGTACGTCAAGGTCACGGCGCCGGGATCGGAGAAGATGCCGCGCTGTAGGAGCCGGCTGCCAAACCCCGCCTTTGTCGGCGGCGTCACGAGAGGTCCGCCGAGTTCGACCCAGTGCAGCGAGAGCTGACCATCTTGCGTCTCCCATGCGATGCTGACGCGCCCCTGGGGGACGCTCATCGCACCATATTTCAGCGCGTTCGTGCTGAGTTCATGGATGGCGAGGGCCAGCTTAGAGGCGAGCTGTCCGGGAATTACAACCGGCGGCCCTTTCAGGCCGATGCGATCGGCCCCGGCGTCTTCGTACGGCGCCATTATGCGCCGGACAAGGACGTCGAGCGTGACCATCTCGCCGTCGGAAGTAAAGGCGAGATCTGACGCCGCTCCCAGCGCCGCCACCCGCCCCATGAACTCCTCGCCGGCTTTTTTGGGGTCATCCTTGCTGGCGATGGCACGCTGCGCCAATGCCGCAACCGAGGCCAGCGAGTTCTTCACCCGATGCCGCAGCTCGCGGCTTAACACGGCAAGTTCCTCCTCCTGCCGCTTTCGCTCTGTGATGTCCATGAGCACGCCGATGGCACGCTGATTTGGGCCGCCGGGGCCAGGCACACCCTGCGCTCGCATCAGGAGCCACTTTTCCGTGCCGTCTGGCCAGATGTGATGAATCTCCGACTGCAGGCGGGTCTCGCCGCGCGCCCTCGCCTCCGCGCCTTCGCGCGCTAAACGTTCCGCCTCGCCAGGAGCATAGCGGCTGTTGAATTCTGCCAAAGTGGGCGTGGCGTCATTGGGAAAACCGCAGAGCCGGTTGAGTTCGACTGATCCTGTTACCGTCCCGGCCGTGAGATCGACTTCCCAGACAGCCATCTGCGCAGCGTCGATCGCCAGGCGGAGCCGTGCTTCGCTCTCGGCCTGACGCTGTTCGGCGAGCTGTTGTTCGGTGATGTCCTGCAGGGTACCAATATAGCGGGTTGCCTGAGGCGTTCCGTCCCGCTCCTCAAACTGCGCTTCGCCATAGGCCAACACCCAGCGTTCTTCACGCGTGTCAGCGCGAATGATGCGGTATCGAAAAACGACATTCTCTCGCAACGCGGGATCGAGTGCGCGAGCGGCGGCAGCGGAGGTGCGCGGGTAGTCTTCTGGATGGGTGACCGCCTGGACCATGGCAAAGGTCACTGGCGCGTCGACGTCGAATCCGCAGATCGCCTTGGCAATTTCTGAGTAGACCATGGAATTGTCGTCGAGGTCCCACTCCCAGACGCCGATCCGGGCGGCGCTGGTGGCAATCCTGAGGCGCTCTTCCGCCGTCAGTCGTCCAGGCAATTACTTCTCCCCAATGCAGCGTCGCACACTGGCTGCCCGCGGGCGAGGCCGCAATAACCTATAATACGCGCGTGGGAAAAAGGTGCCGCCTAACTTCTCGGTCACGTGAGACCGATACTGGCCCGTTAGGCGATCGGACGCCGCAAGACGCCATGTTGATCAGCATAGCCGCCTTGCGGATTTCAAAGCCACGATCTGCGCCGCCTCGTCGGAGCTGGCGTGAACTGAGCATTTGGTTTTCTCTGCCGGCATGCTGCCGCGTGACTGTCCGACGCTCGCGTTCGGCTAGTCCTTCTTGCCGCGCCCCGTGGCGCCGCCGTTATCACCGCCGCCGCCCCCGGGAGTCCCCACCCGAGCTGCCACCGCCGCCGCCGCTATCGGACGAGCCGCCGCCCCCGCCGGCGTTACCGCTGCCACTGTCGGAACCGCCACCGCTGCTGCTGCCACTGTTGCCGGCGCCGCTAGGCTATCCGGGCCCAAGCTGCCGGCGAGTTCGTGGCCAAGAAGAACCCGGCCGTGCAAGTTGTCGACCTGCCGATGAGACGAGCACACGCGAAAGCGGCCCGCGACGGGCCGCTTCACCCGTACGGCGCTGCCGGCGGTGCTCGCCCCTGCACTGGCCAGCTACGAGAAGGCTCTGGAGGCTGTCCGGGCGGCCGCGCGAGAAGACACCACTGTAGCGTCCCGCGCAAGGGCACGTGGACTGCAGCCCGATGACGTTGTTGCGGTCGACAAGGCCGACGACGGATCACTGCGCATCCTCGTCGAGGAGACCTGATCAAGTCCGCTGCACTGGCGCCCCGTCAGTGCAGCTCCCGGTCCACGTTCTGTCCGGCGGCTACGTCGCTCTCTGCGTGCCGCTAAGGCGCTCGAAGCGCTCAAGCCCGAAAACGCGGACCGAGCAGACCGGCGCCAGTGGCCCGCCCGCCAGATCCCTCTCCGTGCGCGCGAGGACGCTTTTGTAATCGTCGGCACGCTGCTGGAAGCAGTGGTCGGCGACCTTCGACCACTCGCCGAGGCGGATCGCAACCTGACTGGCGCACAGCCTCGATCAGCTGTTGGAGAAGGCGTAGCCCAGCTCCAGCAACTCCCTGAACCATTGGGCTTGGACCTGCTCGACCGACCTCACCACCACATGGTGGTTCCAGCGGTTCGTGCTGACCTGTCTGACGTAATGAAAATGCGGTCCATGAAGCTCGCGATCGAGGCATATCGTGACGTAAAGAGTGCCGTCGGCGATATGGTCATAGCTCCACATCTAAAAAAACTTGCGTTTGCCGCCGAACGTAAGCTGAGCCCGGGTTTCCTTCCGGCTTGGGCCGAGAGATTCCACCAAAGATACGATCTTGTCCGCCAGCTGCTGCGTCTTGGGCTTGTCGCTGAAGTCGGCCGTCATCTTGCTACTTGATGACATCGTAAAATCGCTCACGCATTGGTCGCCTTGCGTGTCCGCTAACGCACTCGCCGCCCAATGGCTTCAATTACTGCTGCTGTTGTGCGGGTGGTGACGGCGACGATGATGAGGCGGTTCCGGGAGGTGGTGACGCCAGGCGGTGATCCGGCCTTGCAGGTGCCGCCCGACACCAGCTGGGAGTAGCATCCCGGTAATAGTGCCTGATGGACCGCTTTGCGCCAAGAGCCGGCCACCCGGTTTCTCGAAGGTTACAACTAAGCTTACGCAGCCAGTTTAACCGCCGATGATCGACGAGGCCCATGAGTCCCATATCTGATCGGCGCACTTCCTGCGTTACAAGAGCGGCACGGCTGGCATGGTCCGCGGGTTGCGGCTGATGGACGTCGATCCCATCCTGCTGGCGTCGAGACCAAAGGCACAAGGCGCTCCGCCACTTCATCCTCGGGGCAGACACCCTGGATTCCCTAGCCTCCGCGAGAGCAACCGCTTCGCTTGGGGCTCGTTTCCTGCTCCTACACCATGCGGGAGTATATCTTGGACTACCAATCGAAGGCGGCGATCACAACGAGCTGGGCGCCAACTGGAACGGCGAAGGCACGAACTTCGCGATCTTTTCGGCGCACGCCGAGCTCGTCGAACTCTGTCTATTCGACGATGCCGGCAACGAGATACGGCGGCTGACGCTGCCGCAGTACACTGATGAAATCTGGCACGGTTTCGTGCCCGGGGTCGGTCCTGGCCAACTCTATGGCTATCGAGTTCATGGCCCCTACGATCCCTCTCATGGCCATCGCTTCAATCCCAACAAACTGCTCCTCGACCCCTATGCCCGCGAGCTGCGCGGCGATATCGATTGGTCGACCGCCCAGTTCGGATACGACACTCTGAGCGAGGAAAAGGACCTGTCTTTCTCAGAGGAAGACAGCTCGAAGGCCTCGGTCATCGCGAAGTCGTCGATTACGTCAAAAGCCTCGGCATCACCTCTATCGAGCTGTTGCCGATCCACGCCTTTCCCGACGACGACTTGCTGCTGAAAAAAGGGCTGCGGAACTACTGGGGCTACAACACAATGGGCTTCTTCGCCCCGGCCTCCCGATACTACGGTCCAAAGGGCCTCGCGGGCTTCCGGGACATGGTCCGCGCTTTCCACGATGCGAACATCGAGGTGATCCTCGACGTCGTCTACAATCACACCGCCGAAGGCAACGAGATGGGACCGACCCTCTCGTTCAAGGGCATCGACAACTTTTCCTATTACCGCACCATGCCCGGCGACGCCCGCTACTACATCAACGATACCGGCACCGGTAACACCGTGAATACCAGCCATCCAAGGGTGCTGCAGCTGGTCACCGACTCCTTGCGCTACTGGGCCGAGCACACGCATATCGACGGATTCCGCTTTGACCTGGGCACCATTCTCGGTCGTGAACCGGGAAGTCGTCAGCATCGAGTTTGGCCTTCGGGTCCAAACTTCGTTAGGCAGGTCGCCGTCAGACCATGCGAAGCGGCAAGCCCCGGCCATGCTCCGCAGTGGCAACATCGTGTATTACGGCCATCTGCCTGTGTGGGATCAATTTCGCAGGGCTTGCGTATAGGGATGGCGTGGCGCCGAAAAGATGCTGTGCGTAGGGCCGGTCTCGAGGCCCAGATACATCGCCATCACCCGGTCCGAGACGTGCTGAACGACCGCGGGATCATGCGCAACGAACAGCATCGCCAGGTTCCGCTCGTTGCGGAGCCGCGCCAGGAGATTGATGACTCGGGTTTGCACCGAAACGTCGAGTGCCGAAACCGGCTCGTCGCAAACGAGCAGAGATGGGTGCGATGTCAGTGCGCGGGCAATGCCGAGGCGCCGCCGCTGCCGGTGGGGATAAGGATCAAACCTGATCCCGTGTGGTTGAAAGATCGGAGCTAAAGACCGGCGCCGATGCAGTTCTGCAGCGTGCGTACCGCTTAGGTTGGCTTCGGTGCCCAGTCGGCCCCCCGATCAGCCCCGCTGCGGCTGTCGGGCATCGTCAGTTCGCACCAGCATGCCAGCGGCGCGCCCGTTGGACCGCGCCTTCCATGACATTGGCGTTGCCGGGCGCTCATCCTCACGAACCCCGGCCTTATGGCCTCGATTACCGAAGTGACGTTCCTCGCAGCCGCGGCGCGGAAGGTTGTATCTGTGTCGCGCCCTTCCAGATCGGAACAGCCAAGCATCGAGACCGCAACGCAGCATGAACGGCTGTTCTTTGGTCCTTCAAAAATATGATCAGCCCGGTGTTTGCCCGCGCCTCCAAGGACAGAAGCAGCTTGTGGGCATTGTCGTCAGACAACAGCTCGATATTGCTGACCACGGCGGCAAAGCTGCTCCCCCCGAGGTTAGTCGGCCGGCGAATGCGCTGGGCAAGCTCCTCCACCACCGCTGTTTGTCGACCCGTTGCTAGGTCCACCTCCAATAGACTGTACGCTCTGCCCAGGCACCCATCACATGTTCCGCAAGCTTCAAGGCGATTTACGGTAGTGCACTCGCAGAGAAAGCTCCTCACGAAGGCTGTGGCTATTCGTGTTCTCCCGGCGTTCGGGGCGCCCTCCAGCATCAAGGGCCGCGAGTAGGATCGCTCAGAAAAGCCGTTGAGAAACACTCTAAGTGCTGCGCCACGCCGCGCAATTTCATCGAAAGGCATGTGTGCCGCCTGCTCTATTACGACCTTGTCTGGGGTGGGCTCTCGCGATTCACGGAACCTCGCCTCGAAGTGACGGCCAAGCACGGTTTCGCCATGGACCAGTGGCTTCAATCTCTCCACTAAACGACTATGAAATTGCGAGGGTGATGCCCCGGCGGCGACGGCAATGGATACGCCGTCCCAGTCTATATGCGCATGCGCCGCTTCGAGAGCGCCGGACAGCCGTTCGAATTCGGAGACCAATTCCTCCACTTGTGAGACCCTCAGATCGGGGCTGGCCCGAAGACCCGTTCCACGACCCAGCCTACTCATAAGACGTGCGTGAAAGGAGAGAAGAAGCGTAGCCCACAGAACCGCTCTCTCATGCCTCCAGGGGTCCACCGGCCGCATCTTTCCCTTTTGGATGTCCAGCAGAATTCGGGCCGACTTGGCATAGAGGTCATCGAGCAGATCCTGGGCGTCAGAATTTGGTGCCGTGAGCCCTTCGATGAGTTGCCATCGATTGGAAAAATTGCCGTCGAGAACAAGTGCTCGCAGCGGTCGCAAGACAGGACTATATTGGCGAGAGCGATCGTGCCACCCGACCAGCTCGTGTGAGCCGACCACTAGCGCCGTCTCGATCTCATCGCATACTTGGGAGCATGAGAGTGCCTCACCTGGCGCCGAGAGCTGTTGAGCTAAGTTCTGTCGCTCAGTCGCACCGATGGTGCGGGATAGCGTTTTGGCGATGGCATCTATGAGATGTGGCAAATCTCGGTTCAACACGCCCGTTAGTGAGCTGCAGATCGCCATCTGTGGGTGCAGGGATTCCGATAGATGCTTGGCGGCCAGTGAGGCTTGGGGAACCAATAAGATTCCTCGAGGCGACGCGGCCGACAGACGGCGCACAGCGCGCATGAGCTCTTCAACGGCACGTCCTTCCAAGCGCTTTAGATCGTTAGCTTCCGGCTCGCCGACATTGAGATCTGCCTCGCCCAGACTCCACAGGGCCCAGTCGGCCAACATGACGTCCGCTTCATCAACGAAGAGATCAGCGCCTCGTAGAGCTTGTCCGAATTGGCCTGGCGTCCTATTCTGGAGATCAACGCCACCAAGCAACTCTCTGGCGTGTTGTACTACGGCAGCCCTCAAGTGAGGACTGTCGTAGTGATAAACAAAGAGCCGACAGTCTGGCCAGACGCTCTGTTTTAGAAAGTCCAGATCGAGCATTACTTACTCGGCCCAGTGCCAGATGATTTCGATTGGATGCGCTGCATTGCGCGCCTGTGGTGCGCCTCGCGCTCCCAATCCGTAAACAGCACGTCGAAACGGCCCTGGTCGAGGGGGAAGGTCGATCGGTCGGTCAAGGGCAGGGAGTATGCGTCCTCCTCACTTATGCCGCCTCGGATGCGCAGCGGTTCTACATGAATGCGCGCCGGCCGACGCGGCTGACGTCCCACTCCAAGTTTTGCAAGCAGATCACGGGTGGCCTCATCCGGACCCTCTATATTGATCAGCGATTTGATCATGCCCCAATGCTGCTCATGCGGCTTGAGGGATCGTTGTCTGTGGACGACTACACCGGGACGGGTCTCGAGCCATTCTCGGGCGATCTCGAGCGGGGATGCCTCGTCCACATTCCCGATGTCGGGCAAACTCGCAACGACATATCCAACGGTCCCTTCCGCGGAGTTTTCGAGTAAGCGGATAGCGGGCATACGAATGGCTTGCCCGTCAAATATGTTCGCCATGTCTTCGACGTGGTCGATGAGATCGTCGAGTTCAACGGCGGCGGCTGCGTGGCTTTGCGCTGTTAGCTCTACTTGGAAGGAAAGATTGAAGTAGCGCCCTCGATCCTGCACCAAGAACGATGCGGCATTCACGATCTGGCGGATATGCGATATTCCGAGGAAGCCAGGGCTGGGAACAGCAGGTGGCTGCTCGGAGGAGCTAGGGGGCAGACCGGCATTCCGGGGCTGCTTGACGTAGCCCTTGGGCATGGAGAAAGAATCCTCATTGACCAAGTCGTGAAACTTGGTGAGCTCGAGGGCCAGCACCTCTTCGGACTGACTGCGCTTGTGGCTGGTCCAGAACCACATGTACTGCTTCCAAACGCCTCGGAGGTTGTCTCGCGAGGTTAGGCCTAGACGAGCCATTAGCGTATTGGCGATCGCATCGCGATCTAGGTTGAGGCTGTCTACGACAGCATCAACGTGGAAATCGTGTCCTAGAATGGTCCGAACATAGAAAGAGGTCAGATAGGATTTGATCCAGCTCACCAGCAGCCAATTCGGCTGACGCCAGTTCTCAATGCATCGAAGCTGCTTGTCTCGGTCACCCTCGGCCAGCGCAAAGAAGTAAGGTTCGAGCTGATCGACCTGATCGTATCCGAACGCCTGCTTCACATCGGCAAGTCGAACCTCTGAACACTCGAAGTCGATAACGATCTCGAGTGCCGAAATTAGATCCCGAGGTTGGCCCCCGGCAAATCGCACTACCAGTTCGAGGCTTCCCGGTTCGACAGCCAGACCCTCAGAGATAGCTATCCGCTTGAGCAAGGTGATCGCGTCATCTCGGAAGAGCGGCGCCACGTAAAGCTGTTTTAGACGCGAACGCAGCGCCGGGGAAAGCTCCGCCGGATCAGTTGTTGCCAAGAGGAAGACCACGGTGGGCTTCTCCTTTTGGGTCTGCAGCTCCACCTGCAGAAGTAAATTGACGCACGCTCTGGGTGACAGGGTGTGAGCCTCGTCAATGAAGATTACGACCGGCGGGCCCTTCTTACCGAGTTCGACGGCGCGATTTACAAGTCGCATGATCTCATCGGTCGACCTTCCCAAACGCGGCGTGTCGAACTCGAACATTCTGCGGTCGCGACACAGCTCACATTCGTTGCAAGGCAGTCCATTTTTTCCGCTGCGGCAACGGGGGCGTTGACAGGCGTCACAACCACCACACGGCGATCCGGTCTCCGGATCTACATTGTTGCAGTGAAGAGCCTTGGCATAGATCCGCGCCAGCGAGGTCTTCCCTGAACCGACCGATCCTTGGAACAGGCAATGTCTACCATCGCTGCGACCGTGCCGAGTCAAACCTTGAAGATACTGAGTGACAACGGGCTGGCCAACGACATCTCCATACACATGAGGGGCGTACTTGGCAGTCAAATCGGGCGTGGTCATCGGATTCGGCGCTCGGTGCAGGCTGTAGGGTGTAGGGTGTAGGGTGTAGGGTATGTAGGGTAGTGTAGGGTTGCCGGCGCAAGTTGCGTTTCGCAGCCGTGCGCCGGCATGGGGTAAGTGCGGATGAACCTGACTTCTACGGCTTGGGCCTGCGAAGTTTATAGACGTAGCCACCCTTGTGCCGCTTGGGATAGTGGAAGGGGACGCGCTCATCGAAAGTGGCGCGCTTCATCGCAATGCCAAAAGCGGTTTCCGACAGCTCGACGTCTTTGGTGGTCTCACCATAGTAGTCGTACAGCGACCGCGCGGGGACGCCTTTCCCTTCCACCAAAGAGCTGAACTCCTCGCTATCGACTGCCAGTCCAGCGGCCCACGCGTGCACGGCGCTGCTCTGTGCCTGCGGCCGATCGGGCCCAAGCACCTTGTCCCGGACGGCCTCCAAGGGCGACGGTAGAAACGGATCGATGCTCCGCCAAATGGCGGCGAAATCAGTCGCGTTGATCGTGTTCCATACCTGTGGGTCGCCACCGGTCGCCGGGTTGCCGTTGCGGAATGTCATCTCAAAAAAGCGCCGATGACCGGACTCGTCGGGAATGAGCGCGGCGACCGACCGGTTGGCCGTGCCGATGAAGGTCGCCAGTTGGGCCGTGCCACCGTCGCGATTCGTATGCATGATCCGGCCATTCACGAATTCGCCAGTGATGCGCCCCTTCAAGATGGGAACATCGGCGGGATGGATCCTCTCCATGTCATCGAGCACAATGATGGGACGCCGAAAGACGTAGATCGAACGCGGGTCGGCGATATCGGAAAGGAGGCCAGGTTTGGCCAGTTCCGCAAAGAGAGCCAACATGCGCTTGACGGTACGGCTCTTGCCGACCCCTTGGCTCGGACTCACAAAAATCGGAGCCATATGATCGGAAACTTCGAGCTTTGCGAGCTTGCGTTTGACTTGGTGCATAAAGTGACCAAGCCCCCCGGCATTGACCGCGGGATCGCCCTCAAACACCTTGGAAACGAAGTTCTCAAGTAGCGCCCACCCATGACGCCGTTCATGGTCGGTGGGCTTTGCCGTGATAGCCCGGACGAGTTCCTTCTTGCGCGCCTTGGCGCGCTTTCGGATTTCCTGCCGTAGAGCCCTAGCAAGAAGCGACGACTTAATACCGCAGCCGCGGAGGATGATCCGGTCCAGAATTTCCTGGACGCCCGGCGCTTCCGCAACACTGACCTCAGCGATCTCGTCATAGGTGCTAGCGCTTTCCTCAGGGATGCTGAGTTCGCCGTCTGCGCTTACGCCAATTTCGTTGTCATCGAGGAATTGCGCGACCACAGTTTCTGCGTCGTGCCGCGTCGACTTGGTCTCCGAAGCGTGAGGGATTCTCTCATGCGGAGCGTCGGTGTGAGCATCCTCCTCGCGCAGCCTCGGAGCATCCAGCGTGTACCTCGTTTCGGCATGGGCCAGAACCGAAACGCTGCCCACCTCAGGGTCGGTTGGATCATCAGGTGCGATCGCCGCGGGCGTCGGAATGGCATCAGCCGGCCCCGCCTCACCCGCGCGATAGGCGCCATGAGAGATGTCGAAGTTGGTCCCGGATTCGCCCAGGCGTTCATTGCTTGCCCCAACAGATACTTCAGGCGTGGGTGACGAACCATGTTCCTCGGGCTCGTGCAACGCGTCCTCGAGAGCGAAGAGGCCCCCATGGTTGAAGTGACGGGCAACCTCAATCAGCGCCTCGTCGTCGGGCGGACGATCCACCATCCGCAGGTCAAAGGCCATATTGGCCTCGTCGGGCGGCTTCGGAGCGTTCAGAATGCCGCCAGAACCGGCGGCATTGTTCGGGGGCTCCTCGCGCAGATCAACATCCGCGACAATCCCCGTCAGATCGGTCGCGGGCTTGGGTTCGTGCGGCGGCACACCCCAGGCGTCGTCATGTTCAGGCATTTCGATATTCCTGTTTGAGATTTGAACGCCATCTTCAAACAGGAACTCATCGAGGCTTCTAACTGGGCTATTGCGAATTATTCGGCGAGCTAATCCCCGAACCCAACGGCGCTCCCCCTTTCAGCGCATCTGAGATTGCATCAATCTGCGTTTGGTCGGTACCCCAGGCCGCTCCCCCTTTCAGCGCATGTGAGATTGCATCAATCTGAGTTTGGTCGGTCCTGCCTTCCTTCGCCCATTTAAACCCAGCAATGACCTCAATCTCACTCACCAACCGACGGAACGGCGAAGCGACGTCTGGATAAGTGTAGGGTGGCTTTTTCTGCACATGCCGCTCGAACCATGGGTACAGCTGTCGGACCATATCATCCCACAAATCGTGGTTGTCACGGCCGAATGCGTCCATCGAATGGGGCCGTTGTGCCTCACGCTTGCTCCGTTTCGAACCTCCGTTAATCTTGAGCCATCCAGCATAAGACGCTACTTGAGCGTCGATGTAGGCCTCCATGTCTGACAGTCCCCGGACGAACTCGTCTGGATCGGTTCGACCATCTGCGAAATCGAAATCGTCAAAGTCGACTTCTCGTATGTGGTCGCTGTCCGAATGCTGGGCTTGGAGATCCTCCAAGGCGACCGACGTACCGACGCCTTTCTCCAGTTGAGGTTCAACCCCAGCCTCACTGGCATCGTGCTGGAACCGGGCCAGGCGAAGTTGTCGCAGCATTGCCGTTGCGAGAGGACCGGACTTCAAGGTGCCACGGAGTTTCACGAGTTGGCGCTTTACCGCCTTCATCCGGTTGATGACCGCCGCGACACTCACAGGCGCTGGAACATCGAGGTGAGCACGGACTCTTCCGGCAATGAACGCCAGGTCCCTCAGCGCCGCTTTTGTCAGCTGCTCTCCGACTATGGTCTCTATCGCCTGCTGCGACAGATCGACCGGCTGGACGTGCATTTTCTCGACGAGGTGTCGTACTTGCCTGCGTCCTGGGCGCAGAACCTTCTCATCGTCCGTGATTTCAAACTCCCCTCGAAACATCGCACCGCGGCCAGTGAACCTACCTTGTGCATGGGAGGTGGCAATGGTCGTTCAATTCATTCCCCCGCAATTGGCGAAGGCTGCGGCAACCTGCCCAGCTGGTGATCGCTGGCTATTCCAACCGAAATACGATGGCCACCGCGTGCAGGTGCATCTGACGGGTGCGACCGCGCAGTTGATGTCACGACGCGGGCACGACCGAACGGCTTTGTTCCCAAGAATCGTTCCTTACCTTCACGAACTGGGCATTGGTGACGCGATCATTGACGGTGAAGTATGCGTCATGGACAACTCTGGGAGGTCGGACTTCGGGGCGCTCTGCAAATCCTTGGGTACGGATGCCACGTTGAGCTTTGTCGCCTTTGACCTTCTTTCCCTTAACAGCCGGGATTTGCGAGCCTTGCCCTTGGTGGAACGCTTGAGACGCTTGTCCTCGATAATCCCCGTCAACGGTCCGGTTTGTGTGGCAGAGACCACGACGGACGGCGCTGCGCTTCTAGAGCGCGTGCGCTTGGCTAACGGCGAGGGGATTGTCGCAAAATTGGCCGCCGCGCCGTACCGCACCGGCCAACGCTCCGACGAGTGGCTCAAGATCAAACTGAAGTTTCGGCAGGAGTTCACCCTAGTCGGATGGCACGAGGATCAAAACGGAACGATGAAGTCCGTCGTGCTCGCAACTGCGGGCAAGGATGGCTTTGAATATCGCGGGTGCGTCGGATCGGGCTTCACCCGAAGTCAACGTCAAGACCTCAAGGCAGCGATGGCCGGTCGGCAGTCGCAAACGGCGCCCTTTCCACGCACGGGCGGCATACGGCGTGATGTGCGATGGACGGAGCCGTGTCTGATTGCCGAGATCGAATTCAGCGAGATCACCTCGGCTGGATCCGTGCGCCATCCGCGTTTCCTTGGCCTTAGGGACGACAAGGACCCGTCGGAGATCATCCTTGAAGCGAGTTGAAGGCGGGGCAAGATCTGACGCTCATGACTGAAGCAGCTCGGCTAACCAGGAGTTTGCCATGGCCGCATCTGCAATCGTCACCCTACCCGTCCGCCTCCTCGTCAACTCGAAGTCCAACGTCCGCCGGACTGCTCGCGATCGCGGCATAGAGCGCCTCGCCGCGTCCATTGCCGCCCATGGCCTTCGTCAAAATCTGAACGTGCGTCCGACCACCGGCAACCGCTACGAGGTCGTCGCTGGCGGCCGCCGCCTCGAAGCGCTCAAACGGCTCATCAAGGAGGGTCAGATCTCGCGGGATACAGAGGTGCCCTGCCTCGTTCTCAGCCCCGACGATAATGCTACCGAACTGTCCCTGGTCGAGAATGCCATGCGGCTCGAAATGCACCCGGACGACCAGGCCAGGGCTTTTGCGTCGCTGGTCGAAGACGGGTTTACCGTCGAGGATATCGCCGCACGGTTTGGTGTCACTACCAAAGTGGTCGCTCAGCGCCTCAAGCTCTCGTCCGTGTCGCCGCTGTTGCGCGCACTCTATCGACAGGGGGTCATTGATGGCGCCCAGATGGCCGCCTTCGCCTTGGTCGACGATCATGCTGCACAAGAAGCGGCCTGGAACCAACTTCCGGAATGGAACCGGCAACCCGATGCCATCCGGCGTGTACTGACCGGCGAAGGCGTCTCAGCCGATCATCGGCTCGCCAGGTTCGTGGGTGTCGATGCGTACCGAGCCGCCGGCGGCGAGGTGATCGAAGACCTCTTCGATGACCGGCCAGCGGTATTGCTGGATGGCAATCTCCTCCAGGTTCTTGCGGCGGCCAAGCTCGGGGAGACCGCAACGGCTGTGCGGCTCGAGGGCTGGAGCTTCGTTAATGTCGAGCTGACCCCGAATTACAACGTGAGCTACGGCCGCATCTATCCGTCCGTATCATAAGGCGCTCCCGCCGATGCCGGGCCGGTCTATTCCGATGATGACCTAGCCAGGTCCGGGGCGCGGGTCGTGCTGGGCTACAACGGGACCGTCACCATCGACCGCGGTCTCGTTTCACCCGAGACCATGGAGAAACCGCGCAATGCTGGGGCCTCGGGCTCACCGCCACGCGGACTGTCGGACGCCATGGTCGCAGACCTCACGGCCCATCGCACTGCGGCCCTCCGCCTTGCTCTTGCGAAAACTCCGTCGGTCGCACTCGCAGCCACGGTCCACGCCCTTTTGCTCGGAGTCTTTTATCCAACCCGCGGCGCACAACCGACCTGCCTTGAACTCAATTTGCGTCCGTCGATCCTTGCTGTGGTGGACCCCGATGAATGCTCCGCGCACCATGATCTTCACCTGCTGCTTTCGGGGTGGAGTACCAAAGCACCTGAACACCCCGACGACTTCTGGGGCTGGTGTCTGTCGCAGGATCAGGAAACCCTGCTCGACTTGTTGGCCCTCGCCGCTGGCATGTCGGTCAACGCCATCAGCCACAACGAGCAGGCGGTGAGTTCGCGTCTGGACCACAGTCATCAGCTCGGCGACGCCCTTGGCTTCGCCATGAAGGACGATTGGCGACCGAAAGTCACCGGGTTCTTCTCACGTCTGACCAAAGCCCTGATGAGCCGATACCTATGCGACGTCGGTTCGCCCGAACTGGCCGCCGACGTCCTCAAGCTCAGCAAAGCCGCTGCGGCGGAGCGCAGCTCGGGACAACTCATGTCCTTGGGATGGCTACCTTCTGTCTTCCTGGCGAGAGCGACCTCGGACGTAGCCGGTGAGACTACATCCTCGGAAGATCACATCGAAGCCTGACCGTCTCTGGTGCTACGCTAGCGCGTAAAACGCTATGACAACCGGCTATCGTCAGGTGACGAAAGTGCTGTTCGCTTTCGATATGTTCGCGACCCCTTTCTGATGTGCGCCCGGGGTGGGCGGTGCCGAAAGGCACCCTCACCTCCCTTCCCTCCTCTAGCTGATCTTGACTTTGTCCTACCCGGCTCGGCGCGCTCTCTCGGCTACCTCAGCAACAGCAGAAACATCTTCACTCTCGGCGTGAATAGACCCCACCGCATCTTCGAAGGTCCATTCATGCCAGGCCCAGACTTCATCACCCTCACTGCCGAGATCATCGCTGCAATCGATGCCAATCCTAGCGCGCCCGACCTGCCGTGGCGGCGGTCCGGACTTCATCTTCCTACCAATGCCCAGACTCGGAAGGCCTATCGAGGGTTCAACGTCCTGGCGCTCTGGGCCGCGGCCATCCGCCGTGGGTACAAGCATCCAGTCTGGGCCACCTATCGGCAGTGGTCCGCTCTCGGCGCACAGGTCCTTGGTGGCGAACGCGGCACCGCGATCGTCTATTTTCAGGATCGACCCAGCGATCCGGATGACGAGGATCAGCGCCGTCGACCACTTGCCCGTTCGTCCGTCGTCTTCTGCGCCGACCAGGTGACCGGCTTCGTGCCACCGCCTCCAGAGGTCACAAGTGACTGGGACCGGTTCGCTCCCGCGGAAGCTTTCATCACCGGGACCTGTGCCGATATCCGGTATGGTGGTGGTGAGGCGTACTACTCCTCCCTGACCGACCACATCCAGATCCCCCACGCAGAAGACTTCATCGACACCCCGACTTCAACCGCACGCGACGGGTTCTACAGCACCATCTTCCACGAGCTGGCGCATTGGTCCGGTGCCAAGAAGCGCCTCGATCGCGACCTCTCGGGCAAGTTCGGATCTCAATCATACGCCATGGAAGAGCTGGTCGCCGAACTGACCGCAGCCTTTGCCTGTGCCGCGCTCAATGTCACTCCGACCCTTCGTCCCGACCACGCCGGGTATCTCGCCAACTGGGCGAAAGTGCTTCGTGACGAACCTCGCGCACTCACGAGGGCGGCGAGTGCCGCCGCCAGAGCTTTTGACTACCTTTCCGGCCTAACCAACATCGGATTGCCGAGCGACGCCGACCTGGAATCGACAGCTTCACTAAGCGTCTGCTTCGATCACAGCTGACTACTTGTCCAGCGAGCCCCTAAAACCCTATGGGTCCCGGGCAACTTTGTTCGTTTTCCGGGTGCACGTCACAACTATATTTCCAGCCTCTGACCTGACTGATCCAATGTGCTCGTCTTTGTCCCCAGATCGGACTTGCCTCGTCTATTTGGCATTGTCCAGATTATTGCTATTGGAGGCAGAAGGTGAGGCAACAAGAAAATAGACCGACCAGTCTACATACAAAGAGTTGGCCAATGAACGACGATGACTTTGCGACAGAGGACTACGGGATGACGCCAGCCATTCAGCGCCTCAACCAGCTGAACATCGACTATGAGATGTGCAGCCCCTACCACCTGAAATCCGGTATCTTGAACTACTATCCATCCACGGGAACCATTACCATTGATGGCCGTCCAACGCCAAAAGTGAAGGGTATCGAGGCGTTTATTAACCAAGCGAGAAAGCTGGGCCACATTCGGCCGGCAAGATGATCAAACGCTATACCCTTGGGCCATCAACTCAGTTGCAACTGCATTGACACTGGCGCATCTTTCTTAAGCTCCCTCATCGATGGCACATCGATCTCTTCCCTCTCCCTCTTCCCTCTCCGTCTTCCCTCTCCCTCTTCCCTCTCCCTCTC
>JAEZKB010000119.1 GCA_023415605.1 Pseudomonadota bacterium
TGGATGAGTGGAGCGCCTGGACCGGGGGGCGATGCATGACAAATGCGCAATCGGTCAGTCGGATCGCGTCTGGTTTTGTCTGCCCAGTGGTCATCAGACCTCTTCCTTTGGGGCAGGAGAGAAGGGCCATGGCCCGATCCCGCCGTTCGGCCCGTTGCAGGCCGAAATTCCAATGCCGAGGCGTCAAATGTGCCGCATTTTCAGAGCCGGAGCCAATCACTTAGCGTGGTCCCGGCCCGCCGCCACCGCTCCCTTGGCGACCGACAATCAGGCCGGTCCGGCACAAGGATTTGGCAGGCAAGCGCCTCACTTCAAGCCTTTAGGGGTGTTGCTGCCAATTGGCAACAGGAAAGTCGAAACCGCCGGGGACAGGGCAGTTTTGGATTGCGCGACAACAGCCGATAACTTGCTTTTGACTATCAACCTGCTTAACGCCCCAGAATCGCCCGAACCGTCTGGCGAACTCTCTGGCTCATATGGGGAGCATGTCCGCATTGTTCAATTCTATCGGGTCCGGCGGACAGACCGGCGCATTGGCGCGGCTTTTTTCGGCCCTTCTGCTCACTTTCGCGGTGTCAGGACCGGCGCTGGCGCAGACCACGAGCCCGACCGACTCAGCCGTCGAAGATCCGCGCGGCGGCGTGTCGACACTGCCCGAGGTGCTCGATGCGCGCGTCACCGCAACGCCCGAACGGGCGCGGTTGATCATCGACCTTTCCGGTCCCACCGAATTCGCCATCGTTTCATTGGCCAATCCCAATCGCATCGCCATTGACGTCAAATCGACCGGCACGCGCATTGCGGTCCCCCCGGACGTCGCAGGCGGCGGCATAGTCGCCAAGTACATGGTCGAGCTGGCGGAGCCGGGCCGGGTGCGCACCATGCTCGACCTCTCCACGCCATCCCAGGTGCAGCAAGCCTATATTCTCGACGCGGTCGGCGATCAGCCGGCGCGGCTTGTGGTCGATCTCATCACTGACACGCCGGAGCACTTTGCCGAAAAGGTCGCAGCTGACCTTGCGGCTTCCGCCGCCAACCAAGGCGTGCCGCCCGAGGCGCTCTCCACCGATCCGGGCACGCATGGCGCGGCCTTGGCGGTGCGGCCTCTGGTGGTGATCGATCCCGGCCATGGCGGCGTCGACAATGGCGCCTCTGCCCCCAATGGCGTGCACGAAAAGAACATCACGCTCGCCTTTGCACTCGATTTGCAAAAGATCCTGGTCGAATCCGGCCGGTACGACGTGGCGCTGACGCGCGAGGGTGACACCTATCTCACCCTCAATGAGCGGGTGGCGCTGGCCCGGGCCAACAAGGCCGATCTTTTCATCTCACTCCACGCCGACAGTTTCCAGCAAGCGGAAATCCGCGGCGCCAGCGTCTATACGCGCGATGAGAAAGCCACTGACGTGCTCGACAAGGTCTTGGCGGAAAACGAGAACAAGTCCGACATCGTCGCCGGCTTCACCATGCCGACCACGGAGCCGGCCGTGGTCGATATCCTCGTCGACCTGATGCGGCGCGAGATGCGGAAGTCGTCGTATATTGCGGCCCAGGCCATTGTGCACCAGCTCGAGCCCAGCGTCGCCATGCGCCGCTTCCCGGTGCGCCAGGCCGACTTCTTCGTGCTGCAGGCCCCGGATGTTCCGTCGGTGCTAGTCGAACTCGGCTTCCTCTCCAACGCCAGCGACATCGCCAACCTGCAGAAGTCCGACTGGCGCGAACGGGTGGTTGAAGCCCTTGCCCGTGGCGTCGCCGACTATTTCGACAGCGCGCAAAAGCAGGAATAGGGGCTGTTGCGGCGGAGCCACGGCCCTCAAACGGCCGTGAAACCGTCCACAATTCCGCCTCTCTCTGCTATGATTCCCGGATAATTCGCGCTGGCTGCGTCGCGCTGCGCTTGGTAGGGTTCTCGACTATATGCTCAGACTACTCGGCTGGCTCTTTGGTTTCGGCATGTTCTGCGCGCTTGGCGCGGTCGCCGTGGCGGCGGTCTATCTCGCCGATCTCAGCAACAAGCTGCCCGATTACACTGTGCTCAAGGACTACCAGCCGCCGGTCACGACGCGCGTGCATGCCGCCGACGGCACGCTGCTAGCCGAATATGCCCGCGAACGCCGGCTGTTCCAGCCGATCGAGACGATCCCGGCGCAGCTCCTGCAGGCCTTCATCTCGGCCGAAGACAAGGATTTCTACAAGCACGGCGGCCTCGCTTTCGACGGCATCATCCGCGCGCTGCGCGATAACATCATGGCCAAGATCGATGGCAATGATACGATACAAGGCGGCGGCTCCAGCATTACCCAGCAGGTGGCGAAGAACTTCCTCCTGTCGTCGGAACAGACCTGGGACCGCAAGATCCAGGAAGCCATCCTCGCGTTGCGCATCGAGAGTACGTTCTCCAAGGACAAGATCCTCGAGCTCTACGTCAACGAAATCTTCCTTGGCCTCAATTCCTACGGTGTGGCCGCGGCGGCGCTCAACTATTTCGATAAGGCGCTCTACCAGCTGTCGCTGTCGGAAAGCGCCTATATCGCGGCGCTGCCCAAGGGGCCGAACAACTATCATCCGTTCCGCCGGCCCAAGCAGGCCATCGAGCGCCGCAACTGGGTGCTCGATCGCATGGCCGAGAATGGCTACATCACCCAGGCGCAGGCCGACGAAGCCAAGCAGGATCCACTCAATGTCGTGCCGCGCCAGTCAGGCAGCCAGCTCTATTCGGCCGAGTATTTCACCGAGGAGGTGCGCCGCCAGCTCGGCAAGCTCTATGGCGAAGAGGAGCTCTATGGCGGCGGGCTCAGCGTCCGCACCACGCTGGTGCCGAAACTCCAGGAGTATGCGCGTAAAGCGCTGATGGATGGGCTCATCGCCTATGACCACGGCGAAGGCTTCCGCGAGCCGGTGGCCACGATCGACATTTCCGGTGACTGGGGCGTTGCGGTCAACGCCATTAAGCCGCTGAGCGACGTGCCGGAATGGACGCTGGCAGTGGTCCTGGAGATGGGCGCCAACGAGGCCAAGATCGGGCTCCGCCCGGTAACCGACATCGAAGGCAAGGTCGCCCCGGAGCGCAACACCGGCACTCTGGCCGGCTCCGACATCAAGTGGGTCAGCAAAAAACTGCAGGACGTGCTCAAGGTCGGCGACGTCGTCTATGTTTCGCCTGTTGCGGACAAGCCGGGCAGCTATACGCTCGAACAGGTCCCCGAACTGGAGGGAGCGCTGGTCGCCATGGACCCGCGTACCGGCCGTGTGCTGGCCATGGTGGGCGGGTTCTCGTTTGCCGAATCCGAGTTCAACCGCGCCACTCAGGCGCTGCGCCAGCCCGGTTCGTCGTTCAAGCCGATCGTCTATTCGGCGGCGCTCGACAATGGGTATACGCCGGCTTCGGTGGTGCTCGACGCGCCGCTCGAAATCGTCAATGGCGACGGTTCGGTGTGGCGGCCGGAAAACTATGCGCAGCAGTTCTACGGTCCGCAGACCCTTCGCCGCGGCATCGAGCGCAGCCGGAACGTCATGACCGTGCGGCTCGCGAAGGATATCGGCATGCCGCTGATCTCCGAATATGCCAAGACCTTCGGCATCTACGACAATCTGCAGCCGCTGCTCGCCATGTCACTGGGCGCCGGCGAAACCACCGACATGCGGATGACGGCCGCCTATGCCACCATCGCCAATGGCGGCCGTCGCATCACCCCGACGCTGATCGACCGCATCCAGGACCGCTACGGCAAGACCGTTTACCGCCACGACGAGCGGGTGTGCGACGGTTGCACCGCCGATGGCTGGCACCAGCAGGCCGAGCCGCTGATCATCGACAACCGGGAGCAGGTGCTCGACCCGATGACGGCCTACCAGATCACCTCGATGATGGAAGGCGTGGTGCAGCGCGGCACTGGCACCGGCGCCAAGCGCCTCGGTCGACCGGTAGCCGGCAAGACCGGGACCTCGAACGACTACAAGGACGCGTGGTTCATCGGCTTTACGCCGGAACTTGCCGTCGGCGTCTATGTCGGCTTCGACACGCCGCGGAACATGGGCCGGCAGGCCACGGGGGGTGAAATGGCGGTGCCGATTTTCACCGAGTTCGTCTCCAAAGCGCTAGAAGGTGCGCCGCCGACCCCGTTCAACATGCCGCCCGGCATGTCGCAGGTGTGGATCGACCCCGCGTCGGGCGTCAAGGCGATGGGTGGCGAGGCGGCGATCTATGAGGCGTTCAAGCCCGGCACTGGTCCGAACCTCATCACCTCGGTGATCGGCGTCGACTCCAACGCCTTCATGAACATCGAGTCCGGTGGCGGCACTGACCCCTCCACCGACATCACGATGGGTCGCGGCGGGCTGTTCTAGGCTTGCCGTTGGTCCTCTATCCCGATCCGCGCCTCAACCAACCGGCTGTGCCACGGGCGGTCGACGACAGCCTGCGCGCCATCGGCACGCGGCTATTGGAGGCGGCGAAGGCGGCGCAGGCTTATGGGCTGGCGGCAGTGCACATGGGAGCCGTGGCCCCGGTGGTGGTGATTTCGGCCGATCCCGACCCGGCTCAGCGCGATTACCTGCTGCTCTACAATCCCGAGGTGCTCGGAGTCGCCGAAAAGACTGTGATCGGCCCGGAGGGATCGGTGTCGATGCCGGACGTCCAAGTCGAGATCATGCGGCCGGTCTGGGCCGAGATCGCCTATGACGACGAGACGGGTGCGCGGCAGACGCGGCGGCTCGAGGGTCTTCCGGTCCGCATCGCGCTCCATGAGATCGACCAGATGAACGGCGTGTTCTTCCTGAACCGCTTGTCGCGGCTCAAGCGCGACATGGTGCTCAAGAAGTGGAAGAAGCGCGCTGGTTGATCCGGGCGGCGCAGTCCTCTACATGAGCCCTTCGAACGAACGGGTTGAATCATGCGCGCGGAAATCGAGAAAGTCGTGGCCGAAATCGAGCAGGTGCTGAGCCTACTCAAGAGGCATCTCGACTGGGATACGGCCGAGGCCCGCCTCGACGACCTCAACGCCCGCACCGAGCATCCCGATTTCTGGAGCGACCCCGAGAAGGCGCGCGGCATCATGCGCCAGCGCGACGAACTCGACGCGCAGGTCAAGAATGTTCGGCAGTTCGAGGCGGCGATCCGCGACAATACCGAACTGATCGAGATGGGCGAAGCCGAGGGCGACGCCGAGATCGTCAAGGACGCCGAGGCGGCGCTCAACGAGACGCTGCAGGCGGCGCGCACGGCGCAGGTCGAGACCCTGCTTTCGGGCGAGGCCGACGCCAATGACTGCTATCTCGAAATCCATGCCGGCGCGGGCGGGACCGAGAGTCAAGACTGGGCCTCCATGCTGCTGCGCATGTACACGCGCTGGGCCGAACGCCGGAAGTTCAAGGTCGAGACCATGGAAATCCACGATGGCGAAGAAGCCGGCATCAAGTCGGCGACCATCAAGGTGTCCGGGCACAATGCCTATGGCTGGATGAAGACCGAGAGCGGCGTGCACCGGCTCGTCCGTATTTCGCCTTATGACAGCGCGGCGCGGCGCCACACCAGCTTCTCGTCGGCCTGGGTCTATCCGGTGGTGGATGACACCATCGAGATCGAGATCAACGAAGCGGACCTGAAAGTCGACACCTACCGCTCGTCGGGCGCCGGCGGTCAGCACGTGAACACCACGGACTCGGCTATCCGTATCACCCACGTGCCTTCGGGCATCGTGGTCGCCTGCCAGGCGGAGCGCAGCCAGCACAAGAACCGCGCTACTGCCATGGCAATGCTCAAGGCGCGGCTCTACGAAGTCGAGTTGCAGAAGCGGGAAGAGGCGGCCAACGCCGCCGCCGAGGCCAAGACCGATATCGGCTGGGGCCACCAGATCCGCAGCTACGTGCTGCAGCCCTACCAGATGGTCAAGGACCTGCGTACCGAGGCCGAAACGTCGAACACGGCGGCCGTGCTGGACGGTGACCTCGACATGTTCATGGAAGCTTCGCTGGCCAGCCGCATCGGCGGCCATGCCGACAAGACCGACGCCTAGCGGCCAGGGCCTACGGTGGCCACGGCCGCGGCGTAGGTGATGCCGCCGCCGAATGCAACGAGGCCGAGACGTTCGCCCGGCTTGCGGGTCGGAAGGGCATCGATCAGCGCCAAGGGAATGGTCGATGAGCTGGTGTTGCCCATGGTCTTGATGATCGAATGGGCCGGGCGGCCGGAGCGGCGGGCGATGGCGTCGATGATGCGCTGATTGGCCTGGTGCGGCACCATCAGGTCGATATCGTCCATGGTAATGCCTTCAGCACCGCAGGCAGAAACCAGCGTCTGCGTCATGGCGCGGACGGCGTCGGCAAAGACTTCGCGGCCGTTCATCTTGATATAGCCTTCGCCGCCGCGCGGCACCGACAGCAGTTCGCCGGACTCCGGCGAACCGGAAATGGTCGGGCGGGCGAAGGTGAACATCGGCGCAGCGTCGACTTCGGCGCTGGTCACCAGCGAGGCACTGGCGGCGTCGGCGAAGAGCACGGCGGTGTTGAATTCGTCCTGGTCAAGCAGAGGCGACAGCACCTCGGAAGTGACGATCATCACCCGGGCGCGGGGATTGTTGGCGACAAAATCACGCGCCTGGGCGAGGGCGTAGAGGTAGCCTGAGCAGGCAGCGTTGATGTCGTAGGCGGGTAACCGCGCCTTCCCCGAAGTCGACAGCGCATCGGCGACGCGGCAAGCTAGGGACGGGGTGATCACGTCCGGCGTGCCGGTGGTGGCGATGACGAGGTCGATGTCCTCGATCCCCAGCTTCTGCTGCGTCAGCAGTTTGCCCGCAGCGGAGATAGCGAGCGAGAGAACGGTTTCGCCCGGTCCAACCCAGCGACGGCTCTCGATGCCGGTAAGGCCGACGATGTCGCCGGCATCACGGGTCTGCCAGTTGCCCTTGAGGTCGGAATTGGTCACCTTGCGGCTACCGGTCGTCGCGGCAATGCCGGAAACACCAACGGCGACAGCGGATTGAGTATGGATGGCGGGAGCACCAGTGGCGCTCGGCCTACGCTTCAATCGCGCCTTGTCGATGCGCTCCGCTGTCACAGCGCGGGTTTCCTGAGCGGCCCCTGCCACAGGCTCGACGAATATCAGCGGGGCGCCGACGGCGATCTTGTCCTTGAGGGCGACCGGGATGGAGGTGACTTTGCCGGTGAGGGTCGACTGGACGTCTACGGCGGCCTTGGTGGCCTCGACCACGGCGATGAGGTCGCCGGCCTTGATCTCGTCGCCGACCTTGACCAGCAGTTCGACCACCTCGACTTCGTCGTCGGCGGGGCCGGAGCCGATTGCAGGGATCGGCATGGGGCCCGACTCGGCCTTGGGCGCCTCCCAGGTCAGGTCAAACCCAAGCAGGTCGGCTGCCGTCTCCATGATCCGCCTATAGCTTGGCAGCGTGGCGATCTGAGTCTCGAAGTGGAAGGGGACGTAGCCGTCCTCGCGGGTCACGCGGCGGGCCTCGATGGGCTGGCCGGCCTTTTCCATGACCGTAGCCAGGACTTCGGCGCCGAAGCCGGCGGTGTGGTTGTCCTCGTGCACCACGAGCAGGCGCCCAGTGCGGCGGACGGAGCGGAGCACGGCCTCTTCATCCCAGGGCGAGATCGAGCGCAGGTCGATGAGATCGACCGACGTGCCAGCTCCGGCGAGGGTTTCCGCGGCCATGAGGCACTGCGTCACAGGGTTGCCCCAAGTGACGACGGTCAGGTCGTTTCCGTCGACCAAGGTCCGCGCTTTGCCGGGCAGTACGAACTGGGCCGAAGTGTCGTCGGAGGTCTTTCGGTCGGAGAGATTGAGCGCACTTTTTGGGTAGAGGAAGACCGTGGGTCGGCCCGAGGCAAAGGCGGCGTTGAGCAGGCCGGCGGCGTCGCCGGCACTCGAGGGCATGACCACATCGATGCCTGGCGTGTGGGCAAGAACCGATTCCAGCGTCTGGGCGTGGAACGGGCCGAGGCCGGCCTTGTAGGCGCCGGCGCTGACCATGATGATCACCGGCAGCTGATAGGTGCCGTTGGTGCGCCAGTACATCGAGCCAAGCTCGGAAATGATCTGGTTGAAGGCCAGCGGCAGGAAGTCGGCGAACTGCAGGAACGCTACAGGCTGTTCGCCGGCGATGGCGCGCCCGATGGAGGTGCCGACGATGGTCGATTCCGACAGCGGCGCGTTGCGAACGCGGCCGGGAAAGGCGGTCGAGAGGCCGCGGGTGACACCGAAGACGTCGCCCTTCGGATCCTCAATGTCCTGGCCCAGCAGGGTGATGCCCGGGTTCTTGCTCAGGTGCTCGCGGAGAACGGCGTTCAGCGCCTCGCGCATGGTGAGTGGCCCGCCCTTGGCGTCGCCACGGTGTTCGCGCCGGTGGGCGAATTCGGCGGGGTAGGGAGCCTTGGCACTGCCAGCACTCACCGGCGCGGCTTCCGCGCGGGCCTCTTTCGCCGCGGCCGCCACTTCGGCGATCAGCGTCGTCTCAAGCTGGGCCAGGGCGCTTTCGCCCATCTGCGACTCGCGCAAGGTCTGCCGAATGGCTTCAAGCGGGTCGCGCTTGGCGCTGCCGGCAATGTCGTCGGCGGAACGGTAGATTTCCTGGTCGTCGGCATTGGTATGGTTCGACAGCCGCTCCACGTCGAGGACAAGGAGGCTGGGCCCGCGGGTGGTCCGGGTGTGGCCGATCGCCGTCTCGAAGGCCGTGCGCGTTGCGGCGAGATCGACGCCATCGACGCGGGTGATGTCGAGCCCCATGAACTCCTTGGCCGGACCTGTGGGCAGGTCGAAAAAGGTCTGCCCGGGGGTCTTTACAGAAATCGACCAGCGGTTGTTCTGGATGACGAAGACCACAGGCGCGTTGGTGCGCACGGCCTCGGCGACGGCTTCGAGATACTCACCCTGTTGGGTCGTGCCGTCGCCGACGCAGCAGAGGACGACCGGCGAATTGGGCAGGTCGCGAACGGCCTGGGCGTTGCCGACAGCGTGCAGAGCATTGTTGCCGACCGGACCGACAATCGAGGTGATGTTGAGGTCGCGCTGCGAGAAATGCGCGCTCATCTGGCGGCCGGCGGAATGCGATGGCCCGGTGGCGAGCAGGCCACGGAAAAACTCGACGACCGGCATACCGCGCGCCAGCATCAGTGCCTTATCGCGGTAGTGGAGGTGGAGCCAATCCTGCTTGTCGAGATAATCGGCCACCAGAGCCGTCGATTCATGGCCGGCGCCGGAGACATGGAAATGGGCAAGGCCCTGCTTGATCAGCGCCTGTTCGACACGATCAACCTCGCGCGCCATGAACATAGCGCGGTGGAGTCGCAGCATGGTCGGGATGTCAGAGGTCATCAGCATCGTGGCCGGACCCTAGACCTACCACTGGCGAAAGGCCAGAATTGTCAAAGAGATTTATTAATCCGCATAGCTGATTTGCAGCAATCGTTGCGCGAAAGCCCAAAGTTGCCTGACGTAAACGTCAAGCAACCAGAGCCTAGACGCCGAGATAGCGCTGCAGACGCTTGCCGGCCGCAAGGTAACGGGAAGGGTCGACGGCGTCGTCGCGCTTGCGCACCTCAAAGTGGAGGTGTGGACCGGTGGACCTGCCCGTCGAACCGACCTTGGCGATGGGCGAGCCGGTGTTGACGGTCTGGCCTTCCTTGACGAGGAAGGCCGAGAGATGGCCGTAGCGGGTGACGAGGCCAGCGCCGTGCGTCACTTCCACCAGGTTGCCGTAGCCTGACTTCTGGCCGACGAACGTCACCTTACCATAGCCGGCGCTGAGGACGGTGGTGCCGGTCGGAGCCGGAAAATCGAGCCCGGCATGAAAGGCCTTGCCGCGTGTGAAAGGGTCGGTGCGGTTACCGAAGCCGGAACTCACGCGCATGGCGACGCCGAGCGGCTTATGGATCGGGGCCAGATCAATGGCGCCCTTGGCGGCCTTGAACCGGGTCAGCGCCTCGTAGACGGAGTTCGCGTCATCGACGAGGCTGCCCGCGTCTGGTCCGTCGGTAGCCGGCTGGAACGGGCCACCAGTTCCTTCCGCGTCGAAATCGGGCATTTTCGGGCGGATGCCGATACCCTGCAGTTCGGTGACGATCTCGTCGGTCGACTTGGACGCTTCCTCCGCGATGGCGGCTAGAGCCAGCCGGCTTTCGTCCATCATCGCCTTGACCGAATTGGCGACGGCGCCGATGTCCGAGGTGTCCGAGATCGAGCCGGTGACCAACGGCGTGTCGACACCATCGTCTTCGGGCGCCAGGTCGGCGGTCTCGATACCGAGTTCCGCTGCCTTCTGCGCGAGCTGTTTGACGTATTGGTGTTGTTCGAGCAGCACTTCCTGCTGCTGGGTGAGTTCCTGCAGCTGCAGATTGATGTCGCCGGCCTGGGCGTAGTGACGTGACTGCAGGCGATCGACCTCGACGCGGAGCTGAGCGATGCGATCCTCGTAGGCGCCGAAGACGATCTCGTTCTGGCCATTCATCAAGCGCGAGATGTCGGGCGCCATGAGAAAGCCGACAACCGTTAGTGCATTGGTGGTGAGCAGCAGTGTGAAGAGACTGTAGAACAGCTTGGGGGAGATGCCGCCAGCAACGGCTTTTACAGGCTTCTTCGCGGGGCGGCCAAACACCTTTGCCGGTACTGCGGCGGACTCGGACTTCTGACGCACAACCAACACTCCGGAACGCAACTACGCTCGAGAATGATGATGGTGCGTTAAGGTTAACAAAGGCAAAAGGCAGGCTTTGTCGGGACTTAAGTCGACAGAGCTCGCGTCGCCGCCAGCACCTTGGCAGCATGGTCGCGGATGCGAGTGGCTCTGAAGATGCCAGCGATCTTACCCTTGGCATCGATCAAAAAAGTGGTGCGAACGAGCCCCATATACTCGACGCCCCAGAGCTTCTTGAGCTGCCACAGGCCGTACTTCCTGGTGACCTTTTCGCCCACATCGGCCAGCAGGGGCGCGGTGAGGCCGAACTTGTCACGGAACTTGCAGTGGCTCTCAATCGTGTCGGGAGAAATGCCAGCGACCACGGCGCCAAGCTTCTTGAACTCCGGCACAAGGGCGGAAAACTCCTGGTTCTCCAGTGTGCAGCCTTCAGTATCGTCCTGCGGGTAGAAGTAGAGGACAACTGGTTTACCCGTGTGATCGGAGAGCCGGAATACTGAGCCGTCGGCGGCGGGAAGTTCGAAGTCAGGCGCCTTCTTACCGATCGTCAGAGTGGGCATCGCGTGGTCCTGAGGGGCTGTGCGCAACCGGAGAAAATCCATCGGCTGCGGGGGTATATGTGCCATATTCCAGCCGGTATCATGCGGCAACACGCCTAACGCACCGGTTTGATTCTAGAGTAGGGCGCGCAACCGGATTGCCTCAAGTCGGAAAGCAGTGAAACCAACACCCGTTCCAGGAGCAGTACGC
>JAEZKB010000049.1 GCA_023415605.1 Pseudomonadota bacterium
GCCCTAGCCCGTGTGACATTCCCGCGAACACCAGTAGCAGCTGCTGAAATCCCCCAGATACTTCTTGTCGCTGGGCATATCGCTGCAGCCCTGCTTGTGGACCTCATGGTCCCCATTCGCCTGCGCATTCCTGTTGACCCAGTAATCCGCCATGCCGACCTCCATTGTCTCCTGGGACAACGAAGCCGAGTCGATAGCCCACCGATGCTTCGGAAGATTGCGTATGCCCGGGGGACAATTAATTGAAAGGGGGCCGGCCGGCGCGCGGCGCCCTGCTTGCAACAACGGGTGTATCACTTACTACCGACCAACCTGACATTCGGGCACGAAAGCAAACGCGAGCGAGTACCACCGCAAGGCCGTCATAGGATCTTGGCTCGTTCGACCGCGGCGAGCGGCACAGCCTATAGAGTTGCAGATGTTCGTTTTTAGTGTAGTTTTGCTCGCATATGTAGAGGGGTTACTGTGGCATTCGACGCAATTGGGAACTTGCCTGCTGGTATCCATGACTATGACATGGGGCAGGTGAAAAGTGAATTTGTCGACTCATTTCCGCACTCATCAACCAGACCAGCGATATTGTCAGGCCTAACAGCTTATCGATCGCACCTAGCTGCTATCGTCGCGCACTTCGAGCAGATTCTTGATGGTAGCTTCGTCACGTCAAAGAATGATCCGAATGATGTGGACTGCTTTATAAGCGCGGACGCAAACGTCATAAATAATCTTGGCCCGGCAGAGCAGATCGCGTTCCAGCAGATGGTGTCGGGAAAGGTGACTCAGTCCACTTATCGAGTGGACGCGTATCTATGCGCATATGTGCCACAAGGCGACCCTAACTATGATAACTATAGAGCCATGCGAAAGTACTGGCTCGGCGAGTTCGGATTTGACCGAAACGAAAACCCAAAGGGATTAGTGCGGGTCGTCGCGACGTCCACTTCTTCCGGCGCAGCGTCGCCATGAGCCTCTCGGTCTGGCAAGATACCGATCCGCGGACCGCAGAACGGCAATTGCGCGGCCTAAATAGGCGTCTGTCGGAACTGGAGGAGGCTCTGGACGCGTGCGGCGATATTCTGTCGCGGAACGAAAACGACTTTACTGCGTCCTTGATGGCGGGACAGCTCAGAGAAATGCAGCAGAGGCTGCTCACCGAGAGAGCTGAGATACTGCAGCACAGAGCGCATGAACATCTAGAGGTCGTGTTCTCAGGCGAGACCTTTCGGGACTCCACAGCTCGCATCGAGCAGTTTGGGTCCTTTCTCTTCCGCTTCCAGAGATTTTTCCAGAGCATCGCGCAGGCGGTGACGTCCGGCCCCACGCCCCGCGGTCCCATATCGGAGCTCGTTCGCGAACTCTCGGCGTTTCGCATGGAAAGCACGTTTGCGTCGTCGTTTGGGATCAACCTCTATATACCCTCGAGGCACGACCTATTTGGGCGCAGTACCGCCGTGAGGACGCTGAGGATACTATTCTCGGTGCTGAATGACGCGGACAATTCCGAGCAACTTTTGAACTTCACAGGAGAGTTGGGTAGCCGAGCGGGATCGCATTTCAGGAAATTGGCTCGCGATCTGAAGAAAGCCGAAGGAAACATCAACCTGAAGTGGATCGATCAGGCCGGCATTGAATATAATTGGGAGGCTGATCAGGTCCGAATCGAGCACATCATTCGGAACACGAATGCTCATATCGATAACAAGTACACAGAAAGAGATACGCCAGGCATTCTCGTTGGCGCAAGTCTTCTAAAAAATACTTTTGAGATACTAGATTTGGAGCGTCGAGAAATTGTCGCCGGACACGTCACCCAAGCCGCTTGGGAGCAGCTATCCGAGCTATTCGGGCGCCCTGTTCTGGTGAGCCTCGTCACTCACACAAGTACAAACAGCACCACGCACGAGAAGAATATTTCGCACACCGCGACCAAATTTGACGACATGACAAAGCTACCAGCAGACTCTCCTGCTAGATTACTGATACCCAAGCGATTTTTGACCTAAACAGCCGACTCAACGCACCGAAGTTCGCAATCGAACGTTAAGCGTCGTCTATATCGATCGCTATGGATGGATACGGAGCGCCGGCTTCTTTGAGTGCTCGAGCCAGCTTCGCGTAGAGATTTTGATGGCCCCGCTTGCTGTCTGGATCATTGTTGACGGTAGTATGAAACCAGCCTGAATGGGGTAGCGTTAGATGAATGTGGCCCGTCTCCGCGTTGTACCATGCGCCGATGTTAAGATAGGCCGTGTTGCCACCCTTTTCGCTCTTCCGGATGTCAGTTTCCATTTTGTCTCCAAAGTAAATAGCTCTCGACTCGTATTGTGTCTTTGATTGCCCTAGCGGTAGCATCGACTAAGTCCCGTTTCAGATACAGCACAACGCGCTCATCTGACAAATTCAACAAGTCCGCCGGCGGAACTGGCCCGCGAACCACAAATCTTCCGCAGCCCGCTAGCCGCCCCCTCGCCAATTTCCCCATTAATGGGCCCCCCTCCTCCACCACCACAGGAGCCCCTCATGAAATGGATCGGCACCATCGTCGGCACCATCCTCATCCTCCTCGGCGGCCTCTGGCTGTTGCAGGGGACCGGGCTGGTCGTCATCGAACCCATCGCATGCGTGGCCGAGTGTGAGACGCTGGAGGGGCCGTCGCTGCCCTGGGCACTGGCCGGCGCGGCCGCGCTGGCGGCCGGTGCCGGGCTGGTTTGGTTCAGCCTCTTCCGCCGTCGTTCGTAATTTGTCGGAAGCCGTTCATCCGGGCGTCAGCTTCGGGCGCGCAGCATTCATCCTGTTAGACCAAAACAGGAGACTGCAAATGCTTCTACGTGTTTTCGTCCTACTCTCCCTACTTCTCGCCACCGCGTTCGCCAGCGCCCTGCCCGCGCAGGCCAATGTGATCCGGCCGCTCGCCGCCAAGCCCGGCGTCGGCGACCTGCGCATGGCCTGCTCGAGCGCCGGCGGCACCTTCTCGGTGCATGCCGATGGCGGAGGCTATGGCTGCGAGAAGAAGAACTGCGATGGCAAGGGCGGCACCTGTACCGTCGCCTGCGACAACAACAACAACTGCAACGGCTCGACCCCGACCCGTCTCGTCAACCCGACCACGCTGATCGGCATCCTGCAGAACGGCAGCGAGGTCATCCGCGACCCGATCACCACCGGCGGCACCAATTCGCTCTCCTCGCCCGGAACGGGTGGCAGCGCCCCTGCTGCCACTTCGGCGAGCAAGCCGCCGCCGGACTTCCTTTGATCCCATCGCGCGCCGCCGGCGTCACCGGCGCGCGAGCCCACTGACGACACACCGCTTCCCGCCGAACGACAGAAGTTCATGACGCGCGCTCACACTCAGGGCCTCACTTTGTGACGCTCAGTGTTGGACATTGCGGTCAGTTTGCCGTCATCCGCAGTTCAGAAATTCGGCAATGCGTTCAGACGCTTGTCAGAAATCTCTCACCACTTATCCCCGCGCCCGAGAACCCCGCTAGAATAGCGCCATCGCCACCCCCAAGCGACGGTTGCAAACGAGCAGCCGGGGCGGCGAGGCTGGGTGGGGCGGCGTCGGTCGCCCCAGGCCAAGCCGGGAGGGTCTGGCAGGTTCAGGTAGCCTGCCGCCTTAATTTGCTGCCGTGGCCGTGCGTGTGTCGTGCGCGGTCAAGGGGATGCGACTGGAGAAGCGTGAAGAGCGCGGTCTGGTCTCGACTTGCATCCTGCGGCGGTGGGGCAATCCGTCAAACGCCCCGGAACCTCCCGTGTGAACGCCCAAAATCCCGGTCGCGACGGCGGAGCCAGGCTCCGGCCGGGCCGCCTATCCGCCCGGCACACGACCAACGACCGAGCCTGGCTCCGCCGTTGTTCGCCCACCCGCATATCCGTGCGCCCGCCGGGGGGCCCGGGGTCTTGGCGCGCCCGCAGCCTTGGCACCGTCACTTGTGATGTGGCCGCAGGCAACCTCGCGCACGAGATGCCGTTTCGCCTGCACATCAACATTGGAGACCATTATGGCGCACCACGATCAGCAGGACACCGACAAGACGCCCGAAGAAATCGTCGATCGCGTCTGGGAGCTGGCCGAGAAGATCGACTTCTGCATGTTCGGCACCTGGGACGGCGACAAGCAGGTCTCGCGGCCGCTGAGCGCGCGCGTCCGGCGCGACGAGCACGCGATCTATTTCCTTGTCTCGGCCAACGGCCACAAGAACATCGAGATCGAGAAATTCCCCAACGTCAACCTCAACTTCTCCGACATCAAGGCGATGAATTTCATCTCGATTTCGGGCAAGGCCGAGCTGAGCAACGACCGTGCCAAGATCCACGACCTGTGGACCGATTTCGACAAGGCCTGGTGGGAAAGCGAGCAGGATCCGGACATCCGGCTGATCACCGTGACGCCCGAGCGCGCCGAGCTCTGGGATTCGCCCGGCCGCATGATCGCCTTCGCCACCATGCTCACTGCCGCCTTCACCGGCGCCAAGCCCGATTTCGGCGACAACGCCACGGTGCGTCTGTGATACAACTCTCCTCCCGGGCAACCGGGAGGAGGTTCTTTGCCATGAAGCCGCTTATCGTCCTGGCCACCCTTATCGCCTTTGCCGCACCCGCCGGCGCGGCCGGCGCCGCCGAGGCGCGGGCCACCGGCAACCTGCCGATCCGCTCCGGTCCGGGCCAGTTCTTCGCCCAGATCGGCACCCTGCCCGACGGCGCAAGCGTCAGCCTCACCCGCTGCACCCCCAGAGCCTATTGGTGCAAGATCGTCTACGACGATGGCCCGGATGGCTGGGTGCTTGGCGACTACCTGGTGGGCTCCGCCGCCAAGATCCGCGTCACCCCGCCCGAATTCACCAACCCCACGCTGATGTTCGGCAATTGACGAAAATCCTCACATAAACAAGGCCTTCAGAACGGGTTCAGGCGCCGGTTCCTAGTGTCGCGGTCAAGGCAGAGATGCCAATCACCGTGAAAGAAGGAAACCACGAGATGTTCGCTCGTACCCTCAAGACTGCCGCCATCGCCGCGGTTGCCGTTGTCGCCACCGCCGGCGCGTCCATGGCCGCCCAGTACGCCTGGGTCGACTATGACGCCAAGGTCAAAGCCCAGCCCAAGAACAAGTCGCAGACCGTCAACTGGGTCCAGGAAGGCCAGAAGGTCACCGTGCTCGCCCATGCCGGCAACTGGGTCAAGATCAAGATCCCGGGCAAGGACGGCTGGGTGAAGTCCAGCGCCCTCGACTACGCGCCGTTCCCCAACAACAACCCCTGGCCGTACAATGACGGCTCGGTCTGCTTCAACGGCCAGTACGGCTACGTCTGCCTCGGCAACTAAGCCGGTCTGGCGCAACCGCAAATCCCATCATCCGCCCTGTGGCCGACCCTCCCGCGGCCACGGGGCGGCCATTCATTTTCGGTTCAGCCTCAGAGTCGCAACCTCGCTCCCCGGAAGCCGTTTTAGTGCATCAGTTTCCCCATAAAGGAGCCTTCCACATGTCCCTCAAGCGCACCGCCCTCACTCTGGGTATCGCCGTGGCCGCCCTCGCCGGCTCCGCCGTCGCCGCCCTGGCCGCCCCCGCCTATGCCACCTCCAACGTCAATGTCCGCTCCGGCCCCGGCACCGGCTACGGCGCCGTCGACGTCCTGCGCCGCGGCGAAGGCGTCGACATCGACTATTGCCGCGGCAGCTGGTGCTTCGTGAACAAGTCCGGCCCCGATGGCTGGGTTTCGGCCAGCTACCTTGCGCGCGACGGCTTCAATGACGACTACTATGACGATGACGACGATTTCTACATCGACAGCCGTCCGGTCGTCCGCCCGTGGCGCTACCGCCCCTACCGCGACTATTACTACTACAGCCCGCGCTCGAGCGCCTGTGTCGGCGGCCCCAACGCGTCCTTCTGCATCTCGAACTGACGGCTAGTTCCGAGTTTTCAGCCGGCCACCGGCTTGTGGCGCCCCACGGGGCGCCCTACTTTTGTCAGCACCCGCTTGCTTCCCGGACCCCACCCCCCATGGCCATGCACCCCTCCACCAAGCCCTACGTCAAACTGGCCTACACCCTGATCATCATCGGCATGGGCATCTTCGCCCTCGAGCGGATGGGGCTCTCGCAGATGTCCGGCCCCGGTCAGACGCGGATGCATCTCGATGGCACGCTGCTCAGCGTTATGGTGATCGCGCCGGTGGTGCTGGTCGTCGCAGGCTGTCTGATTTTCATGATCGGCAAGATGCGGCGGCTATAGGCGCGTTGCGAGCTCTACACGAGCGACCGCCCGCCAAGAACCCCGCACACACGCGCTCACTCCACCCGGAGCCGCTCCACATCGATGCCCTTGGCCTCAAGCGGTTCGCGCGCGCGCCGGCCGAGAAATTCGTTGATGCCGTAGAGCGCCATCGCGCCCACGAGGATGGCAATGCCGAAGCCCCGCATGCCGTCTTCAGTGGCCACGATTACCGCCGCCAGCAACGCCGCGATGGTACCACCAAAGAGCAAATAGGTGCGACGCTCGGCCTGGATGCGCAGATTTCGTGCGCCCGACAGGAGCAGGTCGCGCAGTTCGGTGTCCGACATGGCGGAGAGTTCGGGGTTCTTCCGCTCGCGCCGAATGGTCTCGATATAGGCCTCAACTCGCCGCGCGGTGACGGCCTCGCGCTCGGCATCTCGTCTGTTGCGGAGGAAGTAAGCGACAATGCCGCCGATGATCAGCAAGGCGGCGAGGATCTCAACCAGAATAAACATCGCGTGCACCCTTTCGTGTCGGCGACAGACTTGCCCCGCTCACACAAATGTCCCCTATGATCCCTCTGTTCAAGGGTGGGACCAACGCGTTGAAAACTTTATGCGTCCAGCGGCCGTTGCTGCGGCATCGTCGGGGATCGGCCCCGCGTCGATGGAGCTTGCCCGCATGAACTACGTGATCCTCTACGTCGCTTCCGCAGTCGTCTTCTTCGCCGCTGATTTTGTCTGGCTTTCGACCATGGCGGAACGGCTGTACCGGCCGGCACTCGGCGACATGATGCTCGACAAGCCGAACCTGGTGGTCGCCGGCGGCTTCTACCTCGTCTATCTCATCGGTCTGCTGCTGCTCGTCACGGCGCCCGCCAATGGCGACGTCGGCAAGGCCCTGTGGATGGGGGCGGTGTTTGGCTTTGTCGCCTACGGCACCTACGACCTCACTAATCTCTCCACCCTGCGCGGCTTCACCGTGCAACTCGTCGCCATCGACATGGCCTGGGGCACGGTGCTGACGGCCGTCAGTGCTGCTGCTGCCGTCTGGATCGCAGGGTTCTTTGCTTGATGCTGTGGGGCCGGCGTTTCCTGATCTTCGGCATACTGATGACGCTGATCTCGGCAACGCCGGCGCTGCTCACCATGCTGTTCCCGCTGCTCGGCGATGGCTTCTTCGGTACCGTTGCGATCATGCTCACCCTGACGGTGGCGCCGTTCGGCGTCATCCTTGCTAGTGTTGGGGCGCTTCTTCTGCTCGTTGCGTTTGTGCGGCGACGCGGCCGGCCTTAGCGAGGTGCCGTTCGCGCATCATGACGGCGATCCCCGCCGCTGCGATGATCAAGGCACCGACGAAACTCACCGTATCAATGAGGTGCTGGAAGAACACAAAGCTGAGGAGGATGCCCCAAGGCAGCGAGGTGTAGTTGAATGGCTGCATCGTGCTGGCCGGCGCTCGACTCAACGCCACCATCATCAGCCCATGCGCGGTGGTTGAGGTGACCATGATGACGCCTACCAGCCACAAATCTTCAAGCGGCATCGGGGACCAGAAGAATACGCCCACGCCCGTCGTCAGCACGAGACCCACGACACCGACATAGACCATGCTGGTCGCCGTCGAATCCTGGCTAGACACTTTGCGGGTGAGCGCGATGTAGATGGCGTAGGCGCTTGCAGAAAGGATGGCGTAGAGCACGCCCCAGCTGAGCGGCAGTCCACCGGGCCGCACGATCAACAGCGCGCCTAGAAAGCCGATGGCGACCGCCGAAAAGCGGAACACACCGACCTTTTCACCGAGGATCGGGATTGCCACGAGCGTCACCATCAGCGGGTAGACCAGCGTGATTGCCTGAAGCTCGGCCAGGGGCACATCCTTGAGCGCGGCGGCAAAGAACCAGATATCCACCACCAGCAGCACGCCGCGCAGCACCTGCAGCTTCGGCGACTTCGATTTGAACGCCTGCGACAGTGGCCCCTGACGCATCACCAGCACCAGCGAGAAAAGGGCAAAGGCCCAGAACCGCATCATGGCCAGCTGGAAGGGCGAATAGTCCTGCACCAAGTATTTCGACACTGCATCCTGGATGCCAAAGATCAGGATGGCCGCAATGGTAAGGCCGATGCCGAGCGGAACATTGTCGGCGCGTCGGCGGGCTGGTTGGTCGGACACGGAAGAACTTTCAGGACAATCGACAGTGCCCCGGGCCGGTAGGTTCCGGGGTCATAAGCAAAGAGCTATCAGGCGTTGCTCTTCATCGTGGCGTTCTTGGCGAGGCCGGCGATTGCCGTCAACAGCCCGCCTCCGACAAGTCCGGTGACGCCCTGCCCGGCCAAAGCACCGATGTCGAGACCGCCAGTCGTACCGGCTGCCGCCATGGCGCCCTTAACGAGGCCATCCAGACCCGGGATCATGCTTGCGAGCCAGGTACCCAGCCAACCGCCGATTGCACCCGCAATGGTGTTACCGGTGGTACCCAGACTGAGTCTTTTGACCAAGGCTCCCAGTACATTTCCCCCGACGCCACCACCGATCAACTGAACAAGAATCGGTATGATTGCTTCCATTCCTCTTCCCCTTCCCTTCGTTGTGACGAAGCCCAATCGGCTTCCACTCGCCCACTGAGCATAGGGCTGAGTCCAGCACTTTCACAGGTCGGCCTCAGGGTTCTGCCCCGCTAAGCATCGTCCACTGGAATGGCCAAGCGAACTTGCCTATCGTCGCGCCCTTCGCCGGAGACCTGCTGATGCGTCTGCTATTGATCCTTGCCCTTTATGCTCTGTCGCTGTTCCCAGCTGCTGCGCAGGAGGGAGAGACGCGCAAATATTTCGGCAGCTGGCTCGCCGTCTGCCAGGCCGACGGCTACTGCTCGGCAGTCTCCTACCTGAATCCGAACCCGGGCGACGGCCGCGTCGCCGATGCCTGGCTGCGCATCGGACGGCATGCACAAGAGATTTACTGGGAGGTTTCCTTCACCCCGATCAAGGTGATGGCCGACCCGGCAATGCCCTTCACCATCCTCATAGATGGCAAAGGCGAAACGTTCACGGGCGCCCCCGAGATCGCGCCGTATGGAGCCATCAACGATTTCTTCCTGCTCGGCCCCAAGGCGCAGTCGGTCATGGATCAGCTGATGCCAGGCGCCGCGGCGGAAATCACCTTTACCGACGAGACCGGCACCACTGGCAAAGCCAACTTCTCACTCGATGGCCTCACCGCCGCGCTGATCTGGATCGACGAGACGCAGGGCCGCCTCGGCTCCGAGCGGGTGGCCGAAGCTGCCCCAGTCGGCCTCGACCCGGCGCTCGAGGCACCACCGGAGCCACCGGTTATCGACCTTCGTACGGCCGAACTCGTGAACCTTCACACGGACAACAACTGCAGCGTCCGCATCGACGCGGACTCGGCGGACCGCATTTCGAAAGTTGCCCTCGACCAATACCACACGCTCTACGTCGTCCCTTGCGAGGACTTCGCCTACAACTTTATCCGCGCGCTTTATCTCGCGACGGACGAAGGTATCTCGGTGCTCAACCTGCCCGAAAGTGACGCCAATGGCGGCGCTCAGGGCAACCTTATCTATGGCGGCGGCTGGGACGAAGCGACGGGGGAACTTTCAAGTTCTTACAAGGGCGGTAACGGCAATTGCGGCAGCGCCGGTCGGTGGCTATGGAGTGCCGGCGAGTTCAAACTGATCGAAATGCGTGCCCGCGAAACCTGCGATGAGAGCAGCGATGAATGGCCGGTGATCGCCGGCGGCAACTGAGGCGATTTGCTTCGCCGGTCGAAACACCTATCTTGTGATCCAGTCATGGCTGCCAAAGCAAAATCCCCACCGCGCATCGACAGCGTCGCCCTCGTCACTGGGGCCGGCGGTCGCATCGGTGCGACCATCGCCAAGCGGCTCGCCAGCGCCGGCTACAAGGTCGTCGTTCACTATCGCGCTTCGGCCGACGGCGCTAAGGCCGTGCGGACCGGGATCGAGCGCGCTGGCGGCCAGGCGGCCCTGGTCAAAGGGGACCTTGCCAACCGCAAGCAGCGAGCCGCCATCATCGAGAAAGCCGCAGCTGCCTTTGGCCCGCTGACGCTGCTCGTCAACAATGCCTCGACTTTCGAACGCGACGCCGTCACCGATCTCGACGAGGGTCTCTGGGACCAGCACTTCGGCATCCATGTCGAGGCGCCGGTCTTCCTCGCCCGCGATTTCGCCCGGCAACTGCCGGAGGGAGCGCAGGGCAACATCGTCAACATCATTGACGAGCGCGTGCTGCACCCCGAGCCGAGTTTCTTCAGCTACACGCTCAGCAAGTCTGCGCTCTGGAGCGCCACCCGCACGCTGGCGCAATCGCTGGCGCCGAATATCCGGGTAAACGCCATCGGCCCCGGGCCCACACTGCCCCCTCCAGGCGAGACAGACGCCTCCTTCCGCGCCACTCTACAGCGCCTGCCCCTGCAGCGCGCCGCCAATCCCGAGGAGATCGCCGACGGCCTCCTCTTCATCCTCGCGGCCCCGTCGATGACCGGCCAGATGCTGGCGCTCGACGGCGGCCAACATATCGAGTGGTCCCCGCGCCGGGCCCCGACCCCACGCCGATGAACGAGCCCAACCAGACCAGCGGGCCGGAGGTCATCAGGGCCTTCGTGCGCACGCTTCCCGCCTCGCCCGGCGTCTATCGCATGATGGATGAAGCCGGCGAGGTTATCTATGTCGGCAAGGCTCGCAGCCTCAAATCGCGCGTCACCAATTACACGCGCCCCGAAGGCCTGCCGACGCGCATCCAGCGCATGATCTACGCCACGCGCTCGATGGAATTTGTGCGCACCGAGACCGAGGCCGAGGCCCTACTGCTCGAGGCCAACCTTATCAAGCGTCTGCGTCCGCGCTTTAACGTATTGCTGCGCGACGACAAGAGCTTCCCCTATATCCTCATCGCCACCGAGCATGAGGCGCCCGAGCTGATGAAGCACCGCGGCACCCGCCGCAAGCAGGGCCACTATTTTGGGCCCTTCGCTTCGGCGCTGGCGGTGAAGCGCACCATCACCTCCCTGCAGAAGGCCTTCCTGCTCCGCACCTGCTCGGACAGTTTCTACAAGGCACGCACCCGGCCCTGCATGCTCTACCAGATCAAGCGCTGCTCCGGCCCCTGTACTGGCGAGATCTCATTGACCGACTACGCCGAACTGGTCGACGAAGCGCGTCAGTTCCTCTCTGGCAAGACCAAGTCCGTGCAGGATCACCTCCAGCGCGACATGAACGCAGCGGCGGAGAACCTCGACTTCGAGCGCGCCGCGCTGATGCGCGATCGTCTGTCGGCGCTGGCGCTGGTGCAGAGCCAGGGTGACATTGCCGCCAAGACGGTGGAAGAGGCCGACGTCTTCGCCGTGGCACAGGAGGCCGGGCAGTTCTGCGTCCAGGTCTTCTTCTTCCGCGCCTTCCAGAACTGGGGCAACCACGCCTATCGTCCCAAGGCAGACTCGAGCCTGACTGAAGCTGAAGTGCTCGAAGCTTTCATCAGCCAGTTCTACGAGGATCGGTCGCCGCCCAAGCTGGTGCTGGTGTCACATGCGCTGGCAGAAACCGAGTTGATCGAGGAGGCGCTGTCGAGCCGCGCGGGCTTCAAGGTCTCGGTTCAGCAACCCCAGCGCGGCGAGAAGAAGGATCTCGTCGTCTACGCCCACAACAATGCTCGCGAAGCTCTGGGGCGTCAGCTCGCCGAGGGGGCCACCCAGCGCACTCTGCTCGAAGGTGTCGCCGAACTCTTTGGCCTGGACGAAGTGCCACAGCGCATCGAAGTCTACGACAACTCGCACATCTCGGGCACCAATGCCGTGGGAGCGATGATCGTCGCCGGGGAAGAAGGCTTCTCCAAGAAGCACTACCGGACCTTCAACATCAAAAGCACCGACATCACGCGAGGGGACGACTTCGGCATGATGCGCGAGGTCCTCACCCGCCGCTTCTCCCGCCTTGCCGCCGAGAGCGATATCGAGGCAGAGGACGAGCAAACCGGCATGCCGGATTGGCCCGACGTGGTCTTCATCGATGGTGGTGCAGGCCAGCTCAACGCAGTCCGCGAGGTGATCGCCGGCCTAAACCTGCCGCGCGAGGTAACCTTCATCGGCATCGCCAAGGGCGAAGAGCGCGACGCCGGCCGCGAAAAATTCTTCATGGAGGGGAAGGACGCGTTCATGCTGCCGCACCGCGATCCGGTTCTCTATTACGTGCAGCGCCTCCGCGACGAAGCGCACCGCTTCGCCATCGGCACCCACCGGGCCAAGCGGCAGAAGGCCGCGATCACCAATCCGCTCGACGAGATCGAGGGCATCGGCCCGGCGCGCAAGCGCGCTCTGCTGCAGCATTTCGGCTCGGCCAAGGCTGTGGCCCGCGCCTCTCTCGCCGACCTCGCACAGATCCCCGGCGTGTCGAGCGCCATGGCGCAGCAGATTTACGACCATTTCAATCGCTCCGCCTGACGCGCGGACAAAACAAAAGGCGCCCAGAGGGCGCCTCGTTTTCGTCGCTGCGGTGGATTGCTTACTTAGCGGCGCGCGCGACGGTCTTGATGTCTTCGCGAGTGATGCCGAGGTCGTTGAGCTGGCGGCCGGTGAGAGCGTTGAGCTCGCGGACGGTGCGCTGGTAGGCGGCAAATTGAGCGATCTTCTGGCGGATAGTGGTCATCTGGTTCCCCTTCGTTTTGATGCCCTGTATGTAATGTCGACTAGTTCGGTGGAGTAGCCGGAGTCTTGGACAACCACACATGCGCAGCATGCATAGCGCATTAACTGATGGTTAGTTACCAAGGTGAAGCAGAGGTAAAGGTCGGTGGCGTTCAGAGTCCGTTCAAACTGAACTTATTATCTGCCGGCACACATCGTTCTTCCCATCCCTAGAGTTCAGCATGCTGCTCCGCATTTCCCTCGCCGCGCTTGCGATTGCCGTGGCGTCCCCTGCTCTCGCCGACGCCGCTACCTATTGGGGAAAGCTCGGTACCACCGACATCGTCATTGAGCTTTCCAAGGAATTCGGCGCTGCCGATGAGGCCACGGTGGGCCGCTACCTCTACGCCAAGAAAGGCATCGACATCCCTCTGCATGTCCTCGAGGCCACACCGGAAAAGCTCGTGCTCTATGAAGAATTCCCCTGCACGCCCAAGCTTTGCGAACCGGCCTTCGAGGCTGGTGGCAGCCTGCCGGAAAAATTGCGCGGCGCGATCTGGACGTTGAGCAGCACCGACGGCCAGAACCTCCGCGGTACCTGGGTCGCCGAAAAGGGCGCTAAACCGCTGCCGATCGATGTCGGACTGTTCGGCACCCGCCCGTTCGAAACGACCGAAAACATGCAGCCCTACCAACTCACTGGCCTTCCGTTCGAGATTATCGACGGAGAGGAGGAGCTGACATATCTCAACCATCCGTATGAATACCTGAAGGCCACATCGGTGGACCCTGAATCCGGCGAGGACATCAAATGGGGCGATGTCACCTTCCGCTACCTCACCGATCCGCGGGTGACATTCGCTTTCCCGCAGGTGGTGGACCTCAGCACGAGCTCGGTCGAGGATGTGGTGCCTGCCAACCAGCGCCTGTTTACCCGACGCTATGTGATGGCCAATGCAGGCCTCGACTGCGAGTCCCAGGCGTATTTTGGCATGGGCTGGTCGCCCGGCGCCGACAACTGGCTCGGCTCCTACGCCGGCTACCCCGATGAGCAGGTCGAGGTGCTCTACCTCTCCCCGACGGTGATGAGCTGGTCCGAGAGCGGCAGCCTCTACTGTGGTGGCGCCTATCCCGAGAACCACACCTATCTGACCACTATCGACATGAAGACCGGCAAGGACCTCGATCTGAGCAAGATCTTTGCCGACTCCAAAATGGGCGACTACCGCTGGGAGCCAGGGCAGAGCCCATCGACCTCGCCATCTCACGCCGGGTGAAGTCGGATGATGCGGAGTTCGAGGAGAGCTGCATGATAGAGGAACTGATCGCCACAAATCTTGCCGTCACCTTCAAGCAGGGCGACATCGCCGTCTTCACTCTGCAGGGGCTGCCGCACGCGATCCAGGCCTGCCAGGAAAACATCTTCGAGGCTCCACTGAGCGACCTCCGTGACTACCTTGCCCCCTCGGCGGCCAAATATTTCCCTTCGTTGGGCAACTGAGACCCCGTGACAAGAGCAAAATGGTCGGCTACAAAGCCGGCCATGAACCTTCGCGCCGCCTATTCCTATTGGTACTTTAGCACCGGAAGCCGCTGGCAGCCGAAGGGAGCCGTTTGACCTAAGTACCGGACAAACAAGAGACACCCCAGCCGCCAGCTTCGCTAGGCGGCTTTTTTGTCGCCTCGCTGACCCAAGACCCCGAGGAGACACCAAATGCTCAAATCCACCGACGACCTTCGCATCAAAGAAATCCGAGAACTGCGATCTCCCCAGGAGGTGATCCGCGAGTTCCCCCGCACCGATGCGGCGACCCGTACCGTGCTCAGCGCCCGCCACGCGCTCCACAATATCCTGCACGGCACCGATGACCGCCTCGCCGTCGTGGTCGGGCCCTGCTCGATCCATGACCCCATCGCCGCCATCGACTATGCCAAAAAGCTGGCGGCCGTCCGGGAGAAGCTTGCCGACAAGCTCGAGATCGTCATGCGCGTCTACTTCGAAAAGCCGCGCACTACGGTGGGCTGGAAGGGCTTGATCAACGACCCCAATCTGGACGGCAGCTTCGACATCGACAACGGCCTGCGCCTCGCCCGCAGCCTTCTGCTCGACATCAACAATCTCGGCCTGCCGGCGGGCAGCGAATTCCTCGATATGACCACGCCGCAGTACTTCGCCGACCTGGTGTCCTGGGGCGCCATTGGCGCGCGGACAACGGAGAGCCAGGTACACCGGGAACTCGCCTCGGGCCTTTCTTGCCCCGTCGGTTTCAAGAACGGCACCGACGGCAATGTGCGCATCGCGCTCGACGCGGTGAAGTCCGCCAGCCAGCCGCACCATTTCCTGGCCGTTACCAAGGACGGCAAGTCGGCGATCGCTTCGACGACCGGCAATGGCGACTGCCACATCATCCTTCGCGGCGGCAAGCAGCCGAACTACGATGCCGCAAGCGTCGATGCAGCCTGCGCCGAGGCTGAGAAGGGCGGGCAGCGCGGCGTGGTGATGATCGATGCAAGCCACGCCAACTCATCAAAGAAGCCAGAGAACCAGCCGCTGGTGACCGCCGATATTGCCGCACAGGTAGCGAGCGGGGATAACCGGATCATTGGCGTGATGATCGAGAGCAATCTTGTGGCTGGGCGGCAGGACATCGTGCCCGGCAGGGAGCTGATCTATGGCCAGTCTGTGACCGACGGATGCATCGACTGGGAATCGACCGTGTCGGTATTGGAGGAACTGGCGGCCGCGGTCGAAACGCGGCGCACCAGTGCCGAAATGGTCGCTTAGTCGAAGCGGTTGGCAGCCGGGGGGTCGCTGGCGGGAAATGACTCGTCAGCGGCCTCGTCTTCTTTGGTCCATTCGCGCTTGGTCTTCGTGCGCATGCCGTCCGGCCCGGCAGGACGAACCTGCACATGGGCTTCTTCCGGTCCCGGCGTCTGCTTGTCCTTGAAGGCGACAGCCTCGGGCTGTTTTCGGACGGTGGTGTCGGTTTGGTTAGGCATAGTGGGCCTCCTGTGAGCCAGACCAACCCTTGGCTCACCACTTCGTTCCACCCTTGACCCGGGCCTCCCCTTCCGATTGCATCGTGCCATGCAAATCCCAGCGACTCTCACAACCCTGCCCAATCTCCTGACCCTCGGGCGTATCGCGGCCATCCCCGTGATCTGCCTCTTAATTGCGCTCGGCTGGGAGTGGCTGCAGTGGCTGGCCCTGCTGCTTTATGTCGCCGCCGCCGTCAGCGACTGGCTCGACGGTTTCCTCGCCCGCCGCATGAATCTGAATTCCGCGCTCGGCAAGATGCTGGATCCAATCGCGGACAAATTGCTGGTCGGCGCACTGCTGATCACGCTGGCCTGGACGCATCATCTGACCGGCTGGGACCTGATTCCCGCCATCGCCATAATGCTGCGCGAGATATTCATCTCCGGCCTCCGCGAATATCTCGGCAAGGTCGATGTCGATGTGCCCGTGACCTGGCTCGCGAAGTGGAAGACCACCATCCAACTGGTGGCTCTCGGCCTGCTGATCGCCTCGCCCATGCTGCTCGGCCTCGTCTTCATCGGCCATTTCCTGCTCTGGATCGCTGCCATCCTCACCGTCTGGACCGGCTGGGAATATCTGCGTGGCGCCTGGCCGCACCTGGCGGGGCAAGGATGAAGATCCTCTACTTCGCCATGTTCCGCGAGCGGCTGAACCGCAGCGAGGAGGAGGTCGATCCTCCCGCCGAGGTGAAGACCATCTCCGACCTCATCGGCTGGCTGCGGAGCCGCGACGAAGCCGCGAAACTGGCATTCGAAAAGCCCAGCCTCGTCCGCGCCGCGATCGACGCCAAGGTAGTAAAGCCGGACGCACTCATCGCCAACGCGCAGACCGTGGCTCTTTTTCCGCCGATGACCGGCGGTTGAGGTGACCGTCCGCATCCAGACGGCGGCATTCGACCCTGGCGCCGAAACCAACGCATTTCTGGAGCAAGCCGCCGGGGCTGGCGCCGCGGTGACCTTCACAGGTCTCGTCCGCTCCCGCCCCGATGATCCGGTGGAAACGTTGATGCTCGAGAGCTACCCCGAACTCGCCATCAACCAGATCGAGGCCATGATCGCCGAAGCCAGCAGCCGCTTCGGCCTCCTCGGCGCCACGGTCATCCACCGCTATGGGGCGCTGCCGGCCGGCGACCCGATCGTCCAGGTGATGACCCTGGCGCCGCACCGCCAGGCCGCCTTCGAAGGCGCGGAGTTCCTGATGGACTATCTCAAGACTGACGCCCCCTTCTGGAAGAAGGAAGCCACGCCCGAGGGCGAGCGCTGGGTCGAGGCCAAAGACGAGGACGACGCGGCGAAAGACCGCTGGAGGACCGATGACTGAGCTGAGCAAGCCGCCCTTTTCGATGGTCGGCATCGACCACGTGGTGTTCCTCGTCGATGATCTCGCCAAGGCGGTGAAGTGGTATGCCGACGTGCTCGGCTGCCAGCCCGGCTATTCCTACCCCACACTGGGTATGGAGCAGGTCTGGTGCGGCGCCGCGCTGATCGTGCTCTGGGACATCACCCATCCGGGCGCGGCCAGCGCCGTGCCGCCGGTCAAGGGGGGCCGCAATGTCGACCACGTCTGCATCGCGCTTTCACCCTTCGATCACGACGCCATGCGCGCCCACCTGGCGGCGCACGGCGTGGCCATCGAGCGCGAAGCTATCCACGGCGGCGCCCGCGGCATGGGCAACTCGTTCTATGTGCTCGACCCCTGGGGCAACAAACTCGAGTTCAAGGGCCCGGCAGTTTACGAGGATGGGCGGGGGTGGAAGTAGGCGCCACGCCCATAGCCCTTCGCGCGTAGCGCTACGGGCGTTCTTCGCCGGCAAAGGTCCAC
>JAEZKB010000200.1 GCA_023415605.1 Pseudomonadota bacterium
GGTGGAACGTGGACAGGATTGTCCTTTGCACAGGCAAGAGTGAGGCGGAAATCCAGGAACAATTCCCCGGCACCCAGTTCGTCTTGAAGCCATGCGGTGCTGACGAATTTGACCGCGTGCTATCAAAGGTGTCCGCCCCTAACGCTTTCTAGCTTGGAGTCCCCAAAGACGTGGTGCGCGACCTAAGTCGCCATCTTTGATCCTGGATAGTGCACAGAAGCAGAGCATGGGTCCAAAGAGAACGCCACCTCGCTTCTACTGCCTGGAGATGCACAAGAATGCTCGAACCTCAAGCCCTCGATGATCTCGAACGCAACGTCGCTATAGTAGAGCTGAAAACAACCACTGCTGAAGCGGCCTATCACCCAGACGAGGCCACCCTCAGTTCTGCTGCTCGTCTAGCCAAGACGATAGAGCATACCCTCCTTGCAGAGCGGCCAACCGAAAAGTCCTTGGCGGTGCCACTGCTTTTTTCACTCAAAATTCGAGTGAGCGCCGCGTTGGACCGGCTTGGGCGGCTGCGGGTTGCTCGCTCAAACCGCAAATAGGCGGTAACTGACAAGGAAGGTTACGACCGTGGAACGGACTTTGGTGGCTCGTTAGCAAATTGTTTGCCATGCGGTGAGGGGGCTCCAAAGCGATGACTTGCTCGCAACTCACAAAACAAGACCTTCGTTGTTCTGCCGACAACAGGAGGTTGCGGGGTGAGCGACGTAGTCTGGACAGGGGACCTCAACGCGTTTGAGGTTGCTACGCTCGCTCGCTTCGCCGCAAGTCCCGATTTCGCTCCGCCGCGCCATGTGCAGCGCTCCCTGCATCACAGGGGATGGCTTTACTCCGAAAGCGGGCGGATGGTGCTCTCGCCTCACGCGCGATCAGTCATTGGACGGCTGGTCGCTACCGGCAGTTCCCTCTCACTTGACGCAACGGGTTGACTAGGTTGGCTGGTCATCACTCCCGTCACCTTTGCCGCCCTCGGCATGATCCCTAAAAGTGCGTCAGGATGCCCTTGCGCTTAGATGCCCTGAACCTCTCCTCCGCCGCTGCCAGGTGGGCAATGATTGAAGCTGTGGAGGGATTGTCGAAGCGCACATGGATCTCGGTCAGATAGCGATAGACCGTATCCAACTCGACATGAAGGCTACGGGCTATTGCCCGCCGGTCCTGACCACGGGCAACGCGCGCCAGAACATCCTTCATGCGCTGCGGTAAGGCGTCGGCAATCTCCCTGGCGGTGGCGATGCGTTGCTCGTCCAGGTCGATAATGTAAGACATTCGAGCAGTGTGCCGCGCCCGCCGTGATGCCAGCGTTACGGAATGAAAGCTCGCACTGCGGATGCAGGACGGGCTCTTGACTTCTAAACGCGCCTTAGGAGTGGAAGGTCGATAGGTGAGGCGCTCTACCGGAAGTATGTGAGAGCCGCGCCATCGATGACCGAAGCAACTGGCTTGCAGCAGCATGACTTTGATCTCGAATGGCTGCTTCTGGCGCGGAGCGGACATTGGCGAATGACTGCTCCTGGCCCAAAGCGGAACTCAGGAGCGTCTGCGTCTGGCCCAAAGAAAACCTTCGTGGAGCTTTCTCCCTTGCGCGCAGCGCGGACCTTTCGGATTTGTCGCACAATTCAATGCGCCTCTCCGATGAACTCTGCTTCGGTCTGCTCAACTCGTACGGTGGTACCGGTTGGCGGTCGACTTCGACGGCGGTCACATAGACGGCCGCGATGAGGATCGAGCGCACCTGCAGCTTTTGTCTGATATGGGCGGCGTGGGTCTCCACCGTCCGTTCGGAGACACCCAGCAGGGCTGCTATCGTGCCCGCGCTCTCGCCGCGTACGAAGTGCCGCAGCACTTGCCCTTCGCTCTGACCGTTTGAAAACATCGTCAATGTCCGTCGGAATGGGCATCCCGGTCGAAGGAGATCGAGCGCCGGAAACTGATCGCTGCGGGGAAAAGCGCGCGCGGTCGAGCGCCGCCGGTCGAAGAGTAGGGACGTCCTCTATGGCCCGCCTGACCCTGCTGTGATCGCGCCCTCGTAATAGTACGGGTGCGTCGATAAGCGCCTAGTGGCAACTTTGTATCTACGAACAGTGCCTTGGGGGCGCTGGACAAACGCCCCCTGAGCCCCTAAGCGGCAAGCATGTACTCTGGACGCTAATGAGCGGGCAGCGCCAAACAATGAGTGAGCAAAAGTTCTTCTCGTCGAGGATGAGATGATCATCGCCATGGTTATTGAGGAAGTCCTCAAGGAGGTCGGCTTCGACGTTGTTCACGCCGGCACGGGCCTGGAGGCCCTCACTGAATTGGAACAGCACGCCGCCGATTTCCGGGTTGTCCTGACCGACATCAAGTTGCCCGGCGCCAATGGCTGGGAAGTGGCGAGACGGGCGCGTGAACTCAATCCAGAAGTGGGTCTCGTCTGCGTGTCCGGAGATAGTGCTGCCGAGTTCGAAGCCAATGGCGTGCCCGGAGCGACATTCCTGCAAAAGCCATACTCCAACGGCGACTTGGTGATGGCGATCATGAAGGCCGCCTACTAGAAACCACGGTAGCTGCGCGGAACTCACCAACCGTCCTAACAGTTCAGACGGCTCGTAAAACGCGCAGGGTGAGCATGGCCGAAGTTGATACGAGGGCGTTCCGAGACCTCGAAATCCAGGTGATGGACGCCGAGGTCGCCATCACTACGATCCTGGAGACGCCGAAGCTGCGGCCCGCTTCCATTGAGCGCCTCGTGACGCTTGATGAGGCCATCACGACCGAGCTCAGCGCGTTGGAGGGAGCGGGCAAAGGGTCAGGTCCTGAAGCAGATGCTCTCCGCCAACTGCACAAACGAATGCTGGACATCCTCCGGAGGATAAGCGGGAAACCACAATAACAAAGCCCGCCCTGTGCCAGCAGGGCGGGCCGAAGAGACTTCACCAGCTCTATTAGACGCCAGGTGGGCCAGAAGGTCAACCAGCCGGCTGCCCTGGCTTTACCGATCCGCGAAGTGAGCTAATTGCCGAGGGTCTGCTTTGAGATAGTCGTGGAGCGTCACCATCGCCGTAGGAGAAGCGCCCACACTACCGACCAATCCCGCAGCGACCAATCCCCAGCCTGCGCCCCGGACGCCGATGGCGATATCGGTTTGAGCCGTGAGGAGTCCGCTGAAAGTCAAAAGGCCCAGTGTTAAGACCACTGCCATGTCGCATCTCGACCCCTTAGGGTCACCACATCGAGGTGAAAAGCCCCCAAAACACTTCGTTGCTGGCGACTTAGGTCGGAGAGATGTAAATGCGGAGCATTTGTGATCAAGACGTGAGCAACTTCGTAGGAAGTCGAGTAGTTCACGCCCTAGATGGGTAGTGATGAGCTATCACCGTCCGCGAGAGGCTCCGCAACTGCGGGGCCTCGCTTTTTCTTGGCAGTGCCCGCGATCCAACTGATGGTTCCGCAGGGAACGTCTAGGTTCATTAGCGCAGACCGACGGCCTCCCTAAGCACGTCCTAACCCCTGGCCCGGCGCGCAAAGTCCTCCGCGACCTTGATCATATCGGGGTTGAACACGGCAAGGCGGGCTAGTGTTGGGGGATCCGGCAGCGTGATCCTATGGTTCTCCCATATGACGAGTCCGTCGGCGCGAAGGTGCTGCAAGCTGCGGTTGAGATGGACATTGCTCATGCCCAAGATATCCGCGAGGTCGGCCTGGGCCAGCGGCATCTCAAAATCAGCCCCGCGCACCATTCCCATAGCTTTGAGACGGGCATAGGTCTCAAACAAGAAATACGCCAATCGCTCGGGCGCCTGACGCTTACCCAGCAGGAGTAGCCACTCTCTGGTCACCGTGTGCCTGGTCAGCTCCTCGTAGAGAAATGCCATCATGAGCCCCGGCCGATGCTGAAGCAGGTCGATCAGGCGATCACGATCAATCGGCCGGACCAAAACATCAGTTGCTGCAACGATGGCGTCAGGCGTGCCGAACGGCATTCTGATGCCTTTCTCAGTCAACTCACCGGGAAGCATGATTGCCGTAATCTGGCGTCGCCCATCGACAAGCATCTTCTGCCTGAACGCCCAGCCGTCCTCGATCAGCCAGACTGAGTTCGAGCGGTCACCTTGATCAACTACCACTTCGCCTTTGGAGAGATGCTTTCCAGGCCCGATGAGGTTGGCAAAAGCGGCAAGTTCCTCGTCGGCTACCTTGCCATCGCCAGACAATCGATGCCCAAAAAGCCGGACGGCCTTACTCAGCTCCGTCATGATTCAGCACCCCCATGATATGATGGCGGAACCGTGCGGGCCTTCAAGTGGACAGAGTGCTTTTCTCTCGGAGGTGGGTTCAGGTTCAGGCGACGCAAAAGCCCAAGGAACCGGTCAATTTTAGCCTCTGGCATTAATGGACGCCCTAGAGCCCAACCACGGCCACTTGGCTGATCAAGGTCGGAATTGGTTACGGATTCTGGCGTCGGCTCGGGAGGTGGAGGATGGGTAAACGCTGTTCCCATCAGGCTACGCTACATAGATCAAGCGTCGCCGTGCTCGGAAGCGGATGCGTCCCCAGCCTCTCGGCTTAGAAGAGGGGGCCGGTTCGGTCAGGGTTACGCGTAGGGCCGTGATATCTACCAGTTGTCCGTCGGGCCGCCTGATCGTGATCATAGATGCACCCTCGGCCACTATCTCGTCATAAGCCTGGACGGCGTCCTTTGCGGTTCTGGCATCGCGGGTCAGGATGCCAATCATCATCTGGTAGGTGAGCACGTACATGGGCGACCGCGATCCATCCAGGCTACAGAGCTACTGTGAAATGTTACCGGGTCGCAATTGGTCAAAGCGAAGGCTGCGCGTTACGCCTCGAAGCTTGTGTCTTCAACTGGGTTCTTACGTCGCTCGACTTCAGTCGCCAGCAACGGGCCAACGACGGCTTTGTTTGGTCACGCAGGGGCTAGCAACAGCAAGGAAATTCAAGAATGAACAAACTGATCACCCTCGCCACCATCGCAATGGTCGCTGCCGGCGTTTCGCCTACCGTTATGGCCCAAGGTAAGAGCGCGGAAGCGCCCGGCCAGGACCGTACTTGTTTGGTGGAATCTAGCAATGGCAGCTGGAATGACGCAGACGTCGCCAGCACAAAGTGGCTGCCGCGCAAGGCGGCGGAAGCACAGGCTAGCAAGGATCCTTCCAAGTTCCGTGTCTTCGACTACGAAGACGATGAGCTTGTGAAGACCGGCAAGTATGCCTCAGCTGAAGCGCTCTGCAACGAGCATTTCAACTAAACGAACTCGGCTGTCGTCAGGGTGCATGCGCGGCGGCCGACCTTAATTCGCGAGCACCATGCAGTTTGCGCCACCACGCACAAAACCGAGCCGCTCATAGAAGCCGACGAATCGGTCATCACACAGCAGTATGACCTGCTCGACCCCGGAGAGCCGCTTTGTAAGCCGGCGCATCAACTCTTCTCCGATCCCCTGCCCGTGGCGCTCTTTGTCAACCACCACATCATCGATGAGTGCGCGGAAACATCCGTCAGTAATGGCTCTAGCGTAGCCAACAAGGCTGTCGTCGTGCCAAGCCCCCAACTGGATAGGAGTGTTTGCCACCATCTCCGTTAGTTCGCCCTGGCCTCGAGAAGCGGCCCAGGACGTTTGCCGAAAAAGAGCGCGAAGATCAGGCAACGATAATGGACGGTCGAAGGAGTACTCAATCATTTGGCCTTTCCTGAAGGCATAATATCAGTGGCGGGTTTGCTCATCCACATATCGCAGCAGTGCCGCTGTCTGGCGCCTTATCTCTACGATTTCACCCATCTGCACAGCGGTCGCTGCCCGAGACACGTGTTGAAGAGTCGTTTGGTTTTGTTCGAGTTGAGACCTCACCTCAGAGGCCATTCGTTCGTCTAGCAAAAGCCCGCTAGCCTCAAGCCGCCTAACCTGCCTGCGCATGTTGAGCACGTTTCGACGTAGGTCAAAAAGGGTACGGTCTATACCGAGAGAAGTACTCAACGCGGCCTCCAGCAGGAGTAGCAAAAAGCCACGAAGGTAGTCGGAGTTCCCTCCTGAGCCGACGCTAGTCGCCACTTTCTCAGACCTTGGTCCGAGCAACCGCGCCGAGGAATAGGGTGTTTGTCAGCATCTTGGCGGAGCAGTCCCATGCATCATCTAGAATGCCCTTCCTGTCAGCGCTCTTTTGTCTTTGCTGAAGCCAGCACCGCAGACTTGGGGCTTAACGGAAGATCATCGGGACCGGATACCCGCATCAACTGCCCGTACTGCGGAAAGATTGCCGGTAATCGGCCGACATCGGGGAGATGGGAAAGCTACCCACAAGTTCCGGGTCAGACACGCCCGATAGAAGATGAGCCTGTCGATGAGGAACAATACATACGATGATGAAGTGCTCAAAGCGGCAGTGTCCCGCCCTGAACCAGAATCGACCGTTGAGCGAACTTCTACTTGGGGCGCCAGACCCGCCCATTTTTCGTGCTATGCCAATTTGAGTTTTGCGATGGCCCGTGGTGCTGGGATAGACCCGTAATCGTCGGTTTCCAGCGTGCCTTGCTCCGCGCGGCCGACGCTTGGCGGCGACCATTAGCGCTTCAGCAGCTTGGCACAGGTTTCTGCGAACCGCTGTAAAGTTGCGCGGTCTTCGTCCGACGGTGTGAGGTCGAAGCTTTCGCCACCAACGGATACGGCGACACTCGCTTCTGGCTGCTGAGCGATCAGGGCAAAGACATGTCCCATATCATGGCTCGGAAACTCAACTGACCAGCCGCCAGCAGCCATGTTGGGCGCGACGATAAGACTGGTGACTTCGGCGACCAAGGCGACTCGACCGACCGTAAATGAAAGAGAGAGGTCGCTTCTGTCATTGTTTTCGATCAGCCGTACTGCGAGCCCGGCAGCATGGCTGAGGCCGAAGCTTCCACTGTCACCTTCGCAGACAAGGGTCATGTGGGCGCATTCGGGTTGGGCGCAGTCCATATAGGTGACCTGGCTTTTCCCTTGGCTCTCTTCGGCATCGAGCCGAAGCGGCTCGGCGGCCTCTGCCCGTATACTCAGCAGAGACGTGAAGAGGGGTACGATCATCCAAGCGTTTCTCAAGGTCAGCTCGCGGTTCAATGGTGGAACTGATCGTTGCCAGTCTGATCTTGAACCGGCACTGAACGATTGTCGTCGGGACGTTCGCGTGCGGTCAGGCTCCGTTCAGAAGGCGTCAGCCACAAGGGCAGCATGACCGATCCGATCAACACCTCCCGACCAAAGCCCGCACATCGCCGCCGCAGGTTCGAAGATTCGCCTTGGCAGTGGCTGATCGGCATTATCGAGATCATCTTCTTGTCGATCTAGCCGCATCCCGATGCCCTGCGCTCCTCAATAGCATCCTTGTTTTCGCGGCGGGCGGCTGGCAACTTGCAGGCGAAACAGGGAAATTTTCCGTGCTGCGGTTTACTTCCGTCACCCTCGTCGCTCTCGTCGCCGTAAGCGGCGCTGGCATCGGGCAGGAGGGAATCGACAACACGATCCGCAACGAAGGCTCCGATGTCGTTACAGGGAGCAACAGCTTCCCGCTGGCCGCCGACGGGATGGTGATCGACGACAATGTCGGCGGTCACTACGACGACGTGCCCCCCGGCGGAACGGCGACGTTCACCTTGACAAGCCTTGTTCAGTGCGAGCCGATAAGGTTCTACGTCCGGCTCAAGTCGCGGTCGGAGCGTGGCCAGGCGGATTTGCAGCTTGCAGTGGACACTTGCAACGACAAGACGATCGTCGTTCGGGATTAAGTCGCGATATCCTCGACCATTCAGAGGCTGGACTTCACCGTAGTCAGCGTAGGGCCTGCTGCACACCCAAAGCATTCTGGAATATTTGTCTAGCCGCGACACCTAAGGACTTGCTTGTCTCCCGCGTCTCACCTCAAGATCGCAGAAATTGGGGGTTGATCATGGGTAGAACAGCAGTTCTCGCCATCGCTGTCGCAGCGTTCTTCGTCGGAATGTCGTTCGTGCCGGCAGCGCAGGCCGATGGCATCGAAGAATATAGTGCCCTACGGACCGCGCAGACGCTGGACGACCTTTGCCGCGTCCTCAAATTCGTTGAACGCAAGGTCGTCGACCAGGCGAGCTGGTCCCAGATTAGAACCACCGCGCAATATGGTTTCTGGCAGACGGATCGAATGACCAATGCAGAGTATCAGGGGTGGCTGGACGAACTCGACGCCGCTGCCGATGCCAAGGCCGCGGAAATCGGCTGCACGCAACCGGCCGAAACGTACTTGCTCAAGGCGCGAGGCGTGGCAAGCGCAGAAATCCTGCAGGGACTGATCCTCGCGCACTATCTCGCCGGCCTGCCTGAGGAGGACTCGTACCGGCGCGACCTATCGCCCGAGGCGATGCAGGCCGCCGGCAGTTATCAGATGTTCCTGGAGCAGGTCTATCGCGAGCAGTACCCAGCCTTTCTCGACTACAACAAGCAGGCGGCCGCAGCCCGGCTCCCAGGAAACGGCATGCCGGTCTGCAACTTCCTCACGCCGCCGGAGACGCCCTGCTATGAGGCCTTTGGTGGCGGCATGGACGACGACTATTACAAGCGCATGACGGACGTTGTGAGCGCGGCCGGCATCACTGACGATGTCTTGTTCGAAGTAGCCGCAGAAACGGCGGGCTATCGAGCGGTGGGAAGCTGGACGCAGAAAGCGTTCCTAGTTCCGCATCTGATGGAACAACGCGAATTCCAACTCTTCGCCACCGTGCTCGACAATGGCCGAACCTTTAAACTGGAAAGTGGCGAACAGGTGTTCGGGGTGATCGCCGAACGTGAAGGCCGGCTTCGTTTCATGACCTTTGGCACCAATGCCGAAAAGCTGCGCGCTGGCGCCGTACGGCTTCTCGTTCGGACCGAACCGAAGCCGGAAAACCTGGCCGACTGGGAGGTCTACAACCTTGTCGATTTCCGCAGCCTCACCTTTCCATTCGACGGCGTGCTGCTCGATGAAAAATGCCTCGGCGGGCCCTGCTTCGAGTTTTCGGCTGAGGCCAGCACGGCGCTGCTCGAGATGGGCTTCGACGAGAAGGCCGAACTCTGGCTCTCTGCCAGCGCGGACGCAGCTCCGCGAGCAACGGCGGACTGGCTGAGCCGGAATACTTTCTACCCACAGCTCTTTTTCCGCATGCACGGCAAGGGGCCTGCGGCTTCAAACTAGATAGGTCAATCCGGAAGCGCGGACTCGCAACCGCGCCGCGGCCTCGGCAATTGCTCACCGACGTCTAGATGCGCCGGCGCCCGACTGATCAGCCGTTTGCGAGAGGTGGTCGCTGGCGGTCGAGGTCTACGATCGGGAGATGGAGCGCCGCAACCGCGGGATGCGCGTCGCTGGCATTGGTGCTTCGTTGCCGATGTCGGTGGGTGGCGCTAGTGGGCCAGCATCGCGAGCCGCTGGGTCTCAGGCAGTGCCAGCATTTAATTGGCGAATATGGCCGACGGCGTTAAAGGCCGGCCCTGTAGCCAAGGTCCCGGACCCCATCTGCGGACGGTCGCGCTCGCAAACCGGGTCGCAAAGCGTCTCGAATGCGTCGATGCGACACTCGATGCTTCGCACTTGACGTCTCGGAGGCCCTGGCGTTGGACTTCTCGTGCTGGGGCGAGCTGGCGATCGATGGCCAGGTGCATCAGTGAAGGCCGGCGTCACAGGCCGATTTTAGCTCCGCTTCTTAAAAACGCGGCCGCATTGAAGAGGGAAAAGAATGGAATTCTGGTTCTCGATCGGCAGCACCTACAGCTACCTCAGTGTCATGCGGCTGGCCAACGTCGCTGCCCAGACCGGTATCTCTTTTCGCTGGCAGCCCTTCAATGTGCGGACCTTGATGAGGGAGATGGACAACATCCCCTTTGCCAACAAGCCAACCAAGGCGGCCTACATGTGGCGCGACATTGCTCGTCGGGCCGAGATGTACGGGCTACAGCCGACGTTGCCGGCGCCGTATCCCTTGAAGCAACTTGAGCTGGCCAATCGTGTCGCCATTGTCGCAATGAATGAGGGTTGGCTGGAGCGTTACGGGCCGGCAACCTACAGGCGCTGGTTCGAGCACGGTGAACCCGCGGGCAGCGAGCCTAACCTGACTCGCTCGATCACAGAGTGCGGTGAGGATGCGGTGCGTGTTGTCGAAGCCGCGAACGATTCCACCGCCCACTCCGCACTGGAGATGGCGACGGACAAGGCTCGTCAGCTTGGCATATTTGGATCTCCCACTTTTGTGGTGGGCCAGGAGCTGTTCTGGGGCGATGACCGACTCGATGACGCGATTAGGTGGCGCGAACGCAGTGGATTGAGATGAGGTTCGGCCGGTCACGTCGATGCAGCAAACGTCCGCTTTCGGAGCCGAGCGGTCGCTCGTCAATGTTCGGAAATGGCCCGAAGCGTACGCTCGTGAATGTAGGTCACGTTAGCGTCGCACCCGTTTCCTGTACCGGCATCTCGGCTTTGCGGAAGCGACCCAAGGCCAGAGCCGCCGCCGCCAGCACTATGATGGTGCCGCCGATCGCCAGCGCCACGCGATTGCCAAAGCTGTAGGCCAGCCACCCAGCGAGCGGCGCGGCCAAGGCCATCAGCCCCCAGTTGAACGACCGGATCGTCGTGTTCATCCGGCCTCGCAAGTGCGGCGGGGTCACCGCGTTTCGATAGCTGCTCGACAGGGGTCCGGTACCCCGAAGCCCAAGCCGTAGACAAGCTGCGCCGCGCAGATCATCCACAACGCACCGCCACCATTTGGCACCAAGGCGATGAGGAGCCAGCCCAAACCGGTACAGAGATCGGCCGCTGCCACGACCATGCCCAGTCCCAGCTTGGCGGCGGTCCGCTCTGCCAGCGCCGCACCGACTATGCCCGCTGCGCCCGCACAGGCCTGCGTGAGGCCGATCGTTGCACTGTCCAGTCCGATCGCGTTGGCGTGGAACACGTAGACGGTGGCTGCGATGCTGTTGCCGACGAACCAGGCGTGCAGGCTCGGCGCATATGGCGCTAGTGTGGGGTGGCGATAGACATAGGCGATGCCCTCCCTGAGGTCCGCAAGCACTGACTGGTGTACGCGCGGGCGTTCCTGATCTACATCCGGCACCCGCCAGAGCAACATTGCGGACACTGCGTAGGAGATGCCATTTGCCACCATGGTGAAGGGCGCACCGATGAGGCGCACGAGCAGACCGGCCGCAACCGGCCCCAACGTCTGCGCCACCGTATAGGTCTGCCCCAAAGCGACATTCCCTTTGGTCAGCAGTCGCGCCGGCAGCAGGTCAGCCACTAAAGACTGATGCGTGCCTCCGTTCAGCACGGCGACTGCACCGAGCGCAAACACTAGGGCTGCTAGGACCGGCACGGTCAGCCCACCACTTATGGCGAGGCCGGCGATCAGAAAGATGAGCAGGGAACTGACGACATCCGTTCCCACCAGCAGGAGCTTACGCCGCACGCGATCGGCGATCACGCCAGAGATGAGGCCAAAGAGCAGGAAGGGCAGCCACTGCGCTGAGCGGACAAAGCCGATCTCGATTTGGTTAGCACCAATCGCCTCGATCATCAGGAACTGCAGGGCGAGCGAGAAGGTGAAGATGCCAAGGTTGGAAAGGGCGTCCGCGATCCAGAGTGGGTCGAACCCGGGGTGTCGTATCAGCGCTCTGAACCCGGACTTCTCGGCCACGGTCAATCCCTCAACCGTCGAGGCTTATGCCACAGGTCCGACTGCCGAACCATCGCCGCGCGGATCTACGCCTCCACTTCGGCGCTCTCAACACCGGCAAATCGCTGCTTCTGGCCCTAGCAGACGGTGGAATCGTTCTGGCGCTACGGCGTTGGTAGGCCTCTACCAGTTGCATGAAAAGCAACTGCCCGTTGATGACGATTTCCTACCGCTCCTTGTCAAGCAGGCCAGGAAACCAGCTCGAGACTTGCCGACGGAGGTTTCCGCAATTCGTTGGATCGATCTTGGCGAACATGCTGCGGGCGATCATCCACAATCGCACGCGTTCGGCCCGCGGACGCTGCTGAGCAGCCGCGCTCTGCCACACGCTGTTGCTCAGTGCAGTCCATTCTGAAGCGTCGAACTCCATTCCGGCCTGGGAACATTTTGCGACCGTAGCAACTATGGAGAGCTTGACGATCAGTACACCTTCGTCGTCGGCCTTTCCTGGTGCAGCTAGTAGCAACGTGGTGGCGAGCAAGGCAATCACGGCTAGGTTTCTCTTGGACATCACTTACCGGTCTGTGTCCTGGAGAACGAAGTTTTGGGCTTGGCAAGTGTCGACGCGGAAGACCTGGTCCCTGTCGTCGGCTCTGTCGCTCGCATAGCGGAAATACATCTCGACAAGTCCACAATCACCGACGTGACGGACGGTGCCACTGTCACCTGGCTGGACCGTATCCTCGTCGAGCCCGCCAATGTTGTCGTCGATGACTTCGCCGTCCCTGCCGATCGGGAAGCTGTTGACCGCCACCAGGACCTCGGTGCCTTGGTTCTGGATCGTTAGCACCGTCTCTCCAATTGCGGGTGTCGTTAGCAATAGGGCGACCGCGACAACGGTGCTAGGACGGTTCATGATCGGATTCTCGATAAGGCGAAGACCCTGCGCATATCGTTCGTGCATAATCAAGCGTCCGACCGGCCCCAAGGGATTAGCTGCGCCGTACCCGTAGAGAGTTTCGCTTTCGTTGACGAGTCTACTCGCTAGGCAGGTCCGGATTTCGGCGTCGAACGTCAGCATATGCCGCCAACGACCATCCGTGGTAACGCCCGGACCGATGGCCCGGGCGCTGTTCGTCACACCGTTCCGATGCCAGAGATGTCAACGGTGCGATCGTCGAAGACCAAGGTCTCGAAGCCGGTGAGAATGTCGTAGGTGTCGTCGCCCGTAGTGCGCCACACGACGACGCCCTTGCCGTCCTGGGTGGCGCCCCAGCGGTAGTCGGTCGAGACGGCATCGATGATGAAGCGGTCAGCGGTCGACTTGCCGGTGAGGTGCTGGACAGCGTCCGGATCGTCGAGGACGTCCGGCGAGCCGGAACCCAGGATGCTGCTCACTTCGATCGACTTGTTGGTGAAGCGAATCGCTTCGAAGTTGAAGAGGATGTCGAAGCTGCCGCCCTTCCAGACCACGATGCCCTTGCCATCCTGGGTCGGGCCCCAGCTGTAGCCGTTGGACGTAGTGTTGAAGACGAACACGTCGCGACCGTCGCCGGCGTCGATAGTCTGGTTGGACGATGTGTTCTGGTAGAGCGTCTCGGCCGTCGTGGGTCGCGACACAGTGATGTTGAAGTCGTCGGTGGCCTTGGCGCCAGCATTGTCGGTGGCGGTCACTCGGACTGACACAGCGCCGGCATTGGCATCGGCGGGCGTGCCCGAAAAGGTCCGTGTGGCGGCGTTGAAGGTTAGCCACGAGGGCAGCGCCGATCCATTTGCCAAGGTTGCCGAGTAGGTCAGCGTCGGGCTGTCCACATCGGCAAAGGCATTGGCAGGCACCACGAAGTTGAAGGCCGTGCCGGTGGTCGCGGTCGTATCCGCGATCGGGTTGGCCACCACTGGCGCGTCGTTGACGCCCGCGATGGTGAGGTTGAACGTATCGGACACCGTGCCGCCCTTGCCGTCGCTGGCGGTGACCTTGATTGAGATCGTGCCGACCTGCTGATCATCGGGCATGCCGGTGAAGGTTTCAGTGGCAGCGTTGTAGGTCAGCCAAGCCGGCAGGGGCTGACCGTTCTCGAGCGTAAAAGTTTTGGTCAGCGTGTCGCCGTCGGCATCGGCAAAGATGCCGGCCGGTAGCTTGAAGCTGAAGGCGACCTGCTCGGTGCCGGTAACGTCCAGGATCGGCGTCTGTACCGTTGGGGCGCGATTGGCTCCCGCGGGCGTGGTCAGCACGAAACTGTCGGAAACCGTGCCGCCCTTGCCGTCGCTGGCGGTGACGCGGACCGTGAGGTCCGACGCGCCGGCGGGTGGGATGCCGGAGAAGAGCCGCGAGGCGGCGTTGAAGGTCAGCCATGTCGGCAGGGGGGCGCCGTTGTCCAGCGACGCGGTGAACGTCAGCGTATCACCATCCACGTCGCCGAATGCACCGGCCGGGACCACGAACGAGTATTCGCGGCCTTCGGTGGCAGACTGGTCTGCAATCGGCGAAAGCACCTTGGGTGCGTCGTTGACTGGAGTGATGACGATGTCGAAGGCATCCGAGGTGGTACCGCCACGGCCATCACTGACTGTGACTTCCACCGAAACCGTGCCGACTTGCGCATCGTCGGGCCGACCCGAGAACGTGCGGGTCGCGGCGTCGAACGAGAGCCACGCCGGCAGCGCGGCGCCACCGGCCAGCCTGGCCGAGTAGGTCAGCGTGTCGTTGTTGGCGTCGGTGAAGGTGTTGGCCGGCAGGGTGAAGATGAAAGCCGCTTCTTCCGCCGTGGTCTGGTTGACGATCGGGTTGGCGACGATCGGAGCGAGGTTGGCGACGCCCGAGGTGACAAGGTTGAAGGTGTCGGTGACCGTGCCGCCGTTGCCGTCATTGACCACAAGGCTGATGACGAGGTCGGGCGAGCCGGCGGGTGCCGTGCCCGTGAAGGTCCAGGTCTCGGCGTTAAAGACGAGCCAGCCGGGCAGCGCCGCCCCATTCGACTGGGTAGCCGTCACGGTCAGCGTACTGTTGAGGTCAGCATCGGTGAAGGTGGACTGCGGAACCGTGAAGGTGAAGGCGGTGCCTTCGGTGATGGTCTGGTCCGGGAAGGCGACAGCCACGACCGGCATGTCGTTCACCGGGTTGACCCTGATCTGGAAGACGTCGGAGACCACCCCGCCGCGGCCGTCATTGGCGACAACGCGGACCGAGACGGTGCCCACGTCGGCGTCGTCCGGGCGGCCCGAGAAGGTACGGGTCGCAGCGTCGAACTTCAACCAAGCGGGCAGCGGCATGCCGTTCTCGCGAAGAGCCGAGTAGGTCAACATGTCCCCGTTCGCATCGCTGAAGGTGACCGGTGGGATAGTGTAGCTGAAGTCGATTTCTTCAGCCGTCGTCTGGTCGGGGATCGCGACTGCCACGATCGGGGCAACGTTCACGGCAGTTGGCGTGGCCACGTCGAAGTCGTCCGAGACCGTGCCGCCCTTGCCGTCATTTGCGGTCACCCGCACCACGAGGTCGGCGGAGCCAGCCGGAGGCGTGCCAGAGAAGGTACGGGTCGCGGCATCGAAGGCGAGCCAAGAAGGCAGCGCTGCGCCGTTCGAGAGGGTCGCCGTGTAAGTCAGCGTGTCACCATCAACATCCGTGAAGGCGCCGGCAGGCACCTGGAAGGTGAATGCGGTCCCTTCGCGAGCGGTCTGGTCGGCGATGGGGGCTGCGACGACGGGGGCGTCGTTGACCGGCGTGATGGTAATGTCGAACGTATCCGAGACCGTGCCACCCTTGCCATCATTGGCGGTGACGACGACCGTCACCTTGCCCACCTGGGCGTCGTCCGGACGCCCCGAGAAGGTCCGGGTAGCGGCGTTGAAGGTCAGCCAGCTCGGCAGCGCTGCGCCACCCGCCAAAGTTGTCGTCAGGGTCAGCGGGTCGCCGTTGACGTCGGCAAAAGTATTGGCCGGCACCGTAAAGGTGAAGTTGGCTTCCTCGGCGGTGGTCTGGTCGGCAATGGCGTTGGCAACCGTCGGCGGCGCATTTGGCGCCGGTGGATCGATGTCGAGCACGAAGCTGTCGGATGCGGTCAGACCCTGCGCGTCAGTCGCCGTCACGGTGATCACGACGCGACCATCGAAATTGGCAGGCGGAGTACCGGTGAAGGTGCCGGTGGCAGCGTTGAACACCAGCCAGGCCGGCAGGGCAGCCCCATTGCCGAGCTTGGCGCTCAGCGTGAGCGCGCCATTGTCGGTGAAGGTCCCCGCAGGCAGCGTGAAGCTTAGCGCAGTGCCCGCCTCGCCCTCCTGGTTGGCCAGCGGATCCACTAGGATCGGCGCCGGGTTGAAGGTGGCAACGGTCAGCGAGAAGACGTCGGCGGCCTTGGCGCCGCTCGGATCGGTCGCGGTGACTGCGATTAGCAGCGTGTCTGTATTGCCGGTCGGCGGCGTGCCCGAGAAGGTGCGCGTTACGGCGTTGAAGCTCAGCCAGCTCGGCAGCGGCTGGCCATTGGCCAGTGTCGCGGTCAGCGTCAAGGCATCACCGTTGGGGTCAACGAAGGTGCCGGCCGCGAGGGTATGCGTGAAAGCGGTGCCAGTCGTCGCGTTCTGGTGTGCGATTGCACCGGCCACATAGGGTGCCGCATTGGTGGCCTGAGCCGCAGAAATGGTGAGGCGGAAGATGTCCGACACGTAGCCACCCTTGGCGTCCAGCGCCGTCACCGTGATGTCGATCGGTCCCGTAGCGCCTGCCGGAGGCGTACCGGTGAAAGTGCGGGTCGCAGCATTGAAGGTCAACCAGGCGGGCAACTGCGCTCCACCGGCCAAGGTCGCGACCAGCGTCAGCACATCGCCGTCTGGATCGGTGAAGGCATTGGCTGGCACGGTGTAGTTTATGGCCACACCCTGAGTGCCGTTGGCATCAGACAGGGCAGTGTTGACCACCGGATTGCGGTTCACCGTGCCGTTGGGATCGGTGATCATCAAGCGGACGATCTTGCCATTCCCGTATTGCGAAGCGTCGGCGAAGTAGACGTAGCCATCCGGGCCTTGCGAGAAGCTCAGGCTGGCGTACTGACCGACGGTGGCAACGTACTGCAATTGCGTGCGGTCGTTCACGTCGACGGCGAAGATGTCCCCGTCGATGACGTCGGCAAAGAAGTAATCGTCCTTGAACACGCCCGGATACTTGTCGCCGCTATAGACGAAGTTGCCGCCGATGATGGCCGACATCTGGTGCCCCGGATCGGCCGCGACATGCGAGAACGCCCGGAACGGCGCTGTAACGACGATGCTCCCATTGGCGACGGCGGCATAGAACGCCGCAGCGCTCGGCAGATTTTGATACTCCGGCGTCCGGACCATCTCGCCGGTGTCGCCGCCTTCGAAATAGGGCCAACCGAAATTGGCGCCCTTACCGCCCGAATTGATTTCTTCCCAGGAGTACCAGCCGGTCTCCGAGATCATCAGCTTGCCATCCTGGCTGAACGCCATGGTGTAGGGGTTGCGCAGGCCCATCTGCCAGACCTTGGATGCGTTGGCATCAAGGTTCCCGGCGGTGGCATAGGGGTTGTCGGCAAGACCCTGGCCAGTCATAGGGTCGATCCGGAGAATCTTACCAGAGAGGCTGTTGACGTTCTGCACAGAGACCGTTCGAGGGTCGGCGTAGTTGTAGGACGTACCGTCGCCGGTAGCGACGTAGAGCGCGCCATCCGGCCCGAACTCGATTGCCCCGCCAGCATGCGAGCGCGAGTCGACCTTGATGTAATCCTGCTTGTAGTTGCCGTTCGCATCCACATCGGAAGCGCGGGCATTGCGGTGCACGGGATCGGTGTAGTCGAGCTGGCCACCGCCGGAGATGTCGGCGAGCGACCGGCCACCGGCGCCAAGCATGATCTTTTCAGAACCCGCCACAATCGTAGGCGTTGGGCCGTCAAGGTTGAGAGTATAGCGCACCAGATGCGCATAGCGGTTGCCGAGACCGTCGCGGCCGGCATTGCCGCTCGCGCCCGCGTCCGGCGGATCCACGACGTAGTACGCATAAAGGTAGGGATTGTTCGCCAAGTCCGGGTGCAACTCGATATCGAGTAGGCCTCGATCGGCGTCGCTGTTCACCTTGGCACTGATGTCGAGCAGCGTCGACTTCACCGTGCCCGTCGCCATGTCCACTACCTTGATCACGCCACCCTGTTCGGAGACGAGCGCGGTGGTATTGTTCACCCACTGAATCTGTAACGGGTCATTGAGGCCGGTCACCACGTTGACGCGACTTACAGTGAAGGGCGTAGTCTGCGGCGGGTTGGCAGGAGGATCGACCGGGTTCTCGTCATCAAGGATCGAGATGTTGGCCGTGCGTGGGAAATGCGGTTCGCCGCTGCTGACAGCGCTCAGGGTGAAGCTGAAGCGCTCGGTTGGTTCAGACAGGCTGTCGTTGAGGATCGGGATCTGCACGCTGACCGAATTTTGGCCAGCAGGGATGACGACAGTGCCGGACTTGGTCGTGTAGTCAGAGCCGGCGGTGGCCGTGCCCGCATTCGTCGCGTAGGTCGCGGTCACCGCCCCGGATGTATCGCCATCACGCTTGATGATGATTGTTACGAACCCGTCGCGCTCGCCCACGCTGTACTCGGTCGCGCCGAGATAGATCCTGCCCGTCATTGTAAATCCCTGCCAATTACAACAAATAATAGCTGAAAAGGTATTAAGGCGGACGCGAGGAAAGCGCTTGCGTAATCAGATATTAAGAATAATGCGCGTGGTTAATCTCGAAGGTTTTATCGATCAGCGGAAAGCGCGCGAGAAACTGTCGGTAAATGGCGCGAACAGATACTGCAGGAGCGTGTGGTCGCGCTTCTTGAAATAAGCATCTGCGACCATGCCAGGGCCAGTCTTCGGCATTTCATCCAGAGCTTGGCGATCGACATCGAGGCGGACTGTAAAGTAGCGCGCGCCGGTTCGCTCATCCAGGTGGCTATCGGGCGAGATGAACGTGACTTTCGCGGGCAGGGGATCGAAGTTCTTGCGGGCAAGACCGCCGAACATGATCTCGGCATCCTGGTCGATGGCGATGTCGTCGATTTCGATTGGGGCCACGCGTGCCTCGATGAGGATCGGCGCATCGTCGGGCACCACTTCGGCGATCGGCGCAAAAGGCTCGATGGCGCTGCCGATGGTGTTCACACGGAGCTTGTCGACAATGCCGGCTGCGGGTGCGCGGATTTCCACCCGGCCAGCGGCCACCCGTGCGGCGGCAAGCTGGTCAGCAAGTTCCAGGCGTTCGGCGCGGGCCTTGGCTATTTCGGTGGAGATGTCCTGCGCCAAGTTAGCCGCCTGCGCGGCAAGGCGGCCATCCGTTTCCCGTACCTGCTCGTCGATCGCCTTGAGCTGTCCCTCGGCGCGCTCGATGCTGCCCTGGATGCGGGCATGTTCACGCTCGATCTCACGCAGTTGAGCGGCGCGGCCATAGCCCCTGACCTGAGCCGCCCGACGGAGTTCCAGGTCTTTGCCAACACTGGCGAGCTGGAGCTTCAGCGCATTGGTCTCGCCTTCAAGACCAGTACGCTCCCGCAACAGCGCCTCGCGCTGGGCCGTAAGCACGCGGCCTTCTGCAGCCACGCGATCGGCGCGCGATGCAAAAGTCTCGGCCTGGTCGGCCATGAATTCGGCGACAAGATCAGGGGCGTATTGCGTCAGGCTGGCATTGGTGACGGCAGCAGGGAACGTCGTCCCGTCGCGTTCGGCCGCGAGCCGCGCCAAAGTCACATCGAGGCCGGCCAGACGCGCATTGAGTTGGCTGAGCGCGGCCTTCTCAGCCTCCGGGCTCAGTTCGGCGATCAGGGTGCCGGCAGTAACATGGTCACCCTCACGCACGTGGATGGCGGAGACGACTGCACCGCTGGCGTGGCGGAGCACGTGGCTCTTGCCGTCGCTGACGACGACGCCCGGCGCAATCACCGCGCCCGAGATGGGGACGATCACGGCCCAAATGACGAACACCGCGCCGAAGCCGGCGAGCACGCGGCTGCCCAGTCGGGTCGCGCCGCTGAAGTCGGACACTCGGCTGCGGGTCATGTCGAGATCGGTAGGCAGGGTCGTCATCATCAGGCTCCCGCGCTCTGCGTCGGTGCGGCCGTGTGCAACCGCTGGAAATTCGCGACCTTGGCGGCGAACCGCGCCTCATCGGTACCGGTGTTGCGCAGCACCGGCAGGACGTCGCGCGCCGGTCGAACGGACTCGAGACGCCCGTCTCGGATCAGCGCGACGCGATCGGCGACTGCGAGGATAGAGCTGCGCTGCGACACCACCACGATGGCGCGGCCGCGTCCGCGCTCGGCTGCGAGCGCATCGATCAACGCCCGTTCGCCATCGCTGTCGAGGTGCGCGTTGGGCTCGTCTAGCACCAGCAGCACCGGATTACCGAACAATGCCCGAGCGAGGCCGATGCGCTGGGCCTGGCCACCAGAGAGGCGGATGCCGCCGGAGCCTAGACGCGTCATGTAGCCGTCTGGCAACCGGGCGATGAATTCGTGTGCATTGGCGCGTTGCGCTGCCTGCACCACCTCGAGGTCGCTCGCGCCGGGGATGAAGCGGGCGATGTTCTGGGCCACGGTGCCATCGAGCAATTCACTGTCCTGGCCGAGATAGCCGGTGGCGCTGCCGCGCTGCGCGAGCGGCCACTGCGTCAGGTCGAAACCGTCGAGGCGGACGTGCCCTGTCGTTGGCGCCGCGATGCCGGCCATGAGGCGCGCCAGCGTCGACTTGCCGGCGCCGCTCGGACCCATCACGGCGACGATCTCGCCTGGCCCGATGGTAAGGCTGATGCCGGTGAGCAGGCTGCGCGGACCACTACGCTCGGCAATGTCGAAACCGGCATCTTCTAGTGACAGTTTTCCTGTCGCTGCGGGCAGGGTCACCTCGTCGCCAGGAGCGCTGGCGGTGAGCTTTTCGAGGGCTTCGTTGACCGAGCGGTGGGCGGCATAACCCTGGGTTAACTGACGCCAGCCGCCGATCATCTGTTCGACCGGCTGCAGCGCGCGGCCCGACAGCAGCGAGGCGGCGAAGATGAGGCCCGCCGACATCTGGCCGATAAGCACGAGATAGGCGCCTAGTCCGAGGATCAGCACCTGCAGGGTCTGGCGCACGAAGCGGGTGAAGCCATAGTAGAAGGCATTGGCGGTGCCGGCCTCATCTGCCGCGCCGGAGGCGGCTATGGCCTGCTGCTCCCAGCGTCCGACCATCTGGGGGGCCATGCCGAGGGCACGGACATCCTCACCCTGTCGAAGGGCGGCCGATGCATAGCGCGATGCCTGCGCTTGGTAGGAATTGCTGCGCTCGCCGCTATCGCCCAGTGCACGGTTGTTAAGGACGGCAAGCACGACCAGCACCGCGCTGCCTACCAACGTCGTCACGCCGAGTGCTGGGTGGGCGAGAAAGAGGATGATGAGGAAAAGCGGCGCGAAAGGCAAGTCATAGAGTGTGAGGAAGATCTTGCTCGACAGCATCTGGCGCACAGTGCCGGTCGCCTTCAGCGCCTCCGCCACTGCGCCGGTCTGCTCCGTGCCGAGGCCGTATTCAAGCAGTTGGCGGGCGGCGGTCAGTTCGTAGCGGGCACTGAGCTTCTGGGCGATGACGGCACGCACCGACTCGACCACTCCGTAGATGGCAAGCGCTCCGATGATAATCAGCGTCAGGAAGATCAGGGTCGAGATGCCGTGGCCGGGAAGCACGTGGCTGTAGACCTGCGTCATGTAGAGCGGCGAGGCGAGCAGCAGTAGGTTGATGGCGGTCGAAAAGACCCAGAGATAGTTGGTGGCGTCGCGGAACAAGCCGTCCAGCGGTCCCCGCTTCTTCCAGAACAGATTCATCCATTGGCCTCCCGCACGTGGCACCTGGGTTAGGCGTAGATCACGCTGACGGCGACCGAAACGGGAGAGTGAACGAAGGGTAAACCAGCGCGGTAAACGCCGCGCGGCAAGCGGTGAAAACGTCTTATTATCCGGGCATTAACCATGCTGCGTAATAGTTCGTACATGCTTCCGCCGCGCAGACCGACATTGTTGTGCCGACTGGGTGCTGCGCTGGGCCTTGCCACGACGCTCGGCAGCAGCATCCTCCCTGCCAATGCGGGCGGGGTGCTCGATGGCTTATTCCTGCGCCCGTCTCTCACCGCCACGAACTACATCCACGATCTGCCGGTGGCGCCGTTCTCGGCCGATTTCGGGCGGCTTATCCGCAACGCGGTGCGGCATGCCGATGGTGTGCAGGCGGCGGCGGCGCGCTGGCAGGCCGAAGAGTTCGGCGTCGACGAGGCCCGCGGGGCGCAGTGGCCCAACGCGATGTTCTACGGCGAGACAGGCTTTGCCAGTGGCGGTATGGGCACTTCGCCCTATGCCTATGGCGTGCGAGTGTCACTGCCGGTTTATGACGGCAACAGTCGCGCCTTCGCCACAGAGGCTCAGTCGGCTACGTCCAATGCAGCCCGCCTGGCCGCTGTTGACGAGCTTGCTGCCACGCTTGTCGACCTGGTCGCATCGGCTGCGGCGATCCGGCGCAGCACGGAAATTCTCGGTATCCGCCAGAGCCAGCGTGCCGCCATGGTGGCTCTGCTCGGCGAAATTGGCAGCGAGCGCGAGACGGGTACCGCTAGCCGGGTGGATACCGACCAGGTGCAGGGACAGATCACACAGATCGACGTCGAGCTGCGCATGACGGAGGCATCCCGCGTGCAGGCTCGTGAAAGTTTCGCCCTCATTGCAGGCGATGCACCGGACCATGTGGGGGTCGTCGGATCGTTGTCCAGGACGCTGCCGCGCAACGCCGAAGCAGCGACCGCCATGGCGCTGGATGGCAATCCGAGGTTGGGGCAAAGCCTCGAGCTGGCGATGGCCGCCGCATATAATCGCGACTCGGTCCGCTCCGGTCTCGGACCATCATTGAAGCTTGACCTCGATGCTGGTCAGGCCGGCGATTTCAGCACAGGCATCAGCCGCCCCTCGGCCAGCGTGATGATGCGGCTCGAGGTGCCCTTCACCTTTGGCGCGGATGCCCGTGTGCAGCGTATGGCGCACCAGGCTCAGGCGGCCGAGTTCGAGGTCAGTGCTGCCCGCAAGGGTGTGCTGGCGGCGATCAATGGCGCGTACCTCCGCCTCGGGGTCTCGCGCAAGGCCCTGAGTTTAGCCACGGAGGCGCAAGCAAAGGCTCAGGCGGTGCTTCTAGGCATGAGGGCCGAACGCGAACTTGGTGAACGAAGCGTGTTTGATCTTATCGGCGCGCAAAACGCGTACGCGGAAGCACAAATCCGGATCGCCGAACTTCGCTACGAGGTGACGGTCGCTGAACACTTGGTCGCAGCTCAGATCGGTCAGATCGACGAGATATACGGCATCACCATCGACGAGTTGTAGAGCTTTCCGCCGTCAGAGGTTAGCCCTCCGGTTGATCACACAGGCAGAATGAGCCTGGCGATCCATTCCGCTTTTGCTGCTCACCGGTGGTCGTCGTCCCGCTGGGGACGTCTTCACGCGTGGCCACTGGTACGAACCAACCGTGCTCCGCGCACGGGACAATCGAAGCGCCATCATGCAGGAAGAAATCTTCGGGCCAGTTGTGCCATGCTCGAAGTCAGCGATCTCGACGAGGCCGTGCGCTTCGCCAATGAGTCAGCCTACGGCCTCTCCGCCTACCCATTCACCCGCGATCTCTCCCGGGTAATGCGCTTCAGCCGCGAAAGCGCCTTCGGCGAACTCTACATCAACGGGGCGCCGGCGAACTTGTCCAGGGCTTCCATTGCGGCTGGAAACAGTCCGGCACCGGCGGCGAAGACGGTCGCCACGGCATCGACAACTACCTGCGAAAAAAGGTACAGTTCCGTGTCAATCTATGCACACGGGAGCATTCTCTGCCAGTTGTGCAACAGCCGGATGCACAATTTGACGATCCAGCCTCGCTTCGGTGGAAGTCGCAGTCATTTAGCAGCGGCTAGGGTCCGAGGGGTCGCTCCAGTTTAGCCTCCTTCTGCGTCGACTATCGGGTTGAATAGTTGAACGGCAGGACGACCGAATCCGTGACCATGCCATCGCATTTCACACGCAGTGAAACTTCGTTATGGTAGATCGACGCAAATCCAAAAACCATTTCCACCTCGGTAGACGCCACGTTGTCGGGCATCTCAAAGACTTTGACCGGCGCACTGAAATCCGCAGGACGGCCGTCCTGCGGCTCCGCCATGCGGCCCTGTCGAAACTCTCCCCGGCAATTGGCGGCGGTGCCCGGACTAACCTTCTTGGCGAGGAAGCGCAACCAAGCATACGTCAGCTGCGGATCAGCACCCCTATCCACAAGATGGACGCCGTCACCGACGTCCAACAGTTCAAGGTCTTCTGGCCAGCGTTGCTGGCCTGTACGCGGGGGACAAGAACCGCCTAATCTCCTCCACGTTGCTCAAAAACGCCGCCGCACCGGCCACGAGGGTGGTTACGACCAGCGCCACGCCCTGAAGCGTTTGGAAGAAGGGCTTCTTTGCGCCAGTGGCCATCGCAAGTTAACAGGCGGTGAGCGACACGGTCGCTGCGGGTGGAAGGCTGCACTGCATTTGCCCTCTGCAACTGCCCTGCCCGATGGGATCGTTGTCGCCCACGCCGTCCTGGTCGATGGCTACGAACGATAGGGTGTCCGGTGGGTTGGTGATCCGGATGGTGCAAGAATGGGAATCCTTGCATAGCCCGGACGATCCAGTGCTTGTCTCGGTCAACACGGTATCAGGGCCGCTGCCGAAGTCCCACGCCCCTAGGTTCGGTTTATTGCCGACCGAGATGGTTGCGAGGACGCAGGTGCCGTAAGCGCCACCGGGGGGCGGTGCGGACGGCGCGGCGACTGGCGGTTCATCTGCACTGCCGCTTGAGGTGCAAATAGGGTCGAAAACGGCCTCGGCCAGGGCCAGATACCCGGGAGTCGGCTCAAGATTGTCAGCGTTTTCGCGAATGGCGCGCAAGAAGCGGGCCAGCGCCGCCTTGCTCGCTGCTCCCCAGATTCCATCCGGCTCCCCCGCCAGGCACCCTGATCGTTGCAGCGCGGTTTGCAGTCGGATGACGAGGTCGTCCTGCGCCACGGTTTGACCTAGCCAGAGTCCCAGAACGGCAATCACGAGGCAAGAACGTTTCACGACGGAATCCTATGTGCAAGTGACGATATAGGTGACGTTGGAGCCGAGCGACGGGCCAAGTCTGAGCGTTCCATCGCCGAAGGCGGCGAGGACCGCCAGACCTTGCAGTGTCTCGCCTTGAGGTGAGAACACGGAGACACGGCACTTCAAGGCTTCCGCAGTGCTGTTGGACAGGGTCACCAGATAAGCGCCATCGCCCAGCCGTGCCTGCGCTCGGAACGTGCGGGCCTGGATGGCTTCATCGAGTGGAGCGGCATCAGCCGCTGGCGCACGGCAGGACGCGCAATCTGCCACTTGGGGCGTGCGCCCGACCAGGGCCCTCATCTGCAGATTGATCCAAGGAATCCAGTCTCCGACTTTCAAGCTGTAGGAGGTGCCCTTGCAGGAGTCCACATTGCCACCGCCCGCCACGGTGTTGGCGATGACGATGGCACCTTTAGTGTCTCTTACGAACACCGGGCCTCCGGAGTCACCGCTGCAGGTACCGGTGCCTTTGGTTGTGGCCATTTCAAGCTGGCCATTGCGCTGCCGGTTCGTGCTAATAACTCCAGCCGTTCTCAGGTCGCCGTTTTCGTTGCCAAGGTACCGATCGCCCTCCCAAAGGTGGGATTCAACGCCATAGCCAGCCACCAACACCCCCTGCAGCAACTCAAGGGGAAGCTTCGGGGACGCCAAACGTACAGGACCGTGACTGCGCGGGGCAGGCGTAGCGAGCTTCAGCAACGCGATATCGAAGGGAAAGTCATCTTCCGTGTGGTAGTCCTTGGGTATCCGGTAGTCGATTACCTCCACGGTGGAGGACCAATCACCAAAGGATCGAGTAAATACGGCCGTAATGGACGTCGGGCTGTCGAGCAAGCAGTGCGCAGCCGTCATGATGATCTCAGGGTCGATCAGCGAACCCGTGCACGATGACGAGCCCTGCGATGTCGTGATCCACAGCCCCACCGCGAAAGTGGCTACCTCGTCGGTCGATTTGACGGTTGTGCCGCCGAAGATAACCTCCTGAACAGGATCCGGGGGGAGACCATGAACACTTAACCACCCGCCCATCATGAGTGAAAGAGCTACTGCGCCTAGCATTTAATTCACCCCTGCCCCATGCCAGAAAGGCAGTATAGAGCAAAGGTTCTCGGCGAGGGCAAGGGGAGTAGAAGAAGCCTCTGCAGGGGGCGAAGGCCTCGCCGAAAGAACGTGGATAGACTGCGCAAGTAGGCGGATATTTCTTACGCGGACTGCTGGTTGCTCGGTATTTCAGACCTTGGGCCAATCCGCGTTTGCCGAGACAGCCGATCGGCCAGCCAGGCCGGCCGTAGGCTCTTTGCTGTATCGCGCCTAAGCAAGGCGAGCGCTAACGATGCCGATCGACTGCGAAAGTACCTTGCGCGTCTCAGTACTTCCTTTGATGGCGTGCGACGCTGAACGTCCACTTGTGGCGCGGAGCGGACGTTCGTCAGTGTCCGGTTCTGGCCCGAAGCGGACATCGAGCGACACCCGATAATCACACCGTTCCAAGTATTAGTCACTCATTAACCATAGACATGCTCCAACGAGGACAATTTCCAGCGCAAATACTTGATTGGTCGATCATTCCATGCCGTCGCGCCCTGTCCGTTTCTCCCTAGCCGTAGGCCTGCTCTTAGGTACGGCATTGGGGGCACTACCTACATCGGCGATGGCGCAGACCACATGGACTGGCGCGGTCGATACTGACTTCGCCACCGCGGGGAACTGGAGCAACGGGGTTCCGGGACTATTCGATGCCGCGACCATTGGCGTTGCAGGCAATCAGCCGATAGTTGCCGGCGCCGCTACCATTGGTTCGCTGGCGGGCGGTGCTGGCACTTCCGTTACACTGGGCGGAACTTTCACCACGGGTTGGGCCAATACGAGCACCACTTTCGCTGGTACCCTGAGCGGCAGCGGTGGGCTAGACAAGACGGGTTCCGGCACATTCACCCTGTCTGGACAGAACACTTATACTGGGGCCACTTCTGTAAGCGGCGGGATCTTGCTCGTGAGTGGGGCGGGAAGCGTGGCGTCGACAACAATTTCCATAGCTGCCGGCAACGCACTCTCGACCGATGGAGGCGCCCTGAGCTCTTCGGCGAGCGTGACCAACAACGGTTCCCTTCAAATATCTGGCAGTGAAACGATTGCAACGATCTCGGGCTCCGGTGGCGTCACCCTCTGGTTCAGTGGGACACGTCTGACCCTCAACAACGCTTCTGGTACCTACTCTGGAGTCATCTCGGGTGAGGGTGGTCTGGAGGTGTCCGGTGGCACTCAAGTTCTCTCCGGCGCCAATACATACAGCGGCACCACAACGATCAGCGGGGGTGTGCTGTCTGCAAACTCGTCCGCGGCACTGGGCGACGGCAGTGCAACGAATACGCTGATCTTCAATGGCGGCGCGTTGCGCGCCGATGGAGCGATCACGTCCCCCTGGACCCGCAACGTCTCGATGACCGGTGCAGGCACGATCGATACCAACGGCAACGCCGTTTCCATTGCAGGTCAGATCACGGGCGCCGGCAACCTCACCAAAGCCGGCGCTGGAACACTCACCCTGACTGCCACTAGCACCGGCACTGGCTCGGTCGCAGTCAACGCCGGCACCCTGAGCATTAGCGGCGCCGGTGCGATTGCATCGACAGCCATCAGCACCAGTGCCGGCGCCGTTCTTGCCACGGATGGCGGTGCGCTGGCATCCGGCTCAATCGTGACGAATGCAGGCAGCTTCCAACTGACCGGCTCGGAAAGCATTGCCTCAGTTTCCGGCGCTGGGACCGTTGCCCTCAATGGCGTCGGCCTGACCCTGACGCTGAATTCGGGACCCTCGAACATTTCAGGTGTCGTCTCCGGCACGGGGAACCTCGAGATCGGTGGCGGCACCACAACGCTTTCCGCCACCAACACCTATTCCGGCACCACCGACGTCGATGGCGGCAAGCTCGTCGTGAGCGGATCGATCGCTGCCAGCACACTGACCACCATCAACAACGGCGCCACCGTTGGCGGTACCGGTACACTTGGAAACACGACTGTCGCCAGTGGCGGCATTATCGCGCCGGGCAACAGCATCGGCACCCTCGCGATTACCGGTACCTACACTGCCAGTACCGGCTCGTTCTACGACGTCGAGGTTGATCCCAATGGCACCAGCGACCGCATCGCGGTCACCGGCAATGCAGTGCTCAACGGCGGAACAGTTCGTGTTAGTTCGGCATCTGGCGCCAACCTCTTTCCGCTGACGCCGAGCGAATACACTATCCTCACGACCACCACCGGCATTACCGGAAACTTCGCTGCTTTCGACACCAGTGCATTGGCCTTCTTCAACGGCACGCTGGACAGCGGCACGGTCAACACCCTCAAGCTGATCCTGACTCGCAACGATGTCGGTCTGGCCGATGTCGCCACCACGGACAACCAGAGAGCAACGGCCGGGGCGATCGAAAGCCTAGGCAGCGGCAATCCACTCTATGCCGGCATTCTGGGGCTCAGCAGCAGCCAGGCCCAATCGGCCTACGACCAGCTTTCCGGTGAGGGCCTCGCATCCGCGCAGAATGCTCGGACGCAGAACGCATCGCTGATGGCGGGCAGCATTCTTGATCGCATCCGGCAGGCTTTCGAAGCACTGCGCCGGGGCCGAGCGAGCGGCTACGCCCCGATGACAGAAGAACAGGATGGGCCGCTGGGCGGCTCGGTCTGGCTCTCCGGCTATGGCTCGCGGTCCAGCACCAGCGCCATCTCTTCCCATTCGGCAAGCTTCGGTACGACTGGCGGGCTCATGCTGGGCCTCGATGGCTCGGTCGAAAACTGGACCGTCGGCGTGCTCGCGGGCTATGGCCGCAGCGCCAACGCCGTCCAAGCTTTGCAGACCACGGTCAACAGCGTCGACTATACGGCAGGCCTCTACGCCGGCGGCGACTGGGACGCGGTACGCGTGGCGCTCGGCGCGGCCTATACCCACCACGGCCTGTCCAGCAGCCGGTCGATCACCTTGCCCTCCGCGCAGACACTCACTGCCGACTATTCTGGCAGCTCACTGAGCCTTTTCGGCGAGGCGGAGTACGAGATCGACCTGGGCGCCGTCAGCATCACACCTTTTGCCGGCGTGCAGTATGTGCGCAGCAGCACCAGTGCCTATGCGGAGCAGGGTGGCACCGCCGCTCTGTCGGTCGCCGCGCAGGGCACTGACACGGTATTCACCACGATCGGCGTCCGCACCGCCACCGAGTTTGTCGTGGCCGACGACATGCTGATGACGCTCGGCGCCGGCGCTGGCTGGAAGCATGCCTTCGGCGGACAGTCGACAGCGGTACATAGTTTTGCTGCAGGCGGCGGCAGCTTCACCGTCACCGGCGCGCCGATCGCGGCCGACCGGGTAGCCGTGGAGGGTTCCGTCGCGCTGGACGTCTCAGAATCACTGGCGTTGAACGCCTCCTATCTGGGCGAGCTTGCATACAGTGGCCAGGCCCATCAGATCCAAGCCGGCATTTCAGGGCGCTTTTGAGCAAAGGCCGCAGTGTCCGCTTGTGGCGCATAGCGGTCGTACGCCTCCGCTAAAGCCACTATCGCAGGTCCGCTGATTGCTCCTCGGCATTTTAGGACAGGCCCGGTTCATCAAGCATTCAGATTGCCGGGACTATCGGCACGCGACTGCCTACGGGGTCCTCCATGCACAGCACCTTTGCGCTCTCCGATATCGATGTGTCCACGCTCATCGGAGATATCTACGATGCCGCCGTCGATCGCATTCGCTGGCCGAGCGTGCTGGAAAACTGCCGCCAGTTCGTCGGCGGCGCGTCCGCCGCGATCTTCGCCAAGGACGTCACCGGCGACCGGGTGCAGCTCTTTGCCGACGACGACCGCCTCGACCCCGAACTGACCGCCACCTATTTCGAACGTCTTGCGCCGATCGATCCGAGCAACACGGTCCAGGTTCTGCGCGACGTAGACGAAGCCGTCATCACCAGCCTCCACCTAGACCCCGAAGAGTTCGTGCAAACCCGCTTCTTTCGGGAATGGGCTCAACCAAATGGTCTCGTTGACGCCATTGTCGCTCCGATCGAGCGGCGCGGTAGTTGGGCAGCCCTGTTCGGCGTTTTTCGCAGCGAGAAGGATGGTCTCGGCGACGAGGACGCCCGGCAGCGTTTGATACTGCTCACTCCGCATGTGCGCCGCGCATCGGCCATTGCCCAGATCATCGGCAAGGCGCGCAGCGAGGCCGACAGCTTTCGCGAGGCTATCGACGGCCTCGCCGTCAGCGTGTTTCTCGTCGACGCCGAGGGCAGACTGGTGCACGCCAACGCCGCGGGGAGCACGCTGCTCGGCACGAGAAAGACCCTGACGGCTAATCACGAGGGGCTGTTGCGGCTCGACCGCACCAGTATGCGTGAATTGCTGCCGCGGGCGGATCGGGACGCGCCAGGCTCGGTGGTCATTGAGACGCAGGCCGGCGATCGCTATGTCGCGCATGTGTTGCCGCTTGCGAGCGGCGCCCGCCAGTTTACCGGTCTTGGGGGCGATGCCGTCGCCGCGCTTTTCGTGCAGCCGGCCAAGTTCGATCCGCCCTCGATTCCGGAGAGTCTGGCTCAGTCGTTCGACCTGACTCCAGGTGAATTGCGTGTTGCACTTGCCACCATCCGTCACGATGGCGTTTCCGATGTTGCCGACACGCTAGGTCTCAGCGAAGCGACTGTGCGCTCACACTTGCATCGGATCTTTGCTAAGACCGACACAAGGCGCCAAGCCGACATCGTAAAGCTAGTCGCGGGCTTTGCTAGCCCGCTCGCTCAACGCGTGGCATAGAACTCCTTTACGCTCGTGGGGGCTGTGCCGTGCGCAGGGTCTGGTGACCACTTCCTAGGCACGCTAATGGAGCCGAGCGTATACTCGTCAATGACTGGTCCGGCCCGAAGCGGACGTTGGTTAGTCGACTATACCCTCATCATCGGTGAGAACTGAGCTGATTGTTTTCACCAGCCAGGAAATGCCTGCGTCCATGGTGGCAACGCGCGGAACGATGATGCTGACGGCATAGGTCGGAAATGCGAACGGCGCTGCTAGGCTGGCGACCCCGTAGCGGGCGCCGAACAGCTTCACGAATCGACGGGGCAGCGCTGAGATCAGGTTTTGAAGTTCGGCACGGTAGTCGAAGCCGCCGAGCGCTGCTTACACAGTCTCCAGCCTAGCGGGTCGCGGCTGATATCCATCGATGTCGGTGAAGCCGTATTCCAGTGCGAGGTCTGCGCTGGTGAAGACCTTTCCTGATTTCTCCATGAGTGCAGGGTCGGCCGCGAGGCCGGCGACGGCGCGGCCCTGAAACTCCATGCTCTCGGAGTTCGACATATCGAAATACTCCTTGGCCTTCATCACTGCTTCGGTGCGAACGAGGCCCGGATATAGCGACACTGCGGCCACGTTGAACTCCCGCATCTGAAAGGCGACGTCTGCCGCCATCTTGTCCATGGCAGCCTTGGAGATGCCATAGACCGCGTTCTGCATGAACTTTTGCGCTGCCCAGAAGGAGATGTTGACGATCAGCCCCGACCGTTGCCGGGCCATGGCCTCTGCGGCGATGCGGATGCCGCAATAGGCCGAGCGCACACCGACATTCATCATGGCGTCCCAGCGCCACATAGGCTGCTGCCAGAGGGGATAGACCCAGGTGAAGCCGGTTTCGTCGTCCATGCGCTCGTAGCCGCCCCAGGCTGAGTTGACGAGCACGTCCAGCCGGCCGGCATCGGCGATCACCTGGCGCAGGATGGCCTCGGTCTCGGCGTCCCTGCTGTGATCGACGCGATGCGCAATGACCCTTCCGGGGTAGGCCTTGGCCGCGTCCACAACCGAACCGAGTGATCCGGGACGGTCCAGCCCATCAGGATGCTCGCCTTCGCGCAATGTGCGGCCCGTGATGTGCACGGTTGCACCTGCCTCGGCTAGCCCCAGGGCGACACCGCGGCCCACGCCTCGACTCGCGCCTGTCACCAGCACCACCTTACCCTCCAGCATCATCAGACTCCCCTTGATTGGGTGGAAACAGAACAGGAACATCTCTGCTTTGCTCCCGGAGATCAACACCGCCGCAGGCGGCGATGCGCCCGTCCGCCTGTGATGACGCGTTCGGAGTTGGAGCATGGCCGCGGCCTCGAGTCGCTTCATGCACTCACGGACACAAGGCGCAAAGCGGACGCCCACTTTTTAAGGCGGAGAGAGTAGGGCCTTGCATGTGTGAGGCGCGGCGGACATCGCGAGGGTCTTGCAAGTGACGCCACATCATTGGTACACACGGCAATCGACGCAGTCGCCTAAGCGCTTGATTCCACGGATGTTGTTGGATATGGAGGCGTTTCCCTCTCTCTCCGCCAGTCCCACTTTTCCGTAGTGGTTCGCAGAAATTTGTGCAGGTGATCCACCCGGGCGCTAAGTCATGGCCATGACGCTACCAGATCAACGGCTGGATCCGACCACGGGTGTAGGTCCACTGACGGAAGTTCGGCTCAGGGTCACGCAGTTCAACTTCAGGTGCTGGAAGGGGTAGATAAGGTTGAATCCGCCGCAAGCCCCCGGCCACCGAAATGGCCAAGGTTCTAACGCTCGTCTGGCCAAGCACGAAACGGCGTCCGGCTTCGTCAGCGCATTCAGGCGGTGTTGGATTTCGCGGCCGCGGCCGGTTACCGCGACGGATGTATCCTGCCATGTTAAGGGCGTGCGCAGAGCCTGCACGCTTGAACAAAGAAAACGGATGGATTCTGTTCACCGACGAGCAGCCGGAGGTCCCCGTCTATCCGGGTTACACGACCGCTGAGGTCAAGCGGGCCATCCGCGGCAAGGTGCAACCAGCATATATAGGGACATTTTCCAGCGCTCGCCGGCATGTGACGCACAGCTACGCCACCACCACGAGCGCGATGATGAAGCGACGCGCTGGGCGGTACATGGTGAGCCGCCCCTGCACTCTCTGTGGCGGGCAACGCCTGCGTCGCGAAGCGCTGTCGGTTACCTTCGCGGGATTGAACATAGCCGAACTCGGAGACTTGCCAATGAGTCGACTGGCGTCGATGTTCGCTTCCTACGCGAAGGGCGAGAAGCTACGGAGTCTGCGAGAGAAATTCCCAGAGAAGGCGGTTGTCGTCGAACGCATCGCCTCCGACTTAGGGCGGCGGCTTGATGTCCTTCTCGATCTTGGCCTTGGCTACCTTACCGTTGAACGCTCGACGCCGACATTGTCCGTGGGTGAACTGCAGCGACTTCGGCTGGCGACGCAGGTCGTCTCCAACCTGTTTGGCGTGGTCTACGTGATGGACGAGCCGTCCGCTGGACTCCATCCGGCCGATACAGAGGCGCTGCTCCGTGCGCTCCGCCGATTGAAGGACCTCGGAAATTCGCTGTTTGTGGTTGAGCATGAACTCGACATCATCGAGCAGGCCGACTGGGTCGTCGACGTGGGCCCTGGCGCGGGGGAGCTGGGTGGTCGGATCCTCTATAGCGGCCCGCTAGCAGGGTTGACTGCAGTCGAGACATCGGAGACCGGTCGTCACCTTGCTCGGAACCAGACTGAATCGAAACGGGCTCCGCGGGAGCCGAAGGGCTGGCTGAAGCTCGAGGGGGTGACACGGAACAACTTGCGCGATCAGCGTTGCGAATTTCCTTTGGGAGTGCTGACGACGGTCACGGGGATTTCCGGCTCAGGCAAATCGAGCCTGGTGGCACAGGCCTTGGTCGACCTTGTCAGTGATGCCTTGGGGAAATTGCCGCGGATCGACGTCTCGACCGATGCGGACACCGCAGAGGAGGATGTCGTGCCTCCTACTGAGGGCAAGATCGTCGAGGGCATGGAGCAGATACGCCGCCTAGTAGAAGTCGATCAGAAGGCGATCGGCCGCACTCCACGCTCGAACCTTGCGACCTATACCGGTCTCTTCGATCATGTACGCAGGCTTTTTGCCGGCACGCCGCTGGCCAGGCGCAGGGGCTACGATGCCGGACGGTTTTCCTTCAATGTCGCCAAAGGGCGCTGTCCGCGCTGTGACGGAGAGGGCTTTGTGATGGTCGAACTCTTGTTCCTGCCTAGCGTCTACACCCCATGTCCGATCTGTCACGGGTCGCGTTTCAACGAGAAGACCTTGGAGATCGAATACCGGGGTAAAACCATCGCGCAGGTCCTCGATATGACGGTGAACGCCGCTGCTGACTTCTTTGTAGAAACGGCGCCGATCAGCCGACCTCTAGAAGTCCTCAAGGACGTAGGGCTCGGCTACCTATGGCTCGGTCAGCCCGCAACCGAGCTTTCCGGTGGCGAGGCACAACGCGTGAAACTTGCAACCGAGCTGCAGCGAGGGGGTAGGGGCGACACGCTCTACATCCTCGATGAGCCGACCACTGGCCTCCATCCAAGCGATGTCGAGCGTCTGCTTACCCACCTGAACGCCTTGGTCGATGCGAGCAACACAGTAATCACGGTCGACCACGACATGCGCGTCGCCGCTGCCAGCGACTGGGTCATCGACCTTGGGCCGGGCGCCGGTGACGAAGGCGGACGAATAGTGGCTACCGGAACTCCGGTGCATGTGGCTGCGAGCGAGAAAAGCAGAACGGCTGTGTATCTGAGAAAGCACCTAAATCCTGGTGTCGTACCTCAGCAACAACCCAATCAACCCGCGCCCTAGACGTTCGCGCGTGACCGCTTCTGGTCCGATGATAACAGGAAAGTCTGCCCTACCGGAAGCTTTGGTGGCGCCTGCGATACATCGCGGGCGACATCTGGTAGATGCGCCGGAAGCTTGCGCTCATGGCGCTGTCGGTCCTGTACCCGACCGCCGCGGCAATTTCTGATATCGACGCCCGCGACGAACGCAGCCTTGTTGCGGCAAGCCGCATCCGCCACTGCGTCAGATACGACATGGGTGCTTGTCCGAGCAACGCCTTGAAACGGGCGGCAAAGGCGGAGCGCGATTGTCCCGCCTCCCGCGCCAGAGCATCGACAGTCCAGTCGTTGGCCGGATCGCGATGAACGGCCTCCAGCGCTCTGGCAATATGGACATCGCCAAGGCCCGACAGCCAGCTCTGCGTCGGCGCTTCCGCGTCCGACATATAGATGCGGAGCACCTGGATGAAGATCATGCGGAGCAGGTCATTGCTCATCAAGCGGGCACCAGGGGCCGTGCTGTTCCACTCGCGATCGAGTTCCGACAGCAGCCAGGCGATCGACCTGGCTCTGTCGCCCTGAATGGTCACGATCGGCGGCAGCGCTCCAGTGAGCAAAGCACCATCTGCGCCGTCCACCTCGACGCTGCCGCCCACGATGGCGAAATCTTCGCCTTCCCCGATTGCTGCAGCCAGCGGGTCCGATCCGAAGATATCGCGCGCCGGGACGGTGTCACCATCCGGTTCGCTGGACAGGATGAACGGCGCACCCGCTACCACCACGCAGTCCCCAGCGACGAGTCTGACCGGCTCTTGCCCCGCGAGCCGCAACCAGCACTGACCCTTACGAACGGCGTTGATCTTGATGTGGGAGGGCATGGGAAAGTCGACACCCCACGTGCCACCGGCGACAAGCCGGATGGAACAGCGGGCCTCGGCACGCACCGTCGAGAGGATCTGGGACAAGACGTCTTCTGGCGCGGTTTGGACGATCACGACGGAAACTCGGACTTCTGAAGCTGGGTCGTCCCGGATGTAGTGCCTATTTCAGTGGAACGAAAGAGACCGGATTTGGAACCATGCATCATCAGCAATACCCCATCACCTCCCCGTTCAACGCTTTCAGCACCGCAGCCGATGTTCTCAAGGGCCAAAACCTGAACGGCACTACAGCGATCGTCACCGGCGGATATTCCGGATTGGGGCTTGAGACAACGCTGGCGCTGGTGGGCGCTGGTGCCTCCGTCATCGTCCCGGCTCGCGATCCGGACAAGGCGTCCCAAGCCGTGGGACAGATCGAGGGCGTCGAGATCCTGCCGATGGACCTCATGGATAAGACGTCCATCCAGAACTTCGCCAACCGCTTCCTCGAGCGCGACATCGCCTTGCCGATCCTGATCAACAGCGCCGGCGTCATGGCGACGACCCTATTCCGCGACGCCGATGGGCACGAAGGGCAATTCGCCACCAACCACCTCGGTCACTTCCGGTTGGTCAAGGCGCTCTGGCCGGCGCTGGCAAGAGCCAAGGGCGCGCGCGTGATCAGCGTCTCCTCGCGCGGCCACCAGATTGCTGGCATTGATTTCGACGACATCGATTTCCTCAACCGCCCATACGAACGCTGGACGGCTTATGGGCAATCCAAGACGGCCAATGTGCTGTTCGCCGTCGAATTGGACAAACGGGGAAAAGAACAAGGCATCCGGGCCTTTTCCCTCCACCCCGGGCAGGTGCTGACCAATCTCGCGCGGCACCTTTCCGACGAGGAGATTGCAGGCTTTGACGCGATGGACAACAGCGGCAAGCCCATCATAGACCCGGACAAGGGCATGAAGACCCCGCAACAGGGCGCAGCGACAAGCGCCTGGGCCGCGACCAGTCCGCTGCTCGAAGGAATAGGCGGACTTTATCTCGAAGACTGCAATATCGCGCCCGTGAATTCCGGCGAAACGGGACGTAAGGGTGTGGCCGCCTTCGCCATCGAGCCTGAACTGGCTACGCGGCTGTGGGACTTATCGGAACACATCTAGTCGAAGCCACTCGCATGTCGTGAAGCCGCGCCATATCCGCGTGCCCATTACTTCCGCCTCGACCGCGGCGGGAATCTCTGGGTCGGCGCCGGCGACGGGCTTCGCACCTGACGGCACCCGTTGTCGCGATAGCCCTACAGCTTGTCTGACCGCCAACAGCGCCCTGCGTTGAGTGTCGGATCGCTTGAGGCCCCTAGCGGCCACCCAGCGACAGACCGCTTTTTCGAGAACAGCTTCTTCACTCGCCCGCAGGACTTCATTAGCGAGGTGCGCACCGGTCCGAACCACTCCTACCGGGGATAGTCGGCTGGCGACGCCGGGTCCGCTTTGAGGATCATTTTTCGCTGGGGGTCTTCTGTAGTCTCGACGCTTCTGGGGACCGTCGCGTCGCGGTCGCGCGAGGGCGAACCTTTGGGGAGGGCCCGCCCTTTGCTTTTACGACTGCTCAGCGCGATTTCTTGTAGAGCTTGCTGGCGATCTCGTAGAACTCCTCGGGGGCATAGTCGGGCGTGAACGCCGAGGGGACGCCGGCCAGCTGCTGCATCTTGCCCCCATCGGGCATGCCTTCGACCACTTCGAGCGGCCCTGGAGGATCGTCCGGTAGCGCCACTTCGTCGTTCGACCAGATGCCGGAGATTTCCTTGTAGTCGCCCGGGCTCCAAGTATAGAGCCGGCGATGCGATCCCTCGTCGAGATACTTCTGGCACTCGGGTATTTTCGAGAGCGGGATGTTGGGCGTGGGGAGCATCTTTTCGATCTCGACGCCCGTTAGCTTCTTGAGCGCCAGCGCATAGGAATGGGCGTGCACCGACCCACGCACCAGGAGATAGCCGCAGACCTCCCGGCCGGTCGGATCGCTCAGCGTCTCGTAGACGCGCAGCTTGTGCAACCGAGCGCCGCATTCGAGATGGAAGTTGTGTAGCAGGTCAAAGATGACATTGCCGGTCGTGGTGATGAAGTCGTTGTTCCAGGACACGCCATTGGAGTTTACGGGAGTCGCCCCGCCCGCATTGGCAAAGAAGCCAGCGGCCAGCCGTATTTCCTTCATGGCTTCGTGTGGCGAAAGCGACGGATCTTCGCCCGGCTTGACGTCCTGGTTCTTTTTCTCGGGACCGTTGTTGAGCATGGCGACGCCATTGCTCACCAACTCGACATGGGCGAGTTCTTCGGCGGTGATCGAGGCCACGAGGCTATAGAACGGCCGCAGCTTGTCCTTGCTGCGAAAATTGAAGCTCTGGAACATGTAGTTGCCTAGAGTGGACATCTCGCCGTACTTGCCGCCGAGCAGCTCCTGAAGCGCTGCTGCCGCGTTCGGGTCCTGGGTCTTGGGCGGCGGCAGTTCGGTGATCAGACGATCGACGCGCATGAACATGGGCAGAGCTCCGGCCCGAAATGGGCATAGGCCAAACCTCTGCAGTTGCCTTCCGTTGCCGAGATTATTGTTCCTACCGCTAACCTAAGTCATTGCCAGAATGGCTGATGAGGCGATCGGGGGCGTGAATGCATTATATTCGGCATCCGCCCAAGGCTCGCAGCTTAGCTGCGCTAAAGGCGCCTCAGCACCATGCAATCGAGCACGGCCCACAAGTGTAGGCTTGCGCCGAGAACGACGAAGCAGTGCCAGACGACGTTGTGAAAACGGAGACGCTCCCAGAGATGGAACACAATGCCCGAAGAGTAGGCCACTCCACCCGCCAGCAACAGCCATAGAGTCGAGGCCGGCAATTGCGTGGCCAGCTGCTGGAAGACAAGAAGCCCACTCCATCCGATACCGAGGTAGAGCAGCAAGGCAATGCGGCCGAAATGGTCGGGCACGATCAGCTTGAGCGCAATGCCCAAGAGCGCCGCTCCCCAGACCAGCGGCAACAATAGGCTGACGACGCTGCTGCCGGAGATGACGGCCAGAATTGGTGTGTAGGTGCCGGCAATGAGGAGGAAGATGGCAGCCTGATCGAGCCGCGCCAAGAGACGTTTGATCGGGGTCGCCGGTGCCAGATTGAACGCCATCGAAATGGTGAGGACGATAACGAGAGATGCTATGTAGACGCAGATCATCGGCAGTTCGGCCGGCGCAGTGACCAGACCGGCCATGCCGATGAGCATGCCGCCGAGGCCAAGGGCGACAAGAATTCCGAGAAGATGGACTAGCCCGTCGCAGATCAGCTCTGCGCGGCTATAGGGGCGACCCCGATGCCACCAGGTGCGACCTGGATGTGTCAGTAACGGCGGGCGGGCAGAGCTTGACGAGGATACCATCAACACCGAATGCGCCACCGCGCCGATGGATGCGTCTGCACGTCGCGAGTGGGCGATGTTCGCTCGCCGGCCCATTTCCGGGGAGCTGTTGCTGGACTGGCGCTATGAATGTCCGGTTCCTAGTCGACAGCTTTCGCTTGTCGTGATCCCGATATTCGATCCGTGCGGCAACCAAGTGCCCGATGGTTCAGTTTTTCTAGGGTATCCGGGCATACCCGGGACAACCCAACAGGCGGTCTAGCAACAGTTGCCGGCCAGTACCGGCACAACAAGGACCAGAGGAACACTATGAAAACCGTGTCGACCATCGCGCTCATCGCAGCGCTCGCTTTCGCATGCCCGGTTGCCGCCCAAGAGGTGAATGCCGGGACCACCGCCGGCGCTACAGCCGGAGCAGCCGGTTCGGCCACGTCCGGATCCACCACCGGCTCCGGCAGTGCCACCGGCAGTGCCAATGCCAGTGGCAGCATTGCCGTGACGCCGGAAAACGCTGCACTCGACGTCAACGGTGACGGCAGCCTCTCGGCCGAGGAACAGGCTGCAGCCGGTGGTACGGCCGGACTATCGGGGACCGCGCCCGGTACCGCCGGGACGGGCACGACCGTCAACGCCGATGCCAACAACGATGGCACCATCACGCCCGAAGAACAGGCCGCTGCCGACGCGGCGGCCGGCGCCGGTACGGCAACCAGCGCGGCGGCTGAATCTTGTGACGAGGCCAATATCGGTGCCATGGCCGCCGTCGACGCTGCAGTGATCGCCGCGGCCACGAACGTTCGTGTCCAAATGCTCTCCGAGTGCGATGACACTGTCGCTGGCGCTCCCGCCTATGCGGATGCTCTCTCTGCCAACGCGGCGGTGACCACTGCCTTGCAGGGCAGTTCCCTGACCGCGGCCGACGTTGTCGCCGTTGCCATGGAAGGCGACACTCTGGTGCTCTATGCGGAGAGCGCCTCGGACACCGATGGCGAGGACTCTTCCACGAGCACGACGACATCGAACTAGGATCAATTGGGGCAGGCGGGCACTCGTCCCGTCTGCTCCAGCTTCCGTGCCTAACGTGCTACGGGGACCCGGATCAGGCGGCAGTCAGTCCCAACCGCGGCAGATATCCGCCACATTGTATGGACTTTCGTCGCCAGCAACAGTCGGACTATTCGCGCATTGGGTACCTGAATGCGAGACCTCCGATGCCCAAAGCCTATCTCTCGATCTTCGCTGTCCTGCTTGTACTTCCAGTTGACGCAATGGCGCATCACAAGCCAGGACACAACCCGCCCGGCCACCAGAAGCAAGACAGGAAACTGAGTCCTCCCGAGCTTCCTTTCAGCATCCGGCGACTAGAGGCAGGGCCGGAATTTGTCATTCGCGTTCCCCGGCAAGGCCTAGCCGCATTACCTCCAGTGGACGCCGTTGCTCTGGACGAGTGGAGCTTCTATCAGGATCCGGAGTTCGGTTTCACCATTGAGGTGCCAACCGGTGCGATGAAGCAGTTGTCGGATGCTCCGCGCGGCTCTCGCTTCCGCCAGGTCAATGGATCGGGGGTCCTCGACGTCTATGGCGGTGCGAACGCCGCCCGCCTCGCTCCCGATGAAATTTCGGCCGAGCTGCAACAGAACCCGCAGATTGCAGAGGTCACCTATCGTGCAAGTGGCGATCAGTGGGTGGTGCTCTCAGGCTATTACACCCGCTCGGACTACGAAGGCGACGACCTGATCTTCTACGCGAAGTTCATGTTCAATGAGGATCGGTCGCACCTCTCCGCTTTCGAGATCAGCTATCCCGAAGGCGAGCGCGAGACGTTCGATCCAATAGTCGAGCGCCTAGAGCAGACACTTTCGCCACCTCTCTAGGTCCACCAGCAAATCGAGCGCTAGGCGAAGACCCCCTGCGGCTGGCGGCCGGGCTCTTTAAGGTTGTGTAGTCCACACACCGGTCTCACTTCATTTGCTGCGTGACGCTCCGGCCGCCAAGGAAGTGCCGGTCGGTTGACGCCCATGGGATTTGCGCTTTGGGGTCCGGATCCCACACCGTCAGGATTCTTCGAAGGATTGTCTGCGGAAATATATCTGTTGGCTGCGCCTCCCCGTACGCCTATATGAGTGTGGCAGGAAGCGTACTGCTTCCTCCCCAGTCATCCCTCGTGTCTGCTTGCGATGTCTGTGCCGCCCGCTTGGGCCCCTTAGCCGACACGAAAGCCTCATCATGAACAGCGAGAGCCGCAAGGCAAGTCGCGACAGCTTCGCTACCCAGCGGGCAAGATTGCATTTTGTCAGCCGACCGCTTGCCATTGGCGTGGGGTTAAGGGGTACTATCGTCCAGGGCGCAGATGGCCTCAGGACACGGCGCGACATCGTGCTGGGGGGATTGATCGGCTTCATCCCGACAGGTGCGCGTTGACCCAGTGGCACGCTGATCTGGACGCCAAGGCCCTTCGGCCGGGTAGCGCAGTGACGGTGCTATCGCACCACCATGTGGTTCGGGTCGTCACATCCGACACGCTGCTGATTCAGCGGCCTGACGGGCAGCGGGTTGCCGCGCTGGTGCTCGACCGGAGTGGTGGCCGCATACGCCTCGCGCTGCCCGATGGTCAAATGGTGTCGCTGGCATTGCAGTCGGACGACAGCCTGCAGCGCTTGAGCAGGGCGCCGTCTTCTCGCAGCAGAAGTGGCTCACCAATTGAACGCGGTCGGGGGCGATGCGCAGGCCAGGGTCACCGATACCCGCCGGTTAGGTCGTCCCCCGGCTTCGGGCGTTGGAGATCTTGACGCGGCCGCGCCGAGACCTCCGACGCCCAACCTGTGGAAGGAACACGAATGACCCCCGAAAGACTCGAAGAGTGCCTCCGGCTGGTGCGATGGCCCAAGGACACACTGGCGCAGGCCATCGATGTCCCCTCTGATGCGGTCACTGCCTGGCTGGCGGGTACCGAAATGGTCCCGCGAAAGGTCGGAGCCTGGATCGAGGCACTCTGCTTCGTTCATGAGGCTGCTGAGGAGTCCAAGCCATCGACTGCTGGCGAAGGATTTGGGGCCGGCCCGGAGCGGGAGTTCATCCCGGTCTATTCCTATAACCTGCTGCGCAACCTCAATGCGGCCGCCGTGCCACTCCGGTCGTTGTTCGGCAGCGATGATGAGGGGGCCGTGTTCTTCCTCGTCTCGCGAGGGCTCGCTGTCCGGAACGCGACCGAATTGCAGATTACCGAAGCGGGACGTGCCGTCGGCTCGATGACCATGTAGTCAACCGTGATCCCGTTACTCCAGTCGGTAAAGCCTTGAAAGCCCGGACATTGGCGGACGGAGGGCAGGGCGGCGCTGCACTCCGCCATTCTCATCGATGACGACCTCGGTAACCGCTAGCAAAGCCTCACTATCTTATCCCGAGCGGAAGGTGAGCAAAGGTGCGACTTGGTCACCGAAATAAGTGCCCGGTCGTATTGCGGCCCTGTCGTTCCCATATTGAAGGCTTCCACCTGGTTCCGAGGTTCAATGACCGAGCGCCCGCACTATCCCAGCCCTGAGGCGCGAGTCGCCGACTTCTTCGTCCATGTTCTTGGGATCAGTTTGGCAATTCTGGGTGGCGTCGTCCTGCTTTGGCTGGGCCTGCAAGATCCCAATCCGGGGAAACTCGCTGTGGTCTCAATCTACTCGGTGGGCGCCATAGCCATGTTCGGCTTTTCGACCGCCTACAACTTCGCCCGCGCTCGCTGGCAACCGTTCCTGAGGCGGCTGGATCACGTGGGGATTTTCCTCATGATCGCAGCGACCTTCACTCCGTTCACGGCGTACCTCCTCTCCGGTACCTGGGCCTGGGTGCTCACCGCCAGCCTTTGGGCCCTTGCCGGACTGGGCATGCTCGGCAAGGTCTTGATGCCGTCGATCGGACAGAAGGTGTGGGTGGCAGTGTATCTCGGCATCGCCTGGGTTGGCGCGATTGCAGCCTTTCCCTTGGCGGGCGCGACCTCCGTCCTGGTCCTCTCTCTGCTCGGGTTGGGAGGGATACTCTACTCAATTGGAGTAGCGTTCTATCTCAACAGGCGGCTTCAGTACGCCAAGGCGATTTGGCACGGTCACGTCCTTGTTGCGGCAGTATCGCACTGGTCGGCGGTGCTGTTTGGAGTCCTGCTGGTACGGTCCTAGGACCAGCCTGCAATTGTGAGCGTCGAGCTGCTTTGCAGCGAGCGCGATGCCGATTCTTGCCGGCCAGCCGGTCAGTGCAGATGCAGGTAAGTCGGGTCAAACTGCGCAATGCTTATCAGAGCGGGCATGTCGAGCAGGGTCAGTCTGCCACCGCCATAAGCAAGCAGCTTTTTTTGCCTCAAAGTCTGCAGCGTCCTGTTCACGTGTACGGGTGAGACGCCCCACGCGTCCCCCAGGGCGATCTGCGTCAGCACCATGGCGCAACCCTGTGATTGGGTGAGGCCTATCGCCTCCAACCTGAAGTATGTTTCGAGAAAGAAGTGTGCGGCTCTCTCGATCGCATTTCGTGATCCAACGTTCATGGTCCACTCACGGCTAATGGATGTCTCTACCAGTTGCGCCCTGCGAAATGCGTCCGCGAGGTTGGGAAAGACAGCGGCCATGCGGCGGAGACGAGTATCGCTGGTTCGAGCGACGCGCGCATTGCTGAGGGCAACGATCGAATGGTCGCGGCGCGGCAGAAGTGAGAGGCCGAAGTCGCAGCTATCCCCGGGTATCATCAGCGCCAACAGCTGCCTGTTTCCCGCCGGACCAATTTTGGCCCTTGCAAGCATTCCTTCGACGAGGACGTACATGTCTTCGACAGGATCACCATCGATGGCGACACTCTCTCCAGCAGAGACGTCGATGACGTGGCGCAGCGCCAACTCGATGGCGGCTTGCTCCTCCTCGCTGATCGATTGATGCAGACTGAACTTCCGGACAACGGGGTGCATGGCTGCCTCCGCTTGTGCCCTGTCCCACATCGACAGACGGCGATTGCAGCAGGGAAGTGGAACCCCTGACGGCCACCCTTCAGGCAGCTAAACCCATGTAAGGTTCTTAACTTCTACGCCAAATGCAACCGTGCAGCGAACCATAAGTTGCTTGTCGACACGAAGGAACCGCGCTTGCCTTTGTTTTACTTTGACTATCTTTGTGACGACCAAGTGCTGACTGACGATCAGGGCACCGAGTTCGCCAACGAGCAAGCGGCACGGAACGCGGCTGTCGGCGCGCTGGCGAGGTGGGCCACAGACGACTTGTTGGGCGACGGCAAGGCGCGGCGGTTCGAAATCATCGTTCGGAGAGCCGAAGGCGGCGCCATGCTCACAGTAGCCCTCGACTATCGCGATGCACCGAGTACTTGGTCACGCTCCTCGCCAGCGTGACCAGGCTACCTTCAGCGATAGCACAGTCACTCTTCGTCTTGCGCCACCTCCACTAATCGCATCTCAAAAGCGGAACTGGCTGCTCCAGGCGAGGTTTGCCTTGGCATGCGTGTGGTACCATCGAGTTAGTGGAGAATGCTGATGAGCAGTAGCGGCAAAAAGCAGGACGTGCCTCCGGATGTCGAACCGGGTAGCGATGCCGATGTCGATCGTGATGGCGAACAGACAGACGGTTCAAACAGCAGTGATCCGGGGAGCGAGGCTGAGGAACCGAGTCCCGGCGAGGGGGCCATGGACGACAACATCGATGATTTAGGTCGCCGGCCGGATGGCACGACGCAGGATCAGCCCGGCGCCGCCAACTAGCCTCAAGCCGCGTGCATGGGCCAAGCCGCCGCCAACTCGTTGGATGAAGCCTTCGAGGCGGCCAGATGCGTTCGGCCAGATTCGTTTCGGGGCACTGGCGGTGACGGCGTGGCCGCTGCATTGGGGGGAGATGCTGACGGTTGATGGATTGCATGGGCAACCATGATGGATCCCGCGGGTTGGTTCGATAAGAAGGATCCCCCAAAAATGTTCATGACACCCCGCGCCGCCGAGCGCATACATATGACTCGCATGCGAGCAAACTTGGTTTTTTCAACCCACGGCCCCGGTGCCGCGGAGGCGCTGGGAGTGAGCCGTCAGGAAATTGTGCGGCGGGGGCTGATCGGCTTCAAGCAGGCCGCCTCCCGACAGCCGTCATCGATAAAATGATCTTCGATGTCGGCTGTGAGCTGAGTTATGAGGTTGCCGAACCCACCACCCTCTTTCTGAGTGTGGACGTTTCGCCAAGCCCGCAGCATTTCGTCGCTTTCCAGGCCGTTGTTGCCTCTCCGACAGTGTCCGAAGAAGTTTACCGGTACCACGAAAGCGGCAATCTCTATCGCCGCATGCTCCTGCCATCGGGTTCGGTGACCATCACTGCAACCGCGAGGGTCGATGTTCGGCCGCATTGCCAAGCACCGCAAACGGTCCACGAGATCCCCGTCTCGCAACTGCCAATGAGCGTCATCCCTTTCCTCTTCTCAAGCCGCTACTGCCAATCTGATGAACTGGCCCGCTTCGCCTGGCGCCAGTTCGGCGGCTTGCTGCAGGGCATGGCCGCGTGACAGAAATCTGCAATTGGATACACAAAGAGGTGGACTACCTCGCAGGTAGCAGTCACGGCGCAACATCTGCAGCGGACACCTTCAAACTCCGAGCCGGCGTATGTCGCGACTTCGCGCATCTCGGCATTACCTTCTGCAGGGCACTTGGTATTCCTGCGCGCTTCGTCTCCGCCTACGGATGGCAACTCGAGCCGCAGGATTTCCATGCCGTCTTCGAGGCATATCTTGGCGGTCGTTGGTACCTGTTCGACGCAACCAGGCAGTGTCCGCTGGACGGCATCGTGCGGATCGGCGTGGGACGGGACGCGGCTGATGCCGCCTATTCCACCTATTACGGGCAGATGACTGCCGTTGCCAAGAGAGTGTGGATCAACGCCGTGGGCTCGGACCGAACTGATAGTTCGGCCCCTTGGACAACCGATGCCGTGAGTGTGGCAGAGACCTAAGGGTCGCTTCTGACGGGCGGTCGCGTCATGAGCACTCCGAAACGCGCGGGGCTTGGTCCCGTTGGACCCTCCGTCACGCGAACAATGTGTAAAGGCAGAGTCGAAGAGGCCTTGTTGCGAACACCTTTGTGGGTCATAAGGGTGCATACGTTTTAGCCAATCTGGCTTCTGATCTCCCGGCTCGCCGGTTGTTTGGTTCTCCCGCTTCGCGAACGTCTAGACCTCACAGGGCATCTTGCTCGTGGGGAACGAGAGTGTTCGCCTTGATGGGCTCACCTCACAACTGAAAGTCAATGACAATGACCAATGGCACCGTAAAGTTCTATAATTCCACCAAGGGTTTCGGCTTCATCCAGCCCGACGACGGCAGCAAGGATGCGTTCATCCACGTTTCCGCGCTCGAGCGCGCCGGCATGTCCAGTCTGAATGAAGGCGACAAGGTCACGTTCGATCTCGAGACTGGCCGCGACGGCCGCGTTTCGGCAATCAACATTTCTATGGCGTAATTGCCTTTGCGGCCGGGCATGTGGCCCGGCCGCACCTCCCGACAGATGATTTCGGGAGCTGACCGGCACTGCCGGATGACTTGAGTATCCTATGACAACTTTCAAAGACGCCACGAGCGCTCAGCTGTATCTGGGACGTGACTGGCCGACTGCCCTTTCGCTAGGGCCGCGCCGCTTCAGCAGCGCTGCCAAGGCGTTGTGCTTCGCGTTCGAACATGCCGCGCCGGTCAGCCTTCGCGGCGCTCGGTTGCTGGTGGCAGGACGCACGTTTGCCGGCGCCGATCTGGCCAGGCTCAACAGCCAGCGCATTGCCCCTTCCACCACCTGATCCGCAAGGCGGACACTGGAGATCATTATGGCAACCCTCTCGAAGCTCGACGCCCATCACGCCCGCGTGCGCGATGCACTGATCCTTCCGTTCAAGCGCAAGATAGCCAGCCTGATCATCCGCACCGACATCTGGAAGGACGACCTGGCGAGCGCTCCGGCCGCTGGAGACACTCACCAACAGACCCGCACGCGCGCGCTCGACGCCGTCACCGAAATCGACGACCAGATGACGCTGCTGGCGGACCTCAAGCTGCCCGGCGAAAAGAAGGCCCGCGAGGCCGAAGCGGAGGTCAAGACCATGACCGAGACCTTCGCTGCCATGCGGCAGATGCTTGTGCAGATGGCTGGTCAAACCGCCGCGGCCTGACGCGTCGCCGACCTCCAAGTCGCGGCAGACTATTTGTTAGGTGGGCCACAGCTAACGTGCTACAAGTCTGTCATGGCCCTAGCGCTGGGGGCTCCGCAGACTTCCGGATGGAGTCAGCTGTCGGAGACGCCGCCGTGACCATCCCATCCAAGATCGTCGTATCTGAATCGCTCGCGGGATCGCCGCCGAGGACGGTCACCTTTCGTCATCCATTCCTGTTGCCCGGGCTGGATGTACCGCATCCGCCTGGCACCTTCATGCTACGACAGACGCGTACGGCGCTTGACGTCAGCTGGCCCGCCTTTGTCATCAGCCTGAGCCTGATCCTTGTCGATGGTGGGATTACGAGGGCTCTCGATATATCCCGTCAGGAGCTCGAAGACGCGCTTGTCCTGGATGCCGGGGTGACTCACTAGCTCGGGGTCGCCAGGCCGAGATGACCTGCGGCTTCGCCTCCGTCACACAAAAGGAAAGGCCGACAACATGCCCGTAGACCATCCGGTGCCACTGGCGCCTACGCCAGCGCTGCCTAGATATGTTCGCTTGCGCGCGGCCCTGTTGGGCTTCGGCGTCACTTTTGCCGGACTCTACGCGCTCAACTTGGCGACGAACTTTACCGGACTGCTGTCCTGACCAGTCCCACGGTGATCACCCATATCCGCCCGCTCGCAAGTCTGACGCGGCGAAATTTCCATTGGAGCATCTGTGACGGACACTGAGAACTTCCCCGCGCCGCCATCCTTTGACTTTGCCGCACCAGCCGAACTCTATATCGGTCGCGGCACGCCCCGCCGTCATGGATTGCGGTTTCGACAGTTCGACACCGCCGCTGAGGCGCTTCGCTTTGCGATCGAGCGGCCCCGTCCATTTGATGAAGTGGCGCTGATGGAGTGCGACGAACGGCGCTATAGCAGCTTGGAAATGGCCGAGTTGTACAACAGCGCGGACTATCCGCTGGAACGCGTCCAGGTTAAGTCGCCCGTGCGGCCGGCCATCTCCGTCCCGCTCGCGTCCGCCCGGACCAAGAGCGCCCCCAGGGTATCGACTGCACCGGCTCCAAGTCAGCCCGTGGCTGCAAGCGCCGGGGTCAGGCCGCGCCACAGATATGCTATTGGCGCGCGGTTGAAAATGCAGCACGGCGGCTTTGGCTACGCGCAACAAGCGAGCAATTGCTCGGTGACCTTCGTCCTTCCCTTCGAGGGTCGTCAGTTGCTGTATCGTGTCAAGAGCGACAATGAGGCATTCGAGCGCGTGGTGCCCGAAGCAGACCTCTCCCCCATGCGCTACGACCAATAACCCGACCGGCCGGTCGGGAACTGCCGCCGGCAAACTGATCGGTGCCGGATTACAGTCGTGCGTCAAAGGCTGACCCTATGACGCAAGAGGCGTCGGCGGACATCCAAACCCCGCCGGCGCTGACTTCAGGGAAAAGGGCTTCAATGCAACTCGTCCAAGTGACTGAGGATCAATTCGAAAGCTCCGGCCCTCGGACCGTCACGCACATCCCGACTGGTGGGCGCTTCTCGACCTACAACTACCACCAGCTGCCTCGGCAGATCGTCGTCATCGTCAGCTACCAGCGTGACCGCGATGTCGAGGGAAACGAATATTCAGTTCCCGACATCGAAAACGCCGCCAGGTGGCTGCTAATCCGCAAACTGCAAGAAGCAGGCATCAAGCCATAGCGACCGACCTCAAGGATGCGAAATCTCGGCGCCGACCGGCAGAGCCATCGCCACCACAACTTGGCTCCTTGGTCATGGCCGCGGAGGCAGCATCGCCAACGAGTAGCTGCGACCGTCCAAGGTCAACAACGTGGTGAAGCGCGTGACCCCTCTTTCGAACCAATCGGATCGAGTCGGTAACTGGTAGAGAGCGATCAAGCAGGCGGTAGGTGACCGCCAGTTGCGTGTGCATGCCGATGGCGCCATCGTGGCGGAACTGCCGAGTGCAGGAAAAAGCGAGGGCCGGCAGCGTCACCGCTTCGCCGCCGTGCCCGCGCTTCCTAGCGAATCGGTGGATTTCGACGCCGCCAAGGCCCGTAGTGACCGGCGCCATGGCCCCAATCGCGTCCCGCTGGGCCGGGGCATTCTCGACCCGTGCAAACCATTGGCGTTCCTCTCTGATTCTGCGCTAGGCATTTGGGCGGAGAGGAATATCATTCGATGAAGCAAACTGCGCAACCGCGGCTGCCGATGGCGGTGCTGCTGTCGGCGAGCCTCTGTGCCATCGGCGTCAGCCTGGCCTCGACGACGCCCTATGATGCGGTCGTCGCCATCGATCATTTGGGCATCAGCCACGCCCACTATGCGCTGATACTAACCGTCGCCTCGATCGTCGGGCTCATTGCCTCCGTCGCGCTAGGCTGGCTTTCCGATCACATCGGCGACCGGCGCCTCTTGGTGCTCGCCACCGCGCTCATCGGCACGGCCGGCTTCGCTATCATCTATTTGGCGCGCAGCCCCTTCGCCTTCGCGATCGTCTGGTGCCTCATCCTGCCCTTCGGCAATGCGGCCTTCAGCCAGACCTTCGCCTACGCGCGTGTCTATTACGACCAGCATCAGCAGGGCGACGCCGAGTTCCGCATCACCGTGCTGCGCTCGATCTATGCCGCCTCTTGGGTCATCGTGCCGCCACTGGCCGGCTGGATCGCGGCCATCTACCAGGTTTTCGACATCTATCTCCTGGCTGCGGCCGCCTATCTGGTCTGCGGCGCCATTTCGCTCTTCATGCTCTCCGACCCGGCGACACGGCTTGTCCCCAAGCCGCCGGCGCCAAAGGAACAGGGCACCGCCTATGTCGCCCTGCCCATGCTCATCGGCATCGGCGGCGTGCTGCTGATCAATGTCTCGATCCGATTGAGTGGCACCGCCACGCCGCTCGCCATGGTCAGCGATTTCGGCGGCAATATTGGAGATGTCGGCATTTCAAACGGCATCCGCGCCGCGCTGGAGATTCCCCTGATGCTCGGCTGGGGCCTGCTCGGCCGCCGCTTCCGCAAGCACACGCTGATTGCCGCTGGCGCGCTGATCTACGCCGCTTATGTGCTGCTGCTGTCACAGGCGCAGACGGTCGCCGATGTCTACTGGCTGCAGGTGCCCGCCGCCGTCGCCATCGCGGTACTGATGGCCGTCCCGATCAGCTACCTCCAGGAGGCCATCCGCGGCCGCGTGGGGCTTTCGACATCGCTGCTGGACGTGACGCTGGTCATCGCCGGCCTGCTGTCGGCCGGACTGTTCGGCTTGTTCGCCAGCCCTGGCGATTACACAGCCCTGTTCTGGATTTCCGGCGGGCTGGCGGGGCTCGGCGCGCTGACGCTGGTGCTGGCGCATGGAGTGGTCGAGAGAAGGGTGGCATAGCGCCCCCTCCACCGGCTTGGCCGGTTCCCCTCTTGGTTCTCAACTGCGAACCCGGGGGAGGGCCACTAAGCGCAGCTTGATGGCTAGTTCAGTCGTGTGAAGGGCTTCGCCACGGGCACCACTTGTGCCAGCAAGTCCTCGATCTCCCGCGCCGTAACCGGATCGATAGCCGTCGTCGGACTGCGGACGAAGGCGGTCTTGATCACGCCCTGCCGCATCAGGAGCTGCTTGTGCATGGCATAAAAGATGTCGCCGCCCTGGTTGCCCAGTCGGTTGATCGCCATGATGGTACGGTCGAAATGCTCGCGCGCTTTCTTCTCGTCGCCGGCGCGGAAGGCGTTCCAAACCGCCACGAAGTCGGCCGGCTGGCTGCAGAACGGCATGGTTCCGAGGGCGCCGCGCCGCATCTCCTCGATGAAATAGCTGCCACCCGCGCCGCCGAAGATCGTCAGCCGGTCGCCCGCCACCGCCGACATCGCCGCCACCTTGCCGGTCACCGGCAGGGTTTCGACCTTGATGTAGGTGACGTTCTTGCACGCGTCGGCAATCCGCAACGCCAGGCCAGGCGGCACCGGCCCCTGCGGCACGTCCTGCATGAAGATCGGGATACTCACCGCTCTGTCGATGGCCACATAGTAGTCGAAGATTTCGTCAGCGCTGGCCGGGAAGAACGATGGCGGGATCACCATCAGTGCATCGGCGCCGGCCGTCTCCGCCATCCGCGAATAGTGCAAGGCGAGATCGGTGCCCGCCGCGCCGGTGTTGATCACCACCGGGACGCGCTTGTTCACCGCCTTGATCACGCAGGCGGTGACCTGCGCGCGCTCCGCCTCGTTGAACTTGAACACTTCGCTACCCAGTGCCACGCCAAGGCCATGCACGCCCGCACGGATGTTGAACTCGACAAGGTTTTCCAGGCTCTCTTCATCGATGCGGCCCGCGTCGTCGAACGGAGTGATCAGAATGGGCACGACGCCGTGCAGCAGGGGGAGTGTCATCAAGTCTCTCTGTTGAGTGGGGCGCCGTCAGTCGGCGTGGAACATCTCTTCGACCGGCTCCTGCACGGGCGAAAAGTCCGGGTTGGTTTCCATGTAAGGCGCCATCATTTCCCACCATTTCCAGACGATGGGGTCGATGGCGCCATTGGGGTCGGCGGGCGTGTCGCGCTCCTGGTAAGCGAACAGCGTCAGCCCGTGCCGGTAGATCGAGAAGTTGCGCACGCCGTCGCGCTTCATCAGCGCCAGCATTTCGGGCCAGATCTCATCATGCTTCTGCTTGTAGATGGCCTCGTTGCCGGGCTTGAGCTTCATCACCCACGCGACACGCGTCGTCATTGTCGTCTCCGGTTCAGGCGCGTTCAAGCGCCGCAGCGCTCAGTGGATAGTCGCCGCGATAGCCGAGCCGCCGGCTCACATGGCCGCAGGCTTCGTTGAGCATGTCGACCAGCGGCTGCACGTGCGGCCCGGGCGCCTTAACCGATGTGCCGGTGATGCTGATTGCACCGGCGGGACGACCGGTAGCGTCGAGGATCGGTACGGCGACGCAATAAACGCCCATCACCACTTCCTGGTCATCGATCGAGTAGCCGCGCTCGCGGATGCGAGCGAGTTCGGCGTCGAGCACCTTGGGGTCGGTGATTGTCTTTGGCGTCAGCGCCGGCATCGGCTGTGCCAGCACCCGCTGCCGCTCGGTCTCGGGCAGAAAGGCCAGCATCGCCTTGCCGGCGCCGCCGCAATAGATCGAGCCGCGCGAGCCGATCCTCAAATCGAGCTGCATGCCCTCGCTGCCGCGCACCTTGTCGATGCAGACGCCATAGTGGCCCGAAAGCATGTTAATGTTGACCGTCTCGCGCGTCTTCTCAGCCATATGCTCGGCGAACGGCCGCGCCAACGCTGGTAATGCGATGCGTTCGAGCTGGACGCCGGTGATTTCCATCAGCCGGAAGCTGAGCTCCCACTCGCCGCCCGGAGTCCGTTCGGCCACTCCCTCCTCTTCGAGGTCGAGCAACAGCCGGTGCACGCTGCCGAGCGGCAGGTCGAGTTGCTGGGCGACCGCACGCACCCCCAGCGGGCCCCTGCGGGCCAGGAGGTCCATCGCCTGTATGGCACGGGTGATGGCGGACATCGCGGGTCGCCCTGTCTCTTACCAGTGTGTTTTCTTGGTGGTGGAGAGCGGCTCGGTGAGATTGTCGTTGATGTAGTCCCACTCGATTTCGTAGCCCATGCCCGGCCCCTGCGGCAGGTGCACGTAGCCGTCCGCATCGATCTTGTCGCAGATATTCTTGAGGTACGGGTGCGGCTTGTCGTAGTCGACACCGGGTGCCAGCAGACCCTTCTCATAATACTCGGACGTGTCCTCGGAGGTCGCGCCGCAGACCTGCAGGTTGCCCCAGCCGGCCATATGCATCTCGCAGCGCAGCCCATAGGCCTCGGCAACGATCGCTGTCTTGCGCGCCCCGGTGATGCCGCCGCGGACCACGTCGATGCGGCTCATGTCGCCGGCGCCGCGCAGGATCCATTCGGCGCGGCTGAAAACGCCACCAGCAACGATCTCGGGCGATAGGATCGGGATCGACAGCTCCTTGGACAGGCGCACATAGCTCTCGACCCGGTATTCCGGCATCGGGTGCTCGTACCAGTAGTAGTTGGCCTTTTCGAGTTCGCGGCCCACCTGAATCGCCTCTTCGAGCGACATGTAGGTGCCCCAGGGGTCATACATCAGCACGTAGTCGGGCCCCACGGCCTCGCGCACCAGGTGGATGGTCTCGATATCCGCTTTGATGTTGGACGGACGGCCCGGCGTCGGCGTGCCGGTCTCGGGATTCCAGAAATAGTGCGGATGGATTTTGTAGGCGATGTAGCCCTCATTTTTACACTGCAGGGCGTGCTCCGCATAAACGTGCGGTTTGCCGA
>JAEZKB010000209.1 GCA_023415605.1 Pseudomonadota bacterium
TCATGCGCCTCTGGCGCACCGCCCCCGGCACCTTCCACCTCGGTACCCCGCTGCACGACTACGTGAAGGTGAAAGTCTCGATGAGCAACGGCCCCGGCGTCACCGAACGCATGATCGCCGCAAAGACGACGCTGCTGCAGCGGCTCGAAGCCGGATTCTACCCTATGCAGGATCCCGAGGCGGCCGAGGGATTATCCCGATTTCTGCGGATTTCATTGCAAGCCGAGGCCGAATACACCGGCCAGGGACTGTTCGAGGACCATCTGGAGCCGCGGCTGAGGGGGTAGCGCGACTCCTCCTGGTTCGGGGTCAAACAGACCTCAGCGCCCGCTCTACCTCATCGGCCATCGGCACTGCCGGCTGCGCGCCAGGCTTCAAACACGCAAGGCTCGCTGCAACCGCCGCCCGCTGCATCGTGGCTTCCAGCCCCAGCCCGGCATCCAGTCCGGCACCGAGATAGCCGCAGAAGGTATCGCCGGCGCCGACCGTGTCCACCGGCTCCACCTTCAGCGCGGGCACCGAGATAAACGCTTCCGGCGTTGCCGCGCGCGCTCCGTCCGGACCGAGTGTGACGATGATGGTCTGATTATGCGTCGCCGCCCATTGCCGCATCAGTGCCTCCAGCGGCTCGGCATCCCCGGCCATCAAGGCGAATTCCGTCTCGTTGGCGATGACGATCGAAGCCTTGGGCGCCAGCTTGGGCGTAGTTTCGAGAAACGGCGCCGTATTGAGGATGGTGGTGACGCCCTTGGCCTTGGCCAGATCCAGCGCCCGTTCGGTCGCCTCCTGCGGAATTTCCTGCTGCAACAGCAGCACGTCGCCGGCCTGCATACCCGCCAGCGCCGCCTCGGCGCGGCCCACATCCATGGTGCCATTGGCGCCCGGCAGGATGGCGATGACGTTCTCCCCATGCGTATCGACGAAGATCATGGCGACGCCCGTGGCCATACCTTTGACACTGGGCACATTGCTCATATCGACGCCGCCGGCCATCAGCTCCGCCGTGGCGCCCTTGGCGAAGTCGTCATCGCCCACGGCCGCGTACATCTTCACCTGCGCGCCGGCGCGGCGTGCTGCCAGTGCCTGGTTGGCGCCCTTGCCGCCGGCCGCGGTCGAAAAGGCGCCGCCCGGCACGGTCTCTCCCGGCTTCGGGATGCGGCTCACCGTGCCGATAAGATCAAGATTGGCCGAACCGAGGACAGTGATCACTTGAGGACCTTGGGAATGGTGTTCCAGTTGCGCATTGTGGCAACCGCACCCTTCTCCAACTGCCGGTCGAACTTGTCCAGCCCCGGCCCGTGTCGCCCGTCCGGCTGCCGATAACCGACGAGATAGATATCCTTCTCGTCCACCCGCACCACGTCGTAATCGCCGTCAATACCGGTGAACTTGGCGTCCTTGGGCAGCGGCTTGTCGAACATCATCACGTAGCGATGGAACGGCCCCTCCTCGGGGTACTTGGCGAAGGGTTCCGAGGCCAGCATAGCCTCGATCTCGGTGCCCGAGCGCATCACCGCCTCGCTGAAGAACCCCCACCGCTGTTCGATCGCAGCCTCCAGCTCCGCCTTGGGGTTCTTCCGGCTCTCTACCCTGACATTGCCGCTGGCGAGGATGGTCTTGACCTTCTCGTAGCCCAGTTCCTCGCAGAGCGCCTTGAGCTCGGCCATCTTCATCTGCCGCTTGCCGACATTGACGGCCCGGAGAAACGCGACCCAGACGGTCATGTCGCCCTCACCGGCTTGGCCTTCCGCGGCTCCTTCGATGAACCCTTTCCCTGCGGGTAGATGGTCTCCTTGCGCTTGAGCATGGCGACGAAGTCGGCGATCTTCTTTTTGCGCCCGGCTTCCGTCTTCATGTTGATGGTGCGGAAGGTCAGTGCGAAACGGTTCTGGGCGCTGAGCGTCCCATAGAACTCCATCGCCTCAGGGTCGGCCTCGATCGCCGCCAGCAGATCCTCCGGCACCTCGGTCTTGGACACCGAATAGGCCGCTTCCCAGCGGCCATCGGCCTTGGCCTTGTCGACCTCTGCCTGCCCTGGCGGCCGCATCAGACCGGCCTTGGTCAGCCGCTCGACATTGTCGCGGTTGATCTGGCTCCAGACGCTTCTCGGGCGCCGCGGGCAATAGCGCTGCAGAAAGCTCGTTTCGTCGAGGCCCTTGCGGATCCCGTCCACCCAGCCCCAGCAGAGCTCGGCGTCGATGGCTTCCTTGGGCGTGATCGAGGGCTTGCCCGACCCCACCTTGTGCATCTTGATCCAGACTTCCTCGGCAGTGGCATGGTGCTTCTCCAGCCAGTCGTAGAACGCCTGGAAATCCTTGAACTCCATGACCGCCTTGGGGTCGACGATCACTGGCGCCATCAGGCGTCCCCGCCCTTGGCCAGCGCCGCCTCCAGCGCCGGGTCGAGCCGCTCGTTGTTGGGGAGCGCAATGCCGAAGGTGGTCGAGAGGACGTTGCGGGCATCCTCCACGGAGGCGATCATCCGCGTGTCGACCGGGCCGTCATTGGGCCGCGTGGTGAGCCGCGCATTGCGCAACGCCAGCCGCCGGTCCTTTTCGATCCGGGCGGCGCGCAGCGTCGAGCGGAACACCGGGTCGGTCGCCAACATGTCGCTCATGGCGACCACGTCCTCGAAGCTCTTTTCCTTGAGGTCAAAGCGATAGAGCAGTTTCCACTCTTCGCCGATCAGCACTTCCAGCGCCCATTCGGGATCCCCGTCCATGAGGCGGAAGGTGCCGTGCGGTGTCTCCTGCACCATCTCGGTGCGCAGCCGTATCGGCGCGGTCAGCGTCATGCCGCCAAAGCCGACATCGACCAGGTAGGTGCTGCCGCTGGTCTCGACTAGCAGCGCCAGATGCGTCGGCTGCGGCTCGCTGCCTTCCGGCTGGTTCCAATAGACCCGCGTCGCTACGCCCTTGACCTTGAAGTCGAGGTCTTCGAGCAGCGCCTTGAACAGCAGGTTGATCTCCGGCCCATAGCCGCCCCGCCGGTCATGGAGCAGCTTCTGCTCGAGGTTCTTGAGTTCGAGCCGTACCGGCACGCCCATCATGGCGTCGAGATTCTCGAACGGAATCGCCGCCGGGTGCAGGGCATGCAGTTGGATGAGCGTTTCGAGCGTCGGGGCAATCGACCCCGAAAAGCCGATACGCTCGAAATAGGCGTCAATATCAACGCTCACGTTGTCGTCATGGGTCGCCGCTCCCACCCGCCAAGGAAAGGGAGGGGCATCATATCCGCGCCCACCCGTTTGTCACCTCGCACGCGCAGAGGCCCGAGATTACAGGCGTTTCCGCTCAAGTGGAATGTCGACTGAACTGGTAGAATCAGTGTCGGGCGTGTCGCGGGGGCGAAGGCCGGGGCCTCACCCCATGCGGGTGAACTCCATCACCCAGTTCGTCTCCCACTTGATCCCGTCTGCCGAGAACGCCTGGCTCCAGCGGGCGTGGATCGGTCCCAGTTTTTCCCAGACGAATTTCACTTTCACCGGTTTCCCGTCGTCCTCATCCTCGCCATAGAACTCGCCGTGATCGCCGATGAAGCCGCCCTGGACCGGCGGGAAGAGGCGGGCCCCCTGCGAGTTGATCCAGTAGATCGACCAGCGCCGTTGCAGCCGGTCGAAGAGCCGCATGGTAAGGCCCGACCAGCCCAGCGTCGGGAAACAGATTTCGTCGACATTGGCCGCATGGCCGAGCTTCGGTTCGCAGCGCGAGACGCCGGTGAATTCTTCCCAGTCGTCGCTGTCGACACCGCGCCGCTTGAGGCGCCGGTTGAGCACGCTCCAGTTGCCGAAGAGGAAGTTGAAGTCGTGGATGTCGCCGGTCGGATAGGCGCTCTCCGCCATCGCCGCGGCCGTCTCTGCCTTGTTCCACTGATAGGTCATCGTCGCGTCCCTCATTGCGTCCGGCAGCACTCTGGACCTATAACGCTGACATCGAATGTCAGTGTTTATCTGGACCCTCGAAAATCATGCGCGCCAGCCGTCTTCTGACCATCATGATGCTGCTGCAGACGCGCGGCCGGATGAGTGCCGAAGCCCTCTCGGAGGAGCTCGAGGTCTCCGTCCGCACGGTCTATCGCGACATCGACCAGCTTTCGGCCGCGGGTGTTCCGGTCTATGCCGATGTTGGCCGCAATGGCGGCTTTGCGCTGCTAGATGGCTGGCGCACGCGCCTCACCGGCCTCACTCCATCCGAGGCCCAGGCCATGTTCCTCGCCGGCCTCCCCGGCCCTGCCCGCGAACTGGGCCTCGGCGACAACATGCAGCAGGCTGAGCTCAAGCTTCTCGCTGCACTGCCGCCAGACTGGCAGGCCGAAGCCAAGCGCATGAGTTCGCGCTTCCACCTCGATCCCGGCGGCTGGTTTCAGCCCGGCTATATCCACCAGCATTTGAAGGCCGTGGCCGACGCCGTCTGGTCCGAGACCCGCCTCTCCATCCGCTACGAGAGCTGGACCCGAGTCTCGGATCGTCAGATCGATCCCCTCGGTCTCGTGCTCAAGGGCGGCATCTGGTACGTCGTCGCCCAGACCGAGCCGGGAAAAATCCGCACCTTCCGCCTCTCCGGCATCATCGCCATGCTGGTGCTCGAGGAGCATTTCCAGCGCCCGCGCGACTTTGACCTTGCCGCCTACTGGGCCGAGACCACGGTGCAGTTCGAAAAGGACATCTATGTCGGCACCGCCCGCGTCCGCGCCACCGAGACCGGCCTCAAGCGGCTGAAGGAGATCAGCCAGACCGTGAAGGATGCGGTCGAGGCTGCCGCTCTGATGCTCGACGAAGCCGGCTGGACCGAACTCACCATCCCAACCGAGGAGATCGGCTGGGCCGCGCGCGAGCTGCGCCGCGTCGGCTCCGAGATTGAAGTGCTGGAACCGCCCGAGCTCCGCGCCCGTATTGCCGAGGAAGCGCGAAAAATGGCGGCCCTCTATGCCGAGGTGCCGGAGCCGGCTGGATCGTAACCCGCGCGTCGGTTATGGATTGGGCATGCCACGCCCCAAACTCGTCTCCGACAGCGACGTTCTCGAAGCCACGCGCCGCCTCATGCTGCGCCAGGGCCCGGACTTCACCCTCACCGATGTCGCCGCCGAAGTCGGTTTGAGCCGCGCGGCGCTGATCCAGCGCTTCGAGAACAAGGCCGGCCTCGCCGCCCGCCTCGCCACGCATCAGCTCGGTGGCTTGCAGCAGCTCATTGCCGAGCATCCGGTGCCGAACAAGGGCCCGCGGCAGCTGCTACCCTTCCTCGACACATTGCTCGAGACGTTCGACGTCTCCGTCCTTCTCGCCGACGCCGCAAGCACTGCGCTGCTGCGCCAGGCCATCATCGATCGCCTCGACGAGCCCTCGCGCCAGCGGGCTGCCGAGGTTGCGGACCTGCTGATGACGCTGCTCGCCGGTGCCGCCGGTGAAGGGGACCGCCAGCACGTCGCGGCGCGCCTGCGCCTGGGGCTGAGATTGATCTATGCGGGTCGTCCGACCTAATCGTGAAACCACACCTATCCCGCTGATCCGACTACGCTTTCGCCTAAGCCTCTAGCCACAAAGGCGCGGTTGTCAGTGTCCGCCGGGGACTCGTATGGTAGCCCGCAGAAACGCGCCAACTCATCATACAAGTTGCACCCGCTTGTATGTTGACACTGACGCTCAGCCTCCATTACGACTCCACCCGAGGGGGACTATAGACGTGTTGCTAGACGACGATCGCCTGTTCGATGCCGAACCCAAGGCGCGCCACGTAGCCAAGGAACTCTATAACGAGATCAAGGGTTTGCCCTTGGTTTCGCCACATGGCCACACCGAGCCGCGCTGGTACGCCGAGAACCTCCCGTTTCCTGATCCGGCGCAGCTGCTGATCGTCCCCGATCACTACATCTTCCGCATGCTTTATTCGCAGGGCATCCGCCTCGAAGACCTCGGCGTCCCAACCGCCGACGGCTCGGCGGTCGAGACCGATGGCCGCAAGATCTGGCGGCTCTTCATCGACAATTACTACCTCTTCCGCGGCACCCCGACGCGCATGTGGCTCGACCACACGTTGGAGACCCTGTTCGGTGTCCGGCACCGGGTCACGCCCGATCTCGCCGACGACGTCTACGACCAGATTGCCGAGCAGCTCACCAAGCCCGAGTTCCGGCCCCGCGCCCTCTACGAGCGCTTCAACATCGAGGTGATCTCCACCACCGATGCGGCGCTCGATCCGCTGACCTGGCACAAGCAGATCAGGGATAGCGGCTGGAAAGGCCGCGTGGTCCCCGCCTATCGCCCGGACTCCGTCGTCGATCCCGACTTCCAGGGCTTTGCCGCCAATCTCGACAAGCTGGGCGAAATTACCGGCCTCGATACCGGCACCTGGCCGGGCTATCTCGATGCCCACCGGCAGCGCCGCGCCTTCTTCAAGGAGATGGGCGCCACCTCGACCGACCACGGCCACCCCACCGCCGAAACCGTCGACCTGCTGCCCAAGGAAGCCGGCGCCCTCTTCGACAAGGTGCGCACCGGCAAGGCCGATGCCCGCGAGAGGGCGTTGTTCCGTGCCCAGATGCTCACCGAAATGGCCCGCATGAGCGCCGACGATGGCCTTGTGATGCAGATCCATCCGGGTTCCTGGCGCAACCACTCGCCGGGCATGCTCGGCAAGTTCGGCCGCGACAAGGGCTTCGATATCCCGACCCGCACCGACTATGTCGGTGCCTTGAAGCCGCTGCTCGATGCGGTCGGCACCGATCCTAATCTCACCGTCGTGCTCTTCACCCTCGATGAGTCGACTTATGCGCGCGAACTGGCGCCGCTCGCCGGCGTCTATCCGGCGCTGCGGCTCGGTCCGCCCTGGTGGTTCCACGACAGCCCCGAAGGCATGCGCCGCTTTCGCGAAATGGCGACGGAAACAGCCGGGTTCTACAACACTGTCGGCTTTAACGACGATACCCGCGCCTTCCCCTCTATTCCCGCCCG
>JAEZKB010000216.1 GCA_023415605.1 Pseudomonadota bacterium
GGTCAATGTCGACCGGGCTTGGCGTGTCGTTGCGGGCGATCATGTCGGCGTAGTGCGTCACCTGGCCGACGATCTTGCTGTCCTCGATCTTGCTGAGGTCCTTGCCCTTGAGCAGGCTGTAGAGCAGCTTCTTCAGCCCCGGCAGCGCATCTGGGAAGTGGCAGGCGATTATCGACTTGCCGTGGCCGGCTAGGACCAGTGCCTCGGCCTTTTCAAAGAGCTGCTTCAAGTCGAGCGTGATGATCACCTCGGCGCCGGAGTTGGCGACGATGTGGCTCAGCTCGTGCACCGTGTAGAGCGGGTTGCAGTTCACCACCGTGCCTCCGGCGCGCAGCACACCGTAATACGCCACGACGTAGAACGGCGTATTGGGGAGGAGCAGCGCCACGCGGCTGCCCTTCTTGACGCCGAACTGAGTCTGCAAGGCACCCGCAAAGGCGTTGATGGCTCTACCGAGAGCACCGAACTTTGTCTTGGCGCCGAGGAAATCGAGAGCGTCCACATCCGGCGTCCGCGCGCAGGCGGCGAGCACTTGCTCGTGCACGGGTGTGTCATTGATCGACACGTCCCAGGTGATGCCTTCAGGGTAGTGCTCGATCCAAGGTCGAACCCGAGGCGCCTCTTGTGCGTTATCAACTGCCATTCACCGTTCCTCCCGGACTTTCCGTCCCTTTGCGGGTACTATTCCACGGCATTACGTAAGCGTCAAACGAGCGACGTGGGTAGGAAGATGCACGCTGTGAACGTATGGGGCGTCAGATTGACGTATACGTCAACTGTGCGTTACGTTAGTGGAAAGTCGACGGGAGCAAGCCTAGATTTGCCCCAGCGTGAACAGGGAGGCTTATCTTGGCACTAGTGGTCCTCGTCCTCGGTATTGTGGCGGTCGCGACCCTGGCCATGCGCCGGGCGCCCCTCTGGCAATGGGCCCTGGCCTTTGCCGTACTCGGCGCGCTCACCCGTATCGTTATCGATGACGCCGGTCTTTGGCTCGCTACCGACGCGGTTGGCTGGGTTTTCGCCCTCCTGCCGGGCATTGTGCTCGGCCTCCTCTCAATTCCGGCGCTGCGCCAGCTGGTCGTTACCGGCCCCGCCTATGGTATCGTCAAGAAGATCTTGCCGCGCGTGTCGCGCACTGAGCAGGAAGCGCTCGATGCCGGCACCGTCGGCTGGGATGCCGAGCTTTTCTCCGGGCGCCCGGACTGGAACAAGTTGCGCGGCATCCGCAAAGTCACCCTAAGCGCAGAAGAACAGGCTTTCCTGGATGGCCCCGTGGAGAAAGTCTGCTCGATGATCGACGACTGGGACATCCGGCACAACCGTGCCGACCTGCCCGGCGAAGTGTGGGACTTCCTCAAGTCCCAGGGCTTCCTCGGCATGCTGATCTCCAAGGAATATGGTGGGCTCGGCTTCTCTGCCCAGGCGCAGAGCCAGGTAGTCTCCAAGATCGCCAGCCGCTCGGTCGCAGCCGGCATCACCGTTATGGTGCCGAACTCGCTCGGGCCGGGCGAACTGCTGGAAAAGTATGGCACGCCGGAGCAGAAGGATAAGTATCTCGCTCGCCTCGCCAAGGGCCTCGAAGTGCCGTGCTTCGCGCTAACCGGCCCTCACGCGGGTTCGGATGCGGCGGGCATGCGCGACGTCGGCGTCGTTACCTACGACATGTACGAAGGCAAGAAGACGCTGGGCGTGAAGCTCAGCTGGGATAAGCGCTACATCACGCTGGCGCCGGTCGCGACCCTGCTCGGCCTCGCCTTCAACCTGCACGACCCCGAGCACCTGATCGGTGAAGTCGACGATATCGGCATCACGCTGGCGCTGGTGCCGGCCAACTTCAAAGGCGTCGAGATCGGCCGCCGGCACTATCCGGCGCGCTCGGCCTTCATGAACGGCCCGACCCGCGGCCGCAATGTCTTCATCCCGATGGAATTCCTCATCGGCGGCACGCAGTATGCGGGGCAGGGCTGGCGCATGCTGATGGAGTGCCTGTCAACCGGCCGCGCGATCTCGCTCCCGGCTATCGGCACCGTGTCGATCAAGCACGCCCTGCGTACTACTTCCGCCTATGCCCGTATCCGCCGCCAGTTCGGCATTCCGGTGGGCATCATGGAAGGTGTCGCCGATCCGCTCAGCCGAATGATCCGCAACGCCTACACCTTCGAGGCCGCGCGCGGCCTCACCGCTTCGATGGTGGACGAAGGCCAGAAGCCGGCAGTGATTTCCGCGCTGCTCAAGTACCGCACCACCGATGCGATGCGCGACAGTGTGAATGACGCGCTCGACATTCATGGCGGTCGCGCCGTGCAGGATGGTCCGTCGAACTACCTGTTCTCGGGGTATATGAACACACCGGTGGCGATCACCGTCGAAGGCGCCAATATCCTGACCCGCACACTCATCACATTCGCACAGGGTGCGCTGCGCGCTCACCCCTATCTCTATCGTGAGATCGAGGCGGTGCAGAACCCGGATCGCAAGGCCGGCGTCAAAGCCTTCGACAAAGCGTTTGCTGGTCACATCAGCTTCATTCTGCGCAACATGGCAGGCAGCTTCCTGCACGCCATCAGCTTCGGCACCTTCGCGTCCTCGCCGCTGCCGGGCGATCTCGGTAAGCACTACAAGCAGCTTGCGCGTTATTCGCAGAGCTTCGCGCTGGTGGGCGACTGGACGGTGGCCTTCCTCGGCGGCGATCTCAAGCGCAAGCAGCGTCTCTCCGGCCGCATGGCCGACATCCTTTCGGATCTCTACCTGATCTCGGCCGTGCTCAAGCGTTTCGAAGACGAGGGCGGCCTCGCCGAAGATCGGGCGCTGGTCGATGCCATCGTGCGCGACCGCGTCTATGCCATCGAGCAGAGCTTTGCAGCTGTGTTCGCAAACTTCCCTAATGTGGTGCTCCGTAACCTGATGCGCGTGTTGGTGTTTCCGCTCGGGCGTCACGCAAAGCCGGCCTCGGACCGGCACACCTATCGGCTGGTACGCGCCGTGCTGCGGCCGGGTGCTTTCCGCGACCGGCTGACGACCGGCGTCTATGTCTCCATGGACCCCAAGGACGTCACTGGCGTTCTGGAGGATGCCTTCATAAAGGTGACGAAGGCAGAGGAGGTCGAGGCCAAGTTCGTGCGGGCGGTCAAGAAGAACATCATCCAGCGCCGCCTTGATCGCGACGCTATCACCGACGCGGTCGATCAGGGCGTGCTGACCGAGGCCGAAGCGGCCGTGCTGCGGCTCGCCGACCAGGCCACCGACCGGGCCATTCGCGTCGACGATTTCGATCCTGACGAACTGACTCCCAAGCAGATGTCGCGCGACCCCGGTCCGTCGCGTCCCGCCAACGCCGCCGAATAGCAACAAGGAGCCGGAACTTGGCCCAACCGCAACTTCCGCCGACGAAGAACTGGCGTTTCGAACTCGATTTCGAGGGCATCGGATGGCTGACCATCGATACGCCCAAGGCGCCGGTGAATACGCTCAGCCGCGAGGCCATCGCCGAACTGGAAACGCTGGTGCTGCGCTTCGAAGACCTCGTCGCCGAGGGATCGTTGCAGGGCGTGGTGCTGCTTTCAGCCAAGGATAGCGGCTTCATCGCGGGCGCGGATGTCTCCGAGTTCGACCAGATGTCGGATGTCTCGGTGCTGCCCGAGGCGCTGCGGCGGACCCACGCCCTGTTCGACCGGATCGAGAACTTCAAGGTACCGTTCGTTGCCGGCATCCATGGCTTCTGCCTGGGCGGTGGCCTCGAGTTGGCGCTCGCCTGCCACTGGCGCATCGCGGTCAACAATGACTCGACTCGGATCGGCTTCCCCGAAGTAAATCTTGGCATTTTCCCGGGCTTCGGCGGCACCGGACGTTCGATTCGGCAGGCCGGTCCGGTGGATGCCATGCAGGCCATGCTCACCGGCCGAATGCTGAAAGCCGGCGCAGCGCGCGGCATGGGCCTCGTCGACAAGCTGGTGCGCCATCGCGACCAACTGCGCTGGGAAGGCCGCAAGGCGGTGCTCGCCAAGAAGCGGTCGGATCCGGCGCCTTGGACCAAGAGCATCATGGCCAAGGGGCCGTTGCGGGACTACGTCGCCAAGAAGATGCGCGAGGAGGTCGGCAAGAAAGCCCGCCGCGAGCACTTCCCAGCGCCGTATGCGCTGATCGAACTGTTCGAGAAGCATGGGGATGACCCCAAGGCGATGAGCAAAGGCGAGATTGACGCCTTTGTGCCGCTGTTGGCGTCGGAGACGGCCACCAACTTGCGCAAGGTCTTCTTCATGTCGGAAGGTCTTAAGAAGCAAGGCCTGCGCGGCACCGAAAAGCCGGTGTTCCGCCGCGTGCATGTGATCGGCGCCGGCGTCATGGGCGGCGACATTGCCGCCTGGTGCGCATTGCGCGGCATGGGCGTGACGCTGCAAGACCTCGACATGGAGCGCATCAAGCCGGCACTCGACCGGGCCAAGTCGCTGTTCAAGAAGCGACTGAAAAAGCCGGTCGAAGTGCAGTCCGCTATCGCCCGTCTTGAGGCAGATCCCGAGGGCAGGGGTCTCGCCCGCGCCGATGTGGTGATCGAGGCAGTGGTCGAGAATTTAGAGATCAAGCGCAAGATCTTCCTCGATGCCGAAAAGCGCGTGCCGGCGCACGCCATCATCGCCACCAACACCTCATCGATCGAGCTCGAACGCATCGCCGAGGGGCTGGTCAATCCCTCCAGACTCATCGGTCTACACTTCTTCAACCCGGTGGCGCAGCTGCCGCTGGTCGAGGTGATCCGGTCGAAGTTCAACACCGATCTCGATATTGCCCGTGGGGCCAGCTTCGCGCTCGCGATTGGAAAGTCGCCGTTGGTGGTGAAGTCCGCGCCGGGTTTTCTCGTCAATCGCGTGCTCATGCCCTACATGCTGGGCGCCGTGCAGCTGGTCGAGGCCGGTCAGTCCAAAGAGCAGATCGACGCTGCCGCCGTCGCCTTCGGCATGCCGATGGGGCCGATCGAGCTGATGGATACCGTCGGTCTCGATGTCGGCAAGTCGGTGGCCGAGGAGTTGGGTCACTCAGTGCCTGAGAACTCGCAGTTCGCCCGTCTGGTCAACGAGAAGAAGCTGGGCCGCAAGACCGGCGAGGGCTTCTACAAGTGGGATAAGGGCAAAGCCATCAAGGGCGAGGTGCCCGAGCACAAGGACCTTGCCGGGTTCGGTCGCGAGCTGGTGAAACCACTGGTCGATGCCACTGTCGTTGCCGTCAACGAGGGCGTCGTCGCATCGCCGGACCTTGCCGATATCGGCGTCATCTATGGCACCGGTTTCGCGCCATTCCTCGGTGGCCCCATGAACGCACGCAAGAACGGGAGGGCATGAAGAATGGCCGAACTCCGCAAGATCGCCATCGTCGGCAGCGCCCGCATCCCCTTCACGCGCGGTCACACCGGTTACGCTAATGAAAGCAATCTCTCGATGATGTCCGCCGCTTTGGGCGGCCTTGCCGACAAGTTCAATCTCAAGGGCGAGAAGATCGACGAGGTCATGGGCGGCGCCGTCATTGCGCATAGCCGCGACTTCAACCTCGCTCGCGAGGCGACGCTCGACGCCGGGTTCTCGCCGCGTACGCCGGGCACGAACCTGCAGATCGCCTGTGGCACGAGCCTGCAGGCGGCGCTGACGCTAGGCGCGAAGATCGCCACCGGCGAGATCGATAGCGGCATCGCTACCGGCTCGGACACCGTTAGCGACAGCCCCGTGGTTTTCGGTGACAAGTTCCAGCACCGCATGATCGACCTTTCCCGCGCCCGCACCGGCGGCGAGAAATTAAAGGTGTTCAAGGGCTTCAACTTAGGGGAACTCACCCCCGTCGCGCCCTCGACGCAGGAGCCGCGCACCGGCCTCTCGATGGGCCAGCATTGCGAGCTGATGGCGCGCGAATGGGGCATCACCCGCGACGAGCAGGATGCGCTGGCTTTGAAGAGCCATCACAACGCCGCCAAGGCCTATGACGAGGGCTTCCACGACGACCTCATCGTGCCCTTTGCCGGCGTGCTCAAGGACAACAATGTCCGCGCCGACACCTCGCTCGAAAAGATGGCGACGATGAAGCCGGCCTTCGACAAGAAGTCGGGCCACGGCACGCTCACCGCCGCGAACTCCACCCCGCTCACCGACGGCGCCTCCTCGGTGCTGCTGGCGAGCGAAGAGTGGGCGCGTGCCCGCGGCCTGCCGGTACTCGCCTACCTGACCCTGGGGCAGGTTGCGGCCAACAATTTCGCGGCCGGCGAGGGCCTGCTGATGGCGCCCACCATCGCGGTGTCGGAGATGCTGCGGCGGTCGAACCTCACCTTCGCGGATATCGACCTTTTCGAAATCCACGAGGCCTTCGCCGCCCAGGTGCTGGCCACACTGAAGGCTTGGCGCGATCCGGAATACAATCGCACTGTGCTCGATCGCGAGACGCCGCTGGGCGACATCGATCCGGACAAGATCAACACCAAGGGCTCGAGCCTCGCCTATGGCCACCCGTTTGCGGCCACCGGCGCGCGTATTTTGGGCTTGACGGCGAAGCTCCTCAATACCACTCAGAAGCAGCGCGCCTTGATCTCGGTCTGCACGGCCGGCGGCATGGGCGTGGCGGCAATGGTAGAGCGGGCAGCGTAATGGCCGACAACGTCGTCAAATTCCGGAAGATCGAGAAGAAGCCCGAGCCCAAAGCGCCTCAACAGCGCCCACCGGGGGAGCCGCCCAAGCTGCCCAATTGGCTGCTCTGGGTGGTTCTCGTCGTTGTTGCAGTCGCGCTCGCCGTCATATCGAACCCGCGGGTTTTTGGCCTCTAGGGTCGCCCGCGGGGTGCTGCTCAAAGCATCTCGATCGCGTCATCGAGACATATCGCACTCCCCACCCAAGCCCCGGGGGAGTCCGTATGATTCTCGTGTGCGAAAACCGGCAATCTTGACCCCGATCCCGGACTCATAATCCGCGTCTCCGGTACATAGCTCAAACGCGTCAGACTCGTTGACGCATACGTCAAGCTTTTCCTTGTCAACCGCGGCTTTGGCAGTCTAGGGTCCGAGCTTCCCGGCCCAAGGGACGAATATTCCGCGGCTGGTGCAAAGAATAGAACCGGGTGACGTACGCCCGGTCGTGTCAGGAAAAGTCTGAACAAGGAGATGGGACACAATGAAAATCAGAAACGTCCTTAGGGCCCTCGCGGTCGCTGGTATGCTCGGCGTTGCCAGCATCGGTAGCGCGCAGGCTGTCACGCTCAACACCATGAACGGTTCCGAGCCTGGCACCCTCGATCCGCACAAGGCGTCGGGTGACTGGCAGAACCGCATCATCGGCGATTATATCGAGGGTCTGGTCGCCGAGGACGCCAATGCTGCCGCTATTCCGGGCCAGGCAGAGTCATGGGACATCTCCGAGGACGGCCTCACCTACACGTTCCATCTGCGCGACGGCATTCAGTGGAGCGATGGCACTCCGGTGACGGCGGCTGACTTCGAGTTCGCCTTCCGCCGGCTTTTCGATCCGGCCACCGCGTCCGAATATGCCTACCTGCAGTATCCGATCAAAGGCGGCTCGGAGATTTCCGACGGCTCGCTGCCGCCCGACACCGCCGATTTCGGTGTCAAGGCTGTCGATGACAAGACGCTCGAGATCACCCTCGAAGGCCCGACCCCTTACTTCATCGAAGCGCTGACCCACTACACCGCCTATCCTGTGCCCAAGCATGTGGTCGAGAAGTTCGGCGCCGACTGGACCAATGTCGGCAACATCGTCGGCAACGGCCCGTTCAAAGTCGTGGAGTGGGTTCCGGGCAACTACGTCAAGTCGGTCAAGTCGGACACCTATTATGGCAAGGACGACATCAAGATCGACGAGGTCTACTACTACGTCCAGGAAGATCTGAAGGCGGCGTTCAATCGCTATCGTGCCGGCGAGTACGACATCCTGACCGACCTGGCCAACGACGACCAGAAGATCGTCAAGGACACGATGCCGGACGAAGGCCACTTCACACCGTTCCAGGGCATCCATTACTACGTGATCAATCAGGAGCGCCCGCCCTTCGACAATGTGAAGGTGCGCGAAGCTCTGTCGATCTCGATCAACCGCGACGTCATCGGTCCCGATATCTGGGGGTCGGGCGAGCCGCCGGCCTATGGCTGGGTACCGCCGGGGACCGGCAACTACGAAGGCGTGACCCCATACATGCCGACATGGGCTTCGCAGCCCTATGAGGAGCGCGTGGCGCAAGCCAAGGCGTTGATGGCGGAGGCCGGCTATACGACCGAGAACCCGCTCAAGCTCCAGCTGCGCTACAACACCAACGACAACCACCAGAATCTCGCCGTGGCGATCTCGGCGATGTGGTCGGAAATCGGTGTGCAGGCCGAGCTCTTCAACGCCGAAACCAAGGTGCACTACGACGCGCTGCGTGCCGGCGACTTCGATGTCGGCCGCGCCGGCTGGCTCAACGACTACTCCGATCCGAGCAACACCCTCGAACTACTTGTCACCGGCACCTCGCAGGACGGCAAGATGAACTGGGGCAACAACTACGGCCGCTTCTCCAATCCCGACGTCGATCGGCTGGTGAAGGAAGCGGCGACCGAGAAGGATCTGGTCAAGCGCGCCGCGCTCCTGAGCGAAGCCGAGAAGATCGCGATGGACAACTTCGCGGCCATCCCGCTCGTCTACTACTTGGCGTCCAACGTGGTGAAGCCGTCGATCCAGGGCTTTGTCGACAACGCCAAGGACATCCACCGTACCCGGTGGCTGACCAAGACCGAATAAGCATCATCCGAATGGTCCTGCCACGGCATAGCTCGCGGCAGGACTGCCGTTCCTCCGGGGACGGGCAACCAGAAAGGTGTGCGGACGCATGTTCGGTTACGCCCTGCGGCGCGTGCTGTCGGCCATTCCGGTCGCGCTGATCGCCGTTACTGCCTGCTTCTTTATCCTGCGACTGGCCCCGGGTGGGCCTTTTGATGGCGAGCGCGCGCTGCCGCCCACGACGCTGGCGAACCTGCGCGCCTACTACAATCTCGATCAGCCGATCCTGATGCAGTACCTGTCCTATGTGGGCGGTCTGCTGCGCGGCGATCTTGGGCCTTCGATGGTCTACAATGATTTCACCGTGTCGGAGATGCTGTCCATCGGGTTGCCGTTCACGATGACGCTCGGCTTTTCCGCCTTTATCGTCGCGACGGCGGTCGGGCTGGTGGCGGGGGCGCTCGCGGCCGTCAACCAGAACCGGTGGCCGGATTATTCGCTGGTGGCGCTGGTCATGGTGGGCCTCGTGGTCCCCAACTTCCTGATGGGCAGCCTGCTGCAACTTGTGTTCGGCGTCTATCTGCGCTGGCTGCCGGCGGGCGGCTACAATGGCAATGTCTGGCAGCTGGTGCTGCCCATCACCGTGCTGGCGCTACCGCATGCGGGCCGCATTGCTCGCCTGATGCGCGGCTCGATGATCGAGGTGCTCGGCACCAATTACATCCGCACCGCCAAGTCCAAGGGCATCGGCGAGCGGCTGATCCTGGCGCGGCATGCGCTCAAGCCCGCACTGATCCCAGTGGTCTCCTATCTGGGGCCGGGGCTCTCCTACCTGCTCACGGGGTCGCTCGTGGTCGAACAGATTTTCGCGCTGCCAGGTATCGGCAAGTTCTTCATCGCCGCCGCGCTCAACCGCGACTATGGCCTCGTACTCGGAACGACCATCCTCTACATGGTAATCATCCTGGTGCTCAATCTCATCGTCGACGTGCTCTATGCGTGGCTCGATCCCAAGGTGAGGTACCGCTGATGGCCGGTATCACTGCCAAGGACGCGACCCTCACCGACTATGCCAACCGGCTGGCGCAGGAGGCGCCCAAGGGCCGCTCGCTAACTCAGGACGCGCTGCGGCGCCTGATGCGCAACAAGGCGGCGCTGGTCTCGATCTTCGTGCTCATCGCCATCGTGCTGTTCGCGTTTGTTGGGCCTTATTTCGCGCCATGGGCCTATGACAAGGTCGATTGGACCTCGATCCGTAAACCGCCGAACTTTGAGAAGCTGCATTTTTTCGGCACCGACGCCAATGGCCGCGACATGATGGCTCGCGTCATGCAGGGCACGCAGATGTCGATCGTTGTGGCGTTCGTAGCCACCTTCGTGTCGGTCGTGATCGGAATTACTTACGGTGCTGTGGCCGGCTATTTCGGCGGCAAGGTCGATGCCGTCATGATGCGCTTTGTCGATATCATGTACGCGCTGCCCTATATTCTCTTCGTTATCATTCTGGTGGTGATCTTCGGGCGTTCGCCAATCCTGCTCTTTGTTGGTATCGGCTGCCTGGAATGGCTGACCATGGCGCGCATCGTCCGTGGGCAGACGCTGAGCTTGAAGCAGCGCGAGTTCATCGAAGCAGCCAAGGCCGGAGGGGCAGGGCCATTCGCCATCATCTTCCGCCACATCGTGCCCAACCTGACTGGCCCGGTGGTGATCTACGCTACGCTCACGATCCCTGAAATCATTATCACGGAGAGTTTTCTTTCCTATCTGGGCTTGGGCGTGCAGGAACCGCAGACCTCGCTGGGCACGCTGATTTCTGCGGGCGCGCCGGTGATTGAGACGCTTCCCTGGATGCTGCTCGTCCCGGCGGCGGTGCTCATCACCATGCTGCTCTGCCTCACCTATCTGGGCGATGGTCTCCGCGACGCGCTCGATCCAAAGGACCGTTGATATGGACAAAGACAAAGTCCTCGCTGTCGACGGCTTGAATGTCACTTTCGAACTGCATCAGTCGGAAGTGCATGCCGTCCGCGATCTCAATTTCACGCTCTCGCGCGGGGAGACCCTCGCCGTGGTCGGGGAAAGCGGCTCGGGCAAGAGCCAGGCGTTCCTCTCGATCATGGGGCTTCTCGCCCGCAATGGCCGGGTGAGCGGCCGGGCCATGCTGGGCGATGTCAACCTCATCGGCATGCCGCCGGGCCAGCTCGACACCTATCGCGGGCGCGACATCGCGATGATCTTCCAGGATCCGATGACCTCGCTCAATCCGAGCCTCAAGGTGCGCACGCAGCTCGCCGAAGTGCTGATGCAGCACCAGGGCATGGAAAAGCCGGCGGCGCAGAAGGCGGTGATCGAGATGCTCGAACGGGTCGGCATGCCCGAGCCCGTCAAGCGCGCCAACGCCTATCCGCACGAACTGTCGGGCGGTATGCGGCAGCGCGTGATGATCGCCATGGCGCTGCTCTGCCGGCCCAAGATTCTCATCGCCGACGAACCGACGACGGCGCTCGACGTCACGGTGCAGGCGCAGATGCTCGATCTCTTCAAGACGCTCACGGACGATTTCGGCACGGCGCTGGTGATGATCACGCATGATCTCGGAGTGGTCGCCGGCCTCGCCGACCGCATGATGGTGATGTATGGCGGTCGCTGCGTCGAAAAGGGCACCACCGACCAGCTGTTCTACGATCCGCGCCATCCCTATACGCTGGGGCTGCTGCACTCGACGCCGCATGTGGCGAGGCGCGCCCAGCGGCTCGATCCCATCCAGGGGCTGCCGCCCAGCCTCGAGCATCTGCCCTCGGGCTGCTCGTTCCATCCGCGCTGTGCGTTCCGGTTCGACAAGTGCTTTGCCGAGCGGCCGCCGCTCGAAGAGATCGGGGCAGGGCGGTCCAAGGCCTGCTGGTATGAGGGCGTGCTCGAGCGCCGCGAGGTGGCATGATGGATCATCGTCCCGAGCTCCTCCGCATCGAAAATCTCGGCAAGGTGTTCTCGCTGTCCGCCGGGCTCTTTGCGCGGCCGTTCACGCTGACGGCGCTGACCGATATCAACTTCACCATCCGCCAGGGGGAGACGCTGGGGATCGTGGGGGAGAGTGGGTGCGGCAAGTCCACCCTGGGGCGGTGCATCCTCAACCTCCTCACGCCCGACTCGGGCCGGGTGGTGTGGATGGGCGAGGACATCACGCATCTGCCGGAAGCAGCGATGCGCAAGCGCCGCCGCGACCTGCAGATCATCTTCCAGGACCCGCTGGCCTCGCTCAATCCGCGCATGACGGTGGGCGAGATCATCGGCGATCCGTTGCGCACGCTGATGCCGGAGATGAAGGCGGCCGAGCGCCAGCAGCGGGTGGTCAAGACCATGGAGGCGGTGGGGCTGCTGCCGGAAATGATCAACCGCTATCCGCACGAGTTCTCGGGCGGGCAGGCGCAGCGCATCGGCATTGCCCGGGCGCTGATCACCGAACCGAAACTCATCGTCTGCGACGAGCCGGTGTCGGCGCTCGACGTCTCGATCCAGGCGCAGATCCTCAACCTCCTCGCCGATCTCAAGGAGCAGTTCGGGCTGACGCTGATCTTCATTTCGCACAACCTCTCGGTGGTGCGGCATGTATCGGACCGGATCCTGGTGCTCTATCTGGGGCGGATGGTCGAGCTCACCGATGGCGACGAGCTCTACAACCACCCCAAGCACCCCTATACCCGGGCGCTGCTGACGGCGGTGCCGGTTCCGGACCCGCAGCGGGCCCGGCAGCGCAATATCGAGGGGCTGGTGGGGGAGATCCCCTCGCCGATCAACCCGCCCTCTGGCTGCGCCTTCCGCACTCGTTGCCGCTTTGCGATCGGGCTTTGCGCCGAGCAGCGGCCGCCGCTGGAAAATACCGGCACGGGGCTGGTGGCCTGCCACCGGTGGAAGGAACTGGAGCTGGCGGCCGGAGCCTAGCCCGCCTGCCCGTATAGCCCGCGATTCACACCGCGGAGCGGGTGCTTCCAGTGCCTGCATCGGCGGAAAGCTCCTTGCCGAACCTTTTGTGGTGAGGAGTCTGCCACGAACGGTCGCAAGCGGGGATTTTGTGGGCTGGAAGCGTTGACAGCCCCGGGCTTTCCCCTTATCTAGGCCGCCAATCCAAGGGCGCACGGGCGCCCCTTTTATTTCGTGCCGAGGTCGATCGATGAAGATCCGCAATTCCCTGAAGGCTTTGATGGGCCGCCATCGCGCCAACAAGCTGGTCCGCCGTCGCGGCCGCGTCTACATCATCAACAAGGTCGACAAGCGCTACAAGGCCCGCCAGGGCTGAGTTGCCGCGCGCCTTTCAAGGTGCGCCGCCTTGAACGCAAAAGCTCGCTTCGGCGGGCTTTTTTCGTTTTCCGGTAGACCAGCCATGCGGGAGCGCATACTAGACTTTTCACGGGGATGACCTTAGGTGCGCGCCGTGGACGCGATACTCAAGGGCAGATCATGCTGAAGTCGCGCGTCTTCACGATTTCGATCCACCGCCGCTATGCGGAGGTTTACGGCTTCCTCGCCGAACCCAGGAACCTGCCGCTCTGGGGCGGCACCGAACCCGATACCGAGATCAGGCATCTGGGCGGCAACGATTATCTCGTCTGCCTGCCGCGCGGCCGCCGGGTGATGCGGTTCACGCCGTTCAACGAGTTCGGCGTGCTCGATTATCAGGTGTTCCTCGAAGGCGAGAGCGGCGGGCCGGTCACCCCGATCCGGCTGCACCCCAACCAGGAGGGCTGCGAACTGGTCTTCACCTGGTTTCAGCGCGCCGGCGTCACCGACGAGCAGTTCGAGTCGGAGGCCGAGTGGGCCTATTCGGACCTCCTGCGCATGAAGGCCTATATCGAGGCGCGGTAGCCTTCCGCGCCCCGGACCTCGTGGTTCGACAGGCTCACCATGAGG
>JAEZKB010000059.1 GCA_023415605.1 Pseudomonadota bacterium
GGCCAAGGCCCATCACCCCGACCAGAACCAAGACGACCCCAAGGCCCACGCGAAATTCTCTGAAATTTCGTCGGCCTATGACTTTCTGAGCGATCCCGAAAAGCGTGCGCAGTACGACCGCGGCTAGATCGACGCTGACGGTCAGCCGAAATTCGCCGGTTTCCGGCCGGGTGGCGGCTTTGGCGGCGCCTCCCGTGGGGCGCGGCCGGGTCAGGCCGGGTTCTCGGCCGAGGACATCCTCAAGGAATTCATGAGCGGCTTCGGCGGTCAGGCGCCGCGCGGCGCCGGCCCCCGTGGCGCGGGCGGTGCTGGCTGGGACCCCTTCACCGGCACCGGTGCGGCAGGCGGTGGCGGCTTCCGCGGCGCGGGCATGAAGGGCGAGGACGCGCCGGTGACGGCGACGGTCAGCCTAGAGGACGCCCACAAGGCGGCGAGCGTGCCGCTCAGGATGCCCAACGGCAAGGTGCTCAACGTCAAGCTGCCCGAGAAGGTGGAAGACGGCCAGCAGATCCGGCTCAAGGGTCAGGGCCTGCCCTCGCCGCTCGGTGGTGAGCCGGGCGACGCCATCGTGACGGTGAAGTTCGAGCGCCACCGGCAGTTTCGCCGCGACGGCGCCGATATCCGCGTCGACGTGCCGATCACGCTCTATGAGGCGGTGCTGGGCGGCAAGGTGCGGGTGCCGACGCTGGATGGTTCGGTGGAGCTCTCGATCCCGCCATCGGTCAACACCACCAAGGCCCTGCGCCTGAAGGGCAAGGGACTGCACGGGGCTGGCGATCTCTACGCCACGCTCAAGATCGTGCTGCCGGAGAATGGCGACCCGGATCTCGAAAGCTTAATGCGGTTCTGGCGCGACCAGAAGCCGTACAAGGTGCGCGACTAAGCCGCCTCGCGGTCCAGCAGGTCCACCGCCTGGCGCAAAGCGGCGAGGCAATCGGGATCAATGGCCGTGCCGACCATGTCGGTCATGATGGCGAACGCCTTGGCGACCGGCATGGCCGGGCGATAGGGTCGGTCAGCAGTCAGGGCGTCGAAAATGTCCGCCGTGGTGACGATGCGGGTTTCGAGCGGCAGTCGATCCGCGGTCAACCGGCGCGGATAGCCTGTGCCGTCGAGCTTTTCGTGGTGCGTCGCGGCGATCTGCGCCAGTTCGGCGAAGGCAGCGATGCGGGAGAGGATCCGCTCGCCGAGTTCGGGGTGGCGCTTGATCTCGGCGAATTCCGCCTCGTCCAGCTTGCCGGGCTTGTCCAGGACCTGATTGGAGACGCCGAGCTTGCCGATGTCGTGCAGCAGGGCGGCGCGCTTGAGCCAGCGGCGGCGGTCCGCCGGCAAGCTCATGACCTCGGCGATCATATCGGTAAAGAGGGCGACGCGGTCGGAATGGCCGGAGGTGAAGGGGCTCTTGGAGTCCACCACCTTGGCAAAGGCGGCCGCGACGTCGTCGAGATAGTCGTCGTCCACGGTGATGACCCGCTGGACCGGTTCGAGTGAGAGCACACGGAGTTCGATATCGCCGGCGCCGAGACCGACCCAGAAATCAGGATCGGCCGCGATCTCCTCGAAGATCTCGACCAGATGCGGGTCGAACCAGATGCCCTTCCGCTGGCGCACTTCGCGCATCGCGGCGCGTGGACCGGCGGACTTGTAGAAGACGTCGATGACCTGCGAGAGGAGGGCTATGCGAGCGCCAAGGGAGATCGATTCACCAGCCAGGCCAACCGGTTGGCCCTTGCCGTTCCAGTGCTCGTCGAGGTCGAGTATGCCCTGCGCCACCGTCTCGGAAAAGCGCATCTGACGGGCGATGTCGGCGCCGCGGTGGCAGCGCGTCTCGATCAGTTCACGGGAAATCTCGCCACCATTGCGCACGATGTTGACCACGGCGCGGAAGCGCTCGGAAAGGCTCTCCTTCATGCCTGTATGGCTGAGGATGAAGGCGAGCAGCTGCGGCAAGGTGTGGTCGATGAACTTGTAGTCGGATTTGAACTCGAGGTCATTGGCTAGATAGAGCTGGCAGAGCCGCGCCGCGTTGCTGGAGCAGCCGACGTCCTTGAGCAGCAGGGTGTAATAGAGATCGGAGAGCGCCGCATCGCCAAGGCCGAGGGCGCGACCGATGTGCATGCCGATCCAGCAGCACCTGAGGCTGTGCCCTTCGGGCTGCCCCTCGGTGATGTCGAGGGCGTAGCTCAAGGCGCCGACGATCTCGGCGAGGTGGATGTTTTCGACGGCCGGAGTGCTCATGGCCCGCGAGGGTGCGGGCAATTTGCTAACGATGTCTTCTGTCGGCGATCACAAGTGCGGGGGCCGCGGGGCAGCCGCGCGCTTCAGGCGATCATTGATGGCTTCGCCGAGGCCGGTCATCGGAATGGATGAGACGGCGATTCTGGAAGCCTGGCTATCCAGTTCATGTAGCATGGAAAAGAGGTTCCGCGCCGCTTCATGGAGATCGGCCGTGGGGCTCAAGTTCAGCGTGAAGTTGCCGGGACCGAAGCCGAGGGAGGCTTCACCGGGGGCAAAGGTGGTGGCATTGAGCCGAAGGGCGGCGTTTGGGGCGTAGTGGCTGGCCAGCATGCCCGGGGCGGCGATAGCGGAGCCTTCGGCGGCGACCGGGATCGGCTGCCCGATGGCGCGCTCAGCCTCCTCGCGCGGCAGGGCGCCGGCCCGGAGTTGGGTGACCGTGTCGCCGGTTACTGCGAGGATGGTGGACTCAACTCCGGCCGTACTGGGGCCGCCATCGAGGACGGGCACCCTGCCGGCAAAGCCCCGGATCACCTGCTCGGCGGTGGTCGGCGAAAGCTTGCCCGAGGGATTGGCCGATGGAGCGGCGAGGGGGCGACCGGTGGCGCGGATCAGGTCGAGTGCCAACGGATGGGCCGGGATGCGGATGCCGACAGTATCGAGGCCAGCGGTGACGATGTCGGATATGTCGGCACCGGGCTTTTTGGGCAGCACCAGGGTCAGCGGTCCGGGCCAGAAAGCGGCGAGCGTTTGTGCAAGGGGCGAGATTTCGACCAGCGTTTCGGCCATGGCGAGGTTCGCGACATGGACGATCAGCGGGTTGAAGCGCGGGCGTCCCTTGGTCTCGTAGATCTTGAGTACGGCATCGGAATTGGTCGCATCGGCGCCGAGGCCGTAGACCGTCTCGGTCGGGAAGGCGACGACGTCGCCCGAGCGCAGCAGCGCGGCAAGCCGTTCGATTTCTGCAATTTTCCCGGGGTCCGGCATGGCGGCGTGTTTGACAAGGCGTTTGGGCCGCGTCAAGAAAGCTTCACAGGCGGCGGTCCGGAGAACGATGACCACCCTACTCGTCAGCCAGCGCAATTTCGAAAGCCACGTGACTCCGACAGGGCATCCGGAGCGGCCCGAACGGCTGCGAGCGGTGGAGGCGATGATGGCGCGGCCCGAATTCGCGCCGCTGCTGCGCACGGACGCGCCGGTGGGCGATCTCAACCTCGCCGGCCTCGTGCACCACCCGGACTATCTCGAAGCCCTGCGCCGGGTGCGGCCGGCGGAGGGGGTGGCGCGGATCGACGAGGATACGTTCATTTCGTCCGGCTCGCTCGATGCAGTCGCGACGGCACTAGGCGCGGCGCTGACAGCGCTCGATGCTGTCGCGTTGGGCGAGGCCGACAATGCCTTCTGCGCCATTCGCCCGCCCGGGCACCACGCCGAATTCGAGCAGCCGATGGGCTTTTGTCTCATCAACACCATCGCCGTGGCAGCGCGCGAGGCGCAACGGAAATACGGCGCTGAGCGGGTCGCCATCATCGATTTCGACGTGCATCACGGCAATGGCACGCAGGACATCTTTCAGGCCGACCCGACCGTATTCTATGCGTCCAGCCATCAGATGCCGCTCTTCCCCGGCACCGGCGCACCCAACGAGCGAGGGGTCGGGAATATCGTCAACGTGGCGCTCAGTGGTGGCAGCGGCAGCGAGGTCATGCGCGAGGCCTACGAGGCTACTATCCTCCCCGCGATCGAAGCGTTCCGGCCGGACTTTCTCCTGATCTCGGCGGGGTTCGACGCCGACTACCGCGACCCACTGGCGCAGCTCAACTGGCACCCCGAGGATTTCTCCTGGCTCACCGGGCGTCTGCTGGATATCGCGGACCACTGCTGCGAGGGGCGGGTGGTGAGCCTGCTCGAGGGTGGCTACGACCGGCATGGCCTGGCAGAGGGGGTGGCGGCACATGTGGGCAGGATGATGGGACGCGATGGATTCATTGGTGTCGGATAGTGGCAACGCCCCCCATGTGGCCCACTGCATCCCTCACTATTCGCTCACTGCCTTGCACCCTCCCCTGCCCGGCGATAGACCATGCGCCCAAGCAAGGAGACGGCCGTGGCTGAGACGAGCAATGACGATGTGAAGGCGATGAGCTTCGAGGTGGCGCTGAGCGAACTCGAGTCCATCGTGCAGAAGCTCGAGAGCGGCAAGGCGCCGCTGGCCGAGTCCATTTCCATCTACGAGCGCGGCGAGGCGCTTAAGTCGCATTGCGAAGCGCTGCTCAAGGCGGCAGAAGCTCGGATCGAAAAGATCACCCTCAAAAATGGGCAGCCGACCGGCACCGAGCCGCTCGACGCCTGAAGGCAGTAAAACGAACATGTCCGAAGTGGCTTCGCCCGGCCTGCGCCGGTTCCGCATGATTCTCTGGGGGCTGGTGATCGTAGCCGCGATCGGCGCGACCCTGCTCTTCGTGCTGCGGCCCCCGGCCAATCCGCTTGGCGTCACCGGCAAGCCATTTGCGCTGGAATCGACCCAGGGCGGCACGTTCACGCAGGAAAACCTCAAGGGCACACCGAGTCTCGTCTTCTTCGGCTACACTTTCTGCCCCGATGTCTGCCCGACGACGCTGGCGGAGAGCGTCGCGTGGAAGCAGAAGGCCGGGATCACCGACGCCGACCTGCGCACCATTTTCGTCACCGTAGACCCCGAGCGCGACACGAAAGACGTGCTTAAGGAGTACCTTGCCGGATACGATCCGGACGTGATCGGCCTGGTCGGCACGCCAGAGCAGACCGAAGCCGCCAAGGCCTCGTTCGGGGTGATGAGCGAGAAGGACACCAGCGGCGACGCCGAGTTCTACCTCGTCAATCACACCGCTACCGTGTTCCTTATCGGCCGCAACGGTGAGTTCGAGGGGACCATCGCATACGGGGAGAACACGGATACGGCCGTGGCGAAGGTGGAAAAGCTGGTGAAGGGATGAGGTGAGGCAGTAGCCTTCTCTCCCTGCCTGTCCTGAGACTGGACCATGGACCGCATTCGCCTCGATCAGGCCATAGAAGCGAGGGGGCTGTTGCCAAGCCGAGCCAGGGCCCGGGATGCGGTGTTGCGCGGGACCGTCAGGGTAAATGGTGTCACCGCGGGCAAGCCGCACCAGATGGTCGGCAAGGACGATGTGATCGCGCTCGACGATCCGGCAGCCAACTATGTGTCGCGGGCAGCGCTCAAACTCATCGCCGGGCTGGATGCGGGAAAGATCGATCCGGAGGGCAAGGTCTGTCTCGATCTCGGCGCCTCGACGGGCGGTTTCACTCAGGTGCTGATGGAGCGCGGCGCCAGGCGCATCTACGCGGTCGATGTCGGCCACGACCAGCTCAGCGCGCGGCTTAGGGGCAGCGACCGGGTAGTGAGCCTCGAGGGCGTCAACGGGCGCGATCTCGATACCACCATCATCCCTGATCCGGTGGATCTGTTGGTCAGCGACGTCAGCTTCGTCTCAGTCACCAAGGTGCTGGAGGCGCCGCTTGGGCTTTGTGCGCCAGGCGCCGAAGCGGTGATCCTCATCAAGCCGCAGTTCGAGGTGGGTCGCGACAAGATCGGGAAAGGCGGGATCGTCACCGATGAGGCAGCGATTGCGGGCGCCGTGGCCGATGTGACTGAGTTCCTGACGGCGCGCGGCTGGGGGCTTGTGACCAGCGTTCCCTCGCCGATTTCGGGCGGAGACGGCAACCGGGAGACTGTCGCCATATTCCGGCGGGGTTGACTGCCTCATCGTTAATATCCGATGGTGCCCACGCGGCCGCTCCCTGGCCGCGATTGCACACATTTTGACAGTCGGCTTGGGTGCGTCCGGAATGGGCGGCTCGCATGCCGGCCAACCATCGGAACAGCACAATGGAATATCGGCGCCTCGGGAAATCTGGTCTCAAGGTCAGCGAACTGAGTTTTGGCTCGTGGGTGACTTTCTCCAAGCAGGTCGACGGCAACGATGCGGTGAGCCTGATGGGCTACGCCTACGACCAGGGCGTCAACTTCTTCGACAACGCCGAAGGCTATGAGCAAGGCCGGTCAGAAATCGTGATGGGCGAGGCGCTGAAGACGCTGGGCTGGAGCCGCGACAGCTTTGCAGTGAGCTCGAAAGTGTTCTGGGGCGGCAGCAAGCCGACGCAGAAGGGTCTTTCGCGCAAGCACGTGACCGATGCCGCCAACGCGGCGCTCAAGCGCCTGCAGGTCGACTATCTCGACCTCTATTTCTGCCACCGCCCGGACGTCGACACGCCGATCGAAGAGACAGTGTGGGCGATGCACAACCTCATCACTCAGGGCAAGGTGCTCTATTGGGGCACATCGGAATGGAACGCGCAGCAGCTGACGGAGGCCTACGCGGTCGCCCGCCGCGAGCACCTGACCCCACCGACCATGGAGCAGCCGCAATACAACGTCTTCGAGCGCCAGAAGGTCGAAAGTGACTATCTGCCGCTCTACGAGAAGGGCCTCGGCACGACAATCTGGTCGCCGCTGGCTTCAGGCGTACTGACTGGCAAATACCAGAACGGCATTCCGGCCGACAGCCGCATGAACCTGCCCGGTTACGAGTGGCTCAAGGACCAGTGGGAGAGCCCCAAGGGCAAGGACCGGCTCGAGAAGATCGGCAAGCTGGGCAAGCTCGCCGACGAAATCGGCGTGCCGCTGGCACAGCTCGCCATCCTCTGGTGCCTCAAGAATCCAAACGTCTCGACGGTGATCCTCGGCGCCAGCCGCCTAAGCCAGCTCAAGGACAATATCGCGTCGCTCGAGCACCGCGCCAAGGTGACCGACGAGGTGATGGCGCGGATCGACGAGATCGCCGGCAACAAGCCGGCAGCGCCGCAGCGCTACTAAGGCTCAAGTTGATTGAAGTGGAAGGCGCCCTGCCCCGGGCGCCTTTTGTTTTTCAGAAGCCGATCCCGCCCTCACGGCCCGTCTGGCCGCGGTGGCGGAGGAAGTGGTCGGCCAGGGTCACAGCCATCATTGCCTCGCCGATCGGCACGGCGCGGATGCCGACGCAGGGATCGTGACGACCCTTGGTAATCACCTCGGTATTCTCGTTCGAGGTGGTGACGCTCTCGCGCGGGGTGATGATCGACGAGGTGGGCTTTACCGCAAAGCGGACGACGATGGGGTCGCCGTTAGAAATCCCACCCAGGATGCCGCCAGCGTGGTTGGACTTGAAAGTGGGCCCTGCATTGCCGGCGCGCATCTCGTCCGCATTCTCGGTGCCGGTGAGGCTCGCGGCGTTCATGCCTTCGCCGATCTCGACGCCCTTGACGGCATTAATGGACATCATGGCCGAAGCGAGGTCGGCCGAGAGCTTGCCGTAGATCGGGGCGCCCCAGCCGGGCGGGACTCCGTCGGCCACGACTTCGATCACGGCCCCGACGGAGTTGCCGTCCTTGCGGATGCCGTCGAGATAGCCCTCCCAAAGCTTGGCGGCCTCAGGATCGGCGCAGAAGAACGGGTTCTGGTCGACCTGATCCCAGTCGAAGTTGGCGTAGTCGATCTTGTGCGGGCCAACCTGCACGAGGCTGGCGCGGATGGTGACATTGGGGATCACGAGACGAGCGACCGCGCCCGCCGCGACGCGGGCAGCCGTCTCACGCGCCGAGGCGCGGCCCGAGCCCTTGTAGTCGCGGATGCCGTATTTCTGCTGGTAGGTGAAATCGGCATGGCCGGGCCGGAACTTGTCCTTGATCTCGGAATAGTCCTTGGAGCGCTGGTCGGTGTTCTCGATCAGCAGCGAGATCGGCGTGCCGGTGGTCTTCACTAACCCGTCGCGCTCGTCTTCGAAGGTGCCCGAGAGGATGCGGACCTGGTCGTCCTCGCGCCGCTGCGTGGTGAAGCGGGACTGGCCCGGCTTGCGCCGATCGAGATCGCGCTGGATGACCTCAGGTGTGATAGCGATGCCGGGCGGGCAGCCATCCACCACGACGCCGAGCGCCGGCCCATGGCTTTCACCCCAGGTGGTGAAACGGAAAAGATGCCCGAAGGTGTTGAAAGACATGCGATGGCCCCGGTTGTGCGGCGGTTTTAGGGGCGCAAGCGCCGGGGGTCAATCGAGCCAGTTCTCGACGCGGAGATCGGGCACACGCGAGAACTCTCGGACATTGGCAGAGACGAGCGTGAGATCGAGCGCCAAGGCATGGGCAGCGATGAGAAAGTCAATCGGACCGATCGGCGTTCCCCTCCGCATCAGGTCGTTCCGAATGCGACCATAGATCGTGTCCGCCGGCGCTTCAAAAGCGACTACTGCTATGCGTTGAAGCACCATTTCCACGCTTCTGGTCAATTGCGCCGATCCACGCTTGGCGGCACCGTAGCGGAGCTCACCTGCGGTCAGAATGCTGATGCATGCAGCCGCGGGATTCAGCTGATCAAGGCGGGCGCCTACGACGCCATTAGGATTGCGCATGACCTCTGACACTATATTGGTGTCGAGCATGACGCGCAGATCGGTCAAAGATCGACCTCGCGCATCGGCAAGTGATCATCGATATCCGGGAATTGATCGTCGGGGCCGAGCGGCTCCATGCGGCGAAGAAACTCGAGGAAGTTCTCCTTCGGTGCCTTGGCCTCGATGATCAGCCGGTCGCCTTCCTTGCGGATGGTGGCTTCATCGCCAGGCAGTTCGAATTCGACGGGGATGCGAACGGCCTGGTTGCGGCCGTTGCGGAAGAGGCTGACGGTACGAGGCTTGGTCGAGGGTACGTGCTTGTTCACGGCGGCCTCCTCTCAGGCATATGCCATTAGCATAGGCCTCGTGGCGCCTCGGTTCAACCTTGGCCGCCGATGATCTCCATCATGCCCGGGAGGAAGTGAAGGACGACGTCCTGTGGCGGGGCCCAGTTGATGGCGTCGCCGATGTCACAGCCTTCGATGAGGACGCGCAACGTGCGGGCGATGCCGCCGTGAGCGACGATGATCGAGGGGCCGCCTAGGGTACCGGCGAACTCGTTGAGGCGCAGTTCGACGTCCCGATAGTTCTCGCCGTCCTGAGGGCGGAACTCCCAGTAGGAGGCGTCGCGGCCCCCCGGCGCCACCGCCATGTTGGCGGGCAATTCGGAATGCAGCAGGCCCTCGATGGCGCCAAAGGAGATTTCCATGAGGCGAACGTCGTATTTGACCGGCGGCAGCGGTTCTTCGAAGGCGCGGCGCACGCGATCCATGGTTTCACGGGTACGCGACAGCGGCGACGCGTGCCACTCGAAGTCATGAGGACTACGGCCGCGAGCCTTGAGTTCGGCGGCAAGAATCTTGCCGTTCTCGATGGCCTGGGACTGGCCGCGCTCGTTGAGCGGAATGTCCTTGCGGCCCTGATAGCGCCGTTCGGCGTTCCAGGGAGTCTCGCCATGCCGGATGAAGTAGATTTCCGGCCAGGTGGGTATGCTCATAGCGGCCTCAGGTGGCAGGCGCGGTCTCGGCGTCTTCGTCCTTATCGACATACATGCCGATGATGTTGAAGCCGCAGTCGACATACTGGATCTGGCCGGTGACGCCGGACGCGAGATCGGAAAGCAGGTAGAGCGCGGCGGTGCCCACTTCTTCCTGTGTGACGTTGCGCTTGAGCGGCGCCGACTTTTCCTGCCAGCGCAGCATGTCACGAAGACCGGAAATTCCGGACGCGGCCAACGTCTTGATGGCGCCGGCGGAGATGGCGTTCACGCGGTGGCCCTGCGGGCCCATGTCGGCTGCGAGGTAGCGCACCGACGCTTCCAGCGCGGCCTTGGCAACGCCCATGACGTTGTAGTTCGGCACGTACTTTTCGGCACCGTAATAGGTCAAGGTGAGCAGCGAGGCGCCGGGGTTCAGCATGGCCTCGGCGCGCTTGGCGACGGCGGTGAAGGAGTAGACCGAGATGTTCATGGTCAGCGCGAAGTTCTCGGCGCTGGTGTCGATGTAGCGGCCCTCGAGCTCGTCCTTGTTGGAGAAGCCGATGGCATGAACGAGGAAATCCATCGTCCCCCACTTGTCCTTGAGGACGCGGAAGGTTTCGTCCATGGCGTCGTCGTTGGTGACGTCGCATTCGACCAAAGTTGTGACACCGATTTCGGCGGCGAGCGGCTCGACGCGCTTTTTCAGGGCATCGCCCTGATAGGAGAAGGCGATTTCGGCACCCTGGTCGGCCAGCGCCTTGGCGATGCCCCAGGCGATGGAGTGCTTGTTGGCGACGCCCATGATGAGCCCGCGCTTACCAGCCATCAGTCCTGCCATTTTTCTTGTCCTTGTGCCGCTAGGGGTTGGCCGGTTTTGGCATAGCGGCCCGGTGGCGGCAAGTTTCACTTTGGCAAGAACACCGGCGGCGCTAAGCTCCACGTCATGCTCAAGACACATGCCCAAATTACCGAAGCCCTCACCGGACTTCTCGGAGCCCATGCGGTCGTCACCGACGAGAGCAAGATGGGCGCCTATCTCAACGAACCGCGGAAGCGATTCCATGTGCCAGCCGCAGCGGTGGTAACGCCGGGGAGCGTTGCCGAGGTGCAAGCGCTGGCGCGCTGGGCCAATGCCGAGGGCGTTGGCCTCATCCCTCAGGGTGGCAATACCGGCCTTGTCGGGGCGCAGGTGCCCAAGCGCGGCGACGAGGTCATCGTCAGCCTCGCCAGGCTCGACAAAGTGCGCGAGATCAAGGCGGACGCCGGGTACATGACGGTCGAAGCCGGGATGATCCTGCAGGAGGCGCATCGCGTGGCCGAAGAAGCCGGCGCGATCTTTCCGCTCTGGCTGGCCAGCCAGGGGTCGGCGCGGATCGGCGGTGTGCTCTCGTCCAATGCCGGCGGGGTGCAGGTGCTGTCCTACGGCAATGCGCGTGAACTGACGCTCGGCGTCGAGGCCGTGCTGGCGGACGGGCGGCTCTACCAGGGGCTCAATTCGCTCAAGAAGGACAATACCGGCTACGACCTCAAGGATCTGCTGGTCGGCGCCGAGGGAACGCTGGGGATCATCACCGCGGCGACAGTCAAGCTCTTCCCGCAGCCGGAAGCGCACGAGACCGCGCTCGCGAATGTGGCCTCGCCCAAAGAAGCGCTGGAACTGTTTTACCTGCTGCGCGAGCGGACAGGGTCGCGGCTGACGGCGTTCGAACTGATGCCACGCTTCGGCATCGATCTGCAGCTCAAGCACGGGATGATCGCCCGCGATCCAGCCCCAAGCCTCTCCCCCTGGTACGCCCTGATCGAGGTCAACCGGATGAAGGGCGGGGTACCAGGGGCGCTGCAGGCGGCGCTGGAAGAGGCGCTCGGCTCCGGACTCGTACCCGATGCCGTGCTGGCGGAATCCGCAGCAGACCGGATCGCCATGTGGGCGGCGCGCGAGCAGATGAGCGACGTGCAGAGCAAGGAAGGCGCCTCGATCAAGCACGACGTCTCGGTGCCGATCGCCGAAGTGCCCCGGCTCATTGCAGAGGGTACAGCAGCAGTGGAGCGGCTGATCCCCGGCATCCGCGCCTGCCCGTTCGGGCACATGGGCGACGGTAATATCCACTTCAATTTCAGCCAGCCCGAGGGCGTTGACCGCAAGGCCTGGATGGCCGCCAACGACGAGAAGGCGCACGAGGCGATCTACGACGTGGTGCTGAAGCTTGGCGGTTCGGTATCGGCCGAGCACGGCATCGGGCAGCTCAAGACGGAGCTGCTGCGGCAGGTGAAGGACCCGGTTGCTCTGGAGATGATGCGGGCGATCAAGCAGGCGCTGGACCCCAAGGGTATCCTCAACCCAGGCAAGATGCTGGGGTAGCGGCAGGCAGGTGAATGCGAGGCACTTTCTGGTGCCTTCTTGATCGTACAGCCCGAGGGATTATCTGGGGCGCATGATCGACGATATCGAATTTCTGGATGACGCGACGCGGCCGGCGGCGCCGAAGCTGGATGGGCTGACCCCCGACCAGAAGGAAGCCGGGCTGCATCTCAAGGAAGTACACGACCACCTGCGCGGCAATATGCGGATGCTGCGCGCGCTGATCGAGCGCGCCTCGCAGGGCCGAGTCACAGCGGCTGAGGTCGTGGCGGAAACCGGCGACATGGCCATGGTCGCCAACTTCCGCCGCTTCGGCAATCTCTGCGGTCAGCATTGCGCCATTGTGAACACGCACCATTCGATCGAGGACTACGCGATCTTTCCGGCAATCGCCGCGCAGGGCGAGGCCTTCCGCAAAGTCGCCGAGCGGCTGCAGGCGGAGCATGTCGTCGTGCACGAATTGCTGGAGCGGCTGATAGAGGCGCTGAACCGTCTCGCCAGCGCGCCGACGCGGGAGAACTTCGAGGCCGCAACGGCCGTCTATGAGGCACTGGAGCGGGTGCTTCTCTCGCACCTCGGCTACGAGGAAGACTCGATCGGCGATGCGATCGGATACTTCGGGGTGTTCTAGCGGGCGAGCCGGCGCCTTGCCTTCTTCTTCAGAGGCACAATCCTTGCCACGGGCCGACTCCATCGAGTGATGATGATTTCAGGCTCACGGCCGCTCTCGACTGCTTCCACCAGTTCATCCCATTGCGCCTTCGCCTTGGTGATTCCGACCCGAACCGACGGCTTCATTTGCCTACTCCTCGACGATGAGACCCAATGCCGCGTAAGGTTGCAGTAATCGTGCAATCTTACCGAGACACTTCACGGAGGAGAATATCGTTCGGCATGCTTATGGCGAAGCATTGTCTCGCCTTGCTAAGCTAACCGCGTACGCAGAAGCTGGAGAAACCCGGATCGACAGCTACGAGCTTTCAGAAAAGCGTTCATGCCGCGATTTCCCTTCGACGGTTGGCCGAAGCATGGCTTCTAGGCCTTTCACCTGAACGATTTTTGCTCCGCGGCTGTGAACCTGCTAGAGGCAGCACTCGAGGTGTGCGCGAAGCATAGAATCTGCATCCCTAGAACAACTCCCCCTGGCCCACATCGCCCGCGGCCTTCTTCCGCCGCACCGGTTTTTCCGCCGTCTCCGGCGCCATCTCCTCATCCGTCAAAGGCCGTATGAGGTCAGGGCCTTCGGCCGTCGCCTGCCCGATGGCCTTGCCGACGGGGTGATATTTCATGGCGCCGGCTGGCGGCGGCGCGGCGAGCTTCATGGCGTCGCGGCCGCTGACGTCGCGGGTGTTGAGCCAGTCGTCGATTGCCTGCTCGCCACGGAGGATCGCCGGCATGCGGTCGTAGATGGACGAGATCTCGAGATTGGGCTCGACGGTGACGATGGCGGCGGTGTCCACCTCTTCGCCCTGTGGACCGGACCAAGTCGAGTAAAGTCCGGCGAAGGCCATGACCTCATCGTTCTCCAGCGTGATGTAGTACGGACGTTTTTTTCCGTCCGGACCCTTCATCCACTCGTAATAGCCGCTCGCGGGGACAACGCAGCGTGTGCGCCGGATGGCGTCCCGAAAGGACGGCTTCTCGGCGAGGCTCTCGGCACGGGCGTTGATGATCATCGGGAACTCGCGCGGGTCTTTCACCCATCCTGGCACAAAGCCCCAGCGTACCAGTTGCACGGTGCGGCGCGCTTCCTGTTCCCAGATCACCGGGATGGGCTGGGTGGGCGCGATGTTGTAGCGCGGCGGATAGTCGATGCGATTGAGCAGCTTGAACAGCTCGACCATCATTTCGGGCGGCAGTGTCGCCGCGTAGCGTCCGCACATGGATTCTCGTCTCCGATCACGAGTTTATGTAGGACCTTGCCGCCCCTCAGGCAAATTGCGACACCGTGAACATGACGAGAACACCGAACGCTGCGAGCGTTGCGCTTATCGACAGGGACAGGGTGCTGCTGATCCAGCGCAACGGGAAGCCCTATTTCGGCATGTGGAGCCTGCCAGGCGGGCGGCTGGAGCCGGGAGAGACGCCCGAAGTCGCGGCGCAGCGCGAGGTGATGGAGGAAGTCGGGTTGACCTGCTTTCGGCTGATGCCCATCCGAAAGATGTACCTCGGCGATGCCGGCCACTTCCTGCTGCAGGTGTTCGCGACCGAGGGTTTCGAGGGCGAGATAGTGCTTTCGGACGAACTCTCGGCCTACCGGTGGGTGCGCCTGGACGAACTCTATGGGCTCACGACCACGCCCGGCCTCGGCGATGTGCTTGAAGCGGCGTTTCGGCTGTTCGACCGGACGTAAATGCGCTAGCTCTCGGCCATGCGCTTCCTACCCCTCCTCCGTTCACTGACCCTCGCGGCACTAATGTGCCAGCCTGTGATGGCAATCGATCCGCCGTACCAGGAGGAGATGGAGCGGCTCTCCGAGATTCTGGGCAGCCTCTATTTCCTGCAGCCACTTTGCCAACCGGGGGTGGAAGACTGGCGGGCGCAGATGGAGCAGCTCATCACGCTGGACCAGCCCGACGACGACCGCCGGCAGCGGCTGGCAGGGGCGTTCAACGCCGGTTTCACCAATTATTCCCGGCTTTATCGCCAGTGCACGGTATCGGCGAACGAGGCGCTGACGCGGCTTCTCGTCGAGGCCGAAGAAGTCGCCCGAGACATCCATTCGCGCTACGCCGAATGAGCCGGCGTGCCGGTTAACTACAGTTTTCCAGAGCCCGTTAACCTTCTCGTTACTTCTGCGCGCCAGGCGTCCGAGTCGCATGCTAGGCGGTTGGTCATGAAATTTACCAAGCCGCATTTCGCCGACGCCGAGGCAGAAGCCGCACAGGACGCCAATCGCGAAGAGCGGCAGATGGCGCTCGAATACTTGGCCGAAGCCTGGAACACGGCCGAGGACGATGGCATCGAGACCTCGGCGCTGGCGCATGCGAGCCTCTTTGCGGCTCTCACCTCGCTCTGCGGTTCGCATGGCTCGGAAGCCGTGGCGCTGCTCGTCGAAAGCCTGCCCGATCGCATCCGTGCGGGCGAGTACGAGCTGGAGCGGGTGATCCAGTAGGCCTGAGGGGCCTCTCCTATAGAGCTTCCAGGAAACGCATTGGCCGGCCGACGGACGGCGTGACCAGTTCGCCCTGCCACATCACCCTATTGCCGCGCACGATGGTGCCGACGGGCCAGCCTGTGACGGTCACCCCGTCATAGGGGGTCCAGCCCGCGCGCGATGCGGTCCAGGCGTTGGTGATGGTTTCGGTGCGTTTGAGATCCACCACCGTCAGGTCGGCGTCGTAACCGACCGCTATACGGCCCTTGTTGGCGATGCCGAACAGGCGGTTGGGACCGTGGCTGGTCATGTCGACGAAGCGTTCCAGACTCATGCGGCCGGCATTGACGTGGTCGAGCATGATGGGCACCAGCGTCTGCACGCCGGTCATGCCCGAATGGCTGGCCGGATAGGCATGGTCCTTTTCCTCGCGGGTATGCGGCGCGTGGTCGGACCCGAGGATATCGGCGACGCCGTTCGCCACCCCGGCCCAGATTCCCTCGCGATGGGCCCTGTCGCGTACCGGTGGGTTCATCTGCGCAAATGTGCCCAGGCGGGTATAGGCGGTTTCGTCGAGCGTGAGGTGGTGCGGTGTCACCTCGACCGAGGCAACGTCCTTGTGGTCAGCCAGATAGACCATTTCCTCGGCGGTGGAGATGTGAAGGACGTGGATGCGCTTGCCCGTCTTCCGAGCCAGCGCCACCAGCCGCTTGGTGCTGTTGAGCGCCACCTCGGGCGAACGCCAGACCGGGTGGCTCGACGGATCGCCCGGAACGCGGAGACCCTTGCGCTCCTCGAGCATGTATTCGTCTTCGGAGTGGAAGGCGGCCCGGCGCGAAATGGCACGCAGGATGGCTTCGACGCCACCGTCATCAGGCACCAACAAGCTCCCGGTGGACGAACCCATGAACACCTTCACGCCGGCGCAGCCGGGGAGTTTTTCGAGCTGCGGCAGTTGATCCACATTGTCGTGCGTGCCGCCGACATAGAAGGCGAAATCGCAATGCATGCGGTTGGTGCCGGCGGCGATCTTGGCGTCGAAGGTTTCTCGTGTCGTGGTCAGCGGGTTGGTGTTGGGCATTTCGAAGACGCCCGTGACGCCGCCCATCACTGCGGAGCGGGAGCCGGACTCGAGGTCTTCCTTATGCGTCAGCCCCGGCTCGCGGAAATGCACCTGCGTGTCAATGACGCCGGGAAGGATGTGGAGGCCGGTGCAATCCACGGTCTCACCGGCACTGGCGGCGCCGAGATCGCCAATCGCGGCGATACGTCCGGCGTTGATGCCGATATCGCCGCGGTGGACGCCGTCGTGGTTGGCAACGGTGCCGTTCTTGAAGATCGTCTCATAGTGCGCCATGTCATTCTCCAGCAACCGCCTGATGCGGGCATACTGGATTCCTGCACGAGCGGGAATGACACGGTGAAAAATGACCAAAGTGCTTCGTCCGTCGCGCGCCGTCTTCCGCTTTTCGGGACCGGATGCACTCAAGCTGCTGTTCGACGTGGTCACCGGGCGCATCGTCGCGGTGCCGGGAACCGGCGTCTGGTTCGCGCTGCTGTCGCCGCAGGGCAAGATTCAGGCGGAGGGTCTCGCGGGTTTCCATGAGGATGCGTACTGGCTCGACGTGCATGTCGATGTCGCCGACGCCTTCCTCAAGAAGATGAAGATGTACAAGCTCCGCGCCCAGGTCGAGATCGAGGACCTGCGCCCCACCCATGTGGTGGGTTGGACCGACGAAGCCGAGGTGCCGGGCGTGGCACATGCCGACAACCGCATCCCGGGACACCGGTTCATCACCGAAATCGGCATCGACCTGCCCAGAGATGAGTCGCCCTATGTCGCCGCACGCATCGATCGCGGCGTCTCCGAACAGGGGGCCGACTTCGCCACGGACACGGTGTTCCCGCACGATATCGGCATGGATTTCCTCGGTGGCGTCGATTTCACCAAGGGCTGCTATATCGGCCAGGAAGTGGTGAGCCGCATGCAGCACCGCGGCACGGCGCGGCGGCGACCGGTGATCGTTTCGGCGCTGCCCGATGCTGCGGCGGCGGGCGCCCCGATCCTCGTCGGCGATCGGGAGGCCGGGACAGTCGGGCAGATCGTCGATGGCCGCGCCGTAGCCATCCTGCGCCTTGACCGTGTCCCTGATGGCGACTGCGCCACCTGCGGCGGACTGCCGGTGTCGCTGCACCTGCCGCCTTGGGCGCCCTATGGTTTCGGCGCCGCTCCCGAAGGGGATTGAGAAGCAATCGCCCCAGCCTGCCAGAATCATGCACATTGCCCGCTCTATCGACGGGGGCGAGCATGGCGCGGGCGGCGGCGAGGGCGTGGCAGAGGATGTTGAGCGGGCGGCGGCTCGACATTCTGGATCCGTCGCCGCTCGACGTCGAACTTTCCGACATCGCCCATGGCCTGGCGCGCGTCGCCCGATGGAACGGGCAGACGCAAGGCGACTATCCGTTTTCCGTAGCGCAGCATTCGGTGCTGGTGCTCGAAATCTTCCGCGCGCTGAACCGCGAGGCGACCGTCGCTGATCAGCTCTACGCAGTGCTGCATGATGCGCCCGAATATGTGATGGGCGACATCATCAGCCCGTTCAAGGCCGCGATGGGCGGCAACTACAAGGACGTCGAGAACCGGCTGCTCGGCGCGGTGCACCTCAGGTTCTCGCTGGGCGCCCTGCCCCCCGCCAAGCTCACCAAACAGATCAAGGTGTCGGATCGCGAGGCGGCCTATCTCGAGGCCGTGCATCTTGCCGGTTTCGACGTCGAAGAGGCGCGGAAATTCTTTGGCGAACCGACGCTGCCGGCTTTCGATCTGGACAAGTTCGACCGGTTGATCCGGCCGTGGCCGACTCGCGAGGCGCATGATCGCTTCGTCGCCGCCGTCGAGGACCTGGCCGAAAACCTCCACTGAAACTGCCCGTTCTCCCCACCTTGGTGAAGGTAAGGTTAACCGCCGTTCCATTTTGACACAGTCGCGACCGCTATGGTTGATGAAGCGTTAACGCCTCATTCAACCGCTGGAGCGATCAGTGCAGAACAAGTGGAAGTATATGGCGCTCGGCGCTCTGATCGGCACGGCTGTTTCAGTCACCCTGGCCTGGCCGGGACTGATCCCCAGAGCCATTGCCGACGAGCAGCCGCTCAAGCTCCTCCAGGCGAGCAAAACCGAACTGCTGGACATGTTCGACGGCAATGCCGAGTTCTTCAAACCCAATTGGACGGTGGAGGATTCCGTCTCCACCGAGGTGCTCTCGACCCAGACAGTGCGCAAAATCGAGGCCGGCCGGACCAGCTTCGTCACCATCGCCAGTACCGCAACGGGCGTCTATTCGAGCGACGCACTCGACTCGCCGAACGTGCGCTACCCGGGCATCCATGCCGAAGGGCATCAGCACTCGCTGCTCGCAATTCTTTCGGGCGGCGGTTGGGGGTTCATCACGCCGGTCAATGCCGGCTCGTTCCTGCACATTGTTCCTAACGAGAATGGCGGCTCGATCGTGACGGAGGGTGGCGCCTGCCACTTCGTCAACGGCAGCATGTATTGCTGAGCGCGGCGCGAAGTTCATCCATTGGATGAACGAGAAGGTAATTGCACCCACGGCGCGATTATCGTCTCCGGCGAACCGGTTCTCAGCCGAACTTCCAGCCGCGCTTGAACTGGTAGAAGACGTGGAGACCGATCTTGGTCACCTTCTTCATGCGCGGGGCCCAGTGCGGATAGACGTAGGTCGCGTGATAGTGCGTGGCATAGCCGACCTCTGAGAGGTAGAGGCTGCCGTCGACGACGCCCTTGGCGATCTCCTGCGCCTGCTTCCAGTACTTCTGCTCGGTCACGCGCTCCGGAATGCCGTCGCAGGCAAAGGAGAACTGGCAGGCATTGCGCTTCTGCTGGTTCTGGAACACGACGCCGCAGATGGTATCGGGATAGAGCCGGTGCTTGACGCGGTTCATCACCACCTGGCCGACAGCCACCTGACCACGATACTTCTCGCCGCGGGACTCGAAGTAGATGGCGGTGGCGAGGCACCACATCTCCTTCTGGCTCCACTTCTTGCCGTCCTTGGCCATGATCGGGGCCGAGGACAGTTCGTGGCTGTCGAGGCCGCCTGTCTCGGGCGCATAGGCGAGATCGGATTCAGGGCGGCGCTTGGGCACCACCAGATCGGGTGCGACGGCATTGATGGCGTCGAGCGCCTCCTTGCCAGCCGTGGGATCGAGCGAGGCGACGACGATCGGTTCCGGGACGAGGCCGCCGCGCGGGTCGACCTTGGGTTCCGGAGACTTCGGAGCCCGCAATGCAGCCAGTCGGGCGCGGATATCGTCGAAGCCGCGTGCCACTTCCATGACGTCCACCGGGCGGCGGAGGCGGTCCTGCTTCTCGGAGCGGTTCGGGCCGGAGAACATCGAGCCTTCGAACATGTGGTCGATCGAGCCGGTGATGACCACATCTCTGCCTGAGCGTGTGAGGCTCGCGGCGGGGGTGTCGGCATAGGCCAGTTCGCCATAGGCGGGGCCGATTGCGGGGAAGGTGAGGCCGGCATAGCCGAGCAGCGCCAGCATACCGGCACCGAGGGCCTTGAGCACGGCGAGCTCCTTACGAGCTTTGCTAGCTCCGGCGGACCTAAACTGAGGGGCCATCAAAACGCTTTACTACCCAAACGCAACGCAACTAATCGACCCCGGCAATTCAGATAAACTGTGACGCAAATGCCGGCTTTCGAAAGGATGCGCGATTAGGGTTATCATCGCGTAAACACGCAGAATTCGGCGGGTTCACGGGCGATTTGTGGTTAAGCGGTGGCGCTAGCAGCGGCTCGCGGGGATGTGAGCGGGTGTGAGGCGAATGCTCGCCGCTAGCCCGCCGCCTGGGCCAGCGCCAAGCGTGCCACCGGCACGCGATATGGCGAGCAACTGACGTAATCGATCGGCATGCCGGCCAAGAATTTGAGACTGGCGGGATCGCCCGCATGTTCGCCGCAGATGCCGATCTTCAAGTTCGGGTTGGCCGCCTTGCCGCGCTGGATGGCGATGGAGATCATTTCGCCGACGCCCTTCTGATCAAGCGTCACGAACGGGTCGAGTTCGTAGACACCCTTGCGCTGATAGGCGGCGAGGAAGGCCGGGGCGTCGTCGCGCGAGATGCCGAAGGTCGTCTGGGTCAGGTCGTTGGTGCCGAAGGAGAAGAAGTCCACGGCATGGGCGATGTCCCCTGCCCTGAGACACGCCCGCGGCAACTCGATCATGGTGCCGAAGGCGAAGCGGCGGCGCGCTTCCGGCGGCAGGTCGGCGGCATCGACAATCTTCATCACCCGGTCGCGCGCCCACAGCACTTCGGCGGCAAGCGAAACAAACGGCACCATGACTTCGAGCGTCACCGGCTCAGCCTGGCGGCGCGAGGCCTCGCGGACGCCGGCGAGCAGCGCCTGCATCTGCATCTCGAGGATTTCGGGATAGGTGATGGCGAGGCGGACGCCGCGATGGCCGAGCATTGGGTTGACCTCGGCGATGCGATCGAGCCGCAGCCGCAAGGCACGGGTGGCGAGGCCGAGCGATTGCGCCGTCTCCTCGATGTCCTCGTCGCTGCGCGGCAGGAATTCGTGCAGCGGCGGATCGAAGAGGCGAACCGTCACCGGTTTGCCGTTCATCGAGGCGAAGAGGTCCGAATAGTCGCCGGTCTGGTAGTCGACGAGGCCTGTGAGTGCCTCGGCGCGATCATCCTCATCCTCGGAGAGGATCAGGCGGCGCAGCGCCACCATGCGGTCGTGCGAGAAAAACATGTGCTCGGACCGTGCGAGGCCAATGCCCTCGGCACCAAAACTCTGCGCTGTGCGTAGCGCCTCGACGGTTTCGGCATTGGCGCGGACCGCTACCTTTCGCGAACTGTCCGACCAATCCAGTAGTGTGCCCATCGCGCCGCCAATATGCGGCTGGGCCAGCGGGAGCGCGCCGAGATAGACCGAGCCGTCGGTACCGTCGATGGTCAGCCGGTCGCCCTGGTGGAAGACACGGTCGCCGATGCGGCAGGTCATCTCCTGCAGGTCGACCGAGAGCGTGCGGACCGAGGCGACGCAAGGCTTGCCGGTAATACGGGCGACCACCGCCGCGTGGCTGGTCATGCCGCCGCGGGCTGTGAGGATACCGGTGGCTGCCTTCATGCCCTGGATATCGGTGGGGCCGGTTTCGGTGACCACCAGGATGCAGTGCCGGCCGCGCGCCTTCAATCGGGCCGCATCCTCGGCGGTGAAGACGATGTGGCCAGAGGCGGCACCGGGTGAGACACCGAGCCCCGTGGCGATCGGCTCGGTCGTATCCGTCGACTTGAGCCGCGGGTGCAGCATAAGCTGCAGGCGGTTGGGATCGGTGCCGGAGACAGCCTGCTGCCGGGTCCAAAGCCGGTGGTTGACGCGATCGACACTGGCCTCGAGTTCGGCGCCGGGGCTCGCCTGCAGTGGCCGGGCCGAGACCAGCCGGGCAACGCCGCCCTCCAGCGACACCAGCGCCGTAAGGAATTCCCCGGATCGATCCAGCGTTTCGGCCAGGTCGACCGCTGATGGCGGCAGGCTCACGCCCTTCTCGGCCAGAGGCCCGAGTGCGCCGGTCTGCGGATCCCGGGTGGCGAACTGCGTGAGGTTGCCGGCCGCCACCGCCTGCACGATGACGATCTGACCAGCCCTGGTGGTCGACTTCTCCGGCGTAGACCAGGTCTCGCCATATGAGGCAAAGGCTTCATCGATGGCCCGTCCGAGCGGCTTTTTCGGATCGACCGCGTCGGCCTCGTTGGCCGGGGCGACGATGCCCAGCCGCGCCGGCATCAGGCCGGCTGAGTGGACTTCGGCAGAGGTGCGCACCACCAGGGTGGGCGGACGGTTGTCGCGGCCGACGAGGCGGAACAACGTCGCGACCCAATGGACGCGCAGGCGGTTATCGCCGTCCTTGCGCTCGGCCTGCAACCCTTCCCAGGCGGCGCGGGTGAGCGCAATCGTGGGGATGGTGGGGAGGCCCGCTTCGGCGGCGACGCAGATCCAGCGGGCCTTGCCCGCCAGCAGGGACTGTTGGAATGCGCTGAGGCTCGCCTGGCCAATTGCCGGCGCGACAGCAAACATTTCCAGGGCCAGCGACACCCGAAATCCCTCAACTTGTTGAGAGGCATACTGCCTCACGCCCCATGGCAGCCGCAACAAGACTTGACTTGCCAGCGGCGAGAAAGCATCTCCCTGATATGCAAACAAGGCCGCAGCTTGACATTACGCTCTGCGCACCGCGCGGATTTTGTGCCGGCGTGGATCGTGCGATCCAGATCGTCGAGCTGGCGCTGGAGAAATACGGCGCTCCAGTCTATGTGCGCCATGCCATCGTCCATAACAAATATGTCGTCGATGGCCTCAAGGACAAAGGCGCCGTTTTTGTCGAGGAACTCGACGAGATCCCCGATACCGGCGCTCCCGTCGTGTTTTCGGCCCATGGCGTGCCCAAGAGCGTGCCGGCCGGGGCCAAGGCGCGCAACATGTTCTTCCTCGATGCCACCTGCCCGCTGGTGAGCAAGGTGCATATCGAGGCCAACCGGCACTACAACGATGGCCGCGAGATCGTCCTCATCGGCCATGCCGGTCATGTCGAGGTCATCGGCACCATGGGACAGCTGCCGCCCGGCGCCATCACGCTGGTCGAAACCGTCGCCGATGCTGAGGCCTACACGCCGCGCGATCCGGCGAACGTGGCCTTCGTGACGCAGACGACGCTCAGCGTCGACGACACCCAGGAGATCGTCGACACCCTGAGGCGCCGCTTCCCGGCGATCACGCTGCCGCACAAGGAAGACATCTGCTACGCCACGACCAACCGGCAGGAAGCGATCAAGCGCGTGGCGCCGACTGTAGACGCCATGATCGTCGTCGGTGCGCCCGAAAGCTCCAATTCCGTGCGGCTCGTCGAAGTCGCTCGTCGCGCCGGCTGCGAGCGCGCCATGCTGGTCGAACGGGCCGACAGGATCGACTGGAGCCAGTTCGAAGGTGTTCGCACGCTGGGCGTCTCGGCTGGCGCCTCGGCGCCCGAAACCCTGGTGGACGAAGTGATCGAAGCCTTTGCCCAGCGCTATGACATCAAGGTCAAGGCGAGCGGCGAACAACGCGAAAGCATCGTCTTCAACCTCCCGCGCGACCTTCGCGCTCCAACCGCGCCGGTAGCATGACCGACCTCACCCTTCTCGAAACCGACCGGCTGGTGCTTTCCGGCTGGCGGGCCGATCAGATCGACGACCTCTACCGCCTGCATGGCGACCCGGTCGTTGCCCGCTACCTCACCGAACACGGCGAGCCTTGGACCAAGGAGGAGATGGACACCGCCCTTGCCCACTGGATCGACCTCTTCGAGCGCCAGAAGATGGGCAAGCTTCGCGTCACCCGCAAATCCGACGGCCTGCTTGTCGGCCGCTGCGGCTTCGGCGTCTACGGTCCGGAAGAGACACCCGAGATCGGCTATTCGCTTTATCCCGAGTTCTGGGGCAACGGTTACATAACCGAGGCGGCCAGCGCGCTGCGCGATTGGTATTGGCGTGAAACCGACCGCGATCATTTCATCGGCCTGGCCGATGTCCGCAACGAGAATTCGCTCAAGGCGCTGCGCCGCATCGGCGGGATCTATACTCATACCGGGCCCAACGACCATGGCCATCTCTGCGAGTGGTACATCTACAAGCGACCGGCCGCATGAGCAGCGTGACCATCCACACCGACGGCGCCTGCTCGGGCAATCCCGGTCCCGGCGGGTGGGGTGCGGTGCTGCAGTATGGCGACAAGGTCAAGGAACTGAAGGGTGGCGAGGCCCTCACCACCAACAACAAGATGGAGCTGACTGCCGCCATCTCGGCGCTGAACGCTCTCACGAGACCTTGCGAGGTCGAACTCCACACCGACAGCAATTACGTCAAGGACGGGCTGACCAAGTGGATTCACGGCTGGAAGAAGAACGGCTGGCGCACCGCCGACAAGAAGCCGGTCAAGAATGTCGAGTTGTGGCAGGCGCTGGATGAAGCGACCAGGCGGCACAAGATCACCTGGCACTGGGTGAAGGGCCACAACGGCGACGAAATGAACGAACGCGCCGACCAACTGGCAAACGAGGGCATGGAGCCCTTCAAGCGGAGACGCCCGGCGGCGGAACTGCTGCCGCCGGTGTGATCTGCGGAGGGCTTGCGCTCCAGGCCAAGACGCGCAACATCGGCGGATGCGCACGCTCCCCATCGCCGTCGCGACCCTGGTTCTGTTCGGCACTGCCCCCGCTCTGGCGCAGTTTCCGCCGCCCGGCGTCTATTTCTGCACCACGAGCCAAGGCGCCGCCTTTGGCACCATCGACCTCTTCGCCGCGGGCGACTACCAGCTGCTGCGCGACAGCGGCGGTGCGGGTACGGGACAGATCGCCTCGGCAGGCACCAGCCTCAGGGCCGTGTCCGGTCCATTGGCCGACATTCACGTCAAGGGCGTCTTCACCACCGACGAGGGCGGAACCACCCGTTTCACGCTGGATTCCGACGTCGGCCCGATCGACTGCGGTCCAATGGAATAGGGCTGCGCCCTACCCCGCCACCTTCGAGAAATCCGCAACGAGCCGCATCGTATCGCGGAGGCGCGAGAGCATGGTCAGGCGGTTGGCGCGGATAGCAGGCTCGGGGTCGTTGACCAGCACCGCCTCAAAGAAGGCATCCACCGGGGCACGCAGCGTGGCCAGCGCCGCGATGGCGCCCTTGTAGTCGTTTGCGCCGACCCGGGCGTTGACCGACTCCTCGGCCTGGGCCAGCGCGGCTGCCAGTCCCTGCTCTTCCGGCAGCTTCAGCAGCTGCTGGTCGACAGTTCCGGCGAAGCTGCGGCCGTCCTTCTTTTCCTCGGCAGCGAGGATGTTGGCGGCGCGGCGGTAGCCGGCGAGGAGGTTCTGCCCATCCGGCGAGCCGAGCAGCGACGACAAGGCCTCGACGCGGCGGGTGATTTCCAGGATGTCGTCCGACTCCGGCGTGATCACCGCATCCACGAGGTCGTGCCGCGCGCCGGCCTCGCGCAGCGACACCTTCAGTCGATCGTGGAAGAAGGCAAGCAGGTCGTTGGAATCAAGATCGCCAGCCAGCTGGTTCTTGGGGTCGGCGCTGTCGCCGATCTGCTGCTCGCGGCGCACGAACCAGGACGCCTGGAACAGCGGGATCAGCGGCAGCGAAATCGCGTTGTCCGTGACGATGCGGATGACGCCCAGCGCCGCACGCCGCAGCGCGAACGGGTCGCGGGAGCCGGTCGGCTTCTCCTCGATGGACCAGAAGCCCGTCAGGAGGTCGAGCTTGTCGGCCAGCGCCACGGCGATCGACACCGGCTCGCCCGGAACGAGATCGGTCGGGCCGAGCGGCTTGTAGTGGTCGGCAATGGCGTTGGCGATGGCGCGCGGCTCATTCTGAGCCAATGCATAGTAGCGGCCCATCAGGCCCTGCAGCTCGGGGAACTCGCCGACCATGCCGGTGGTGAGATCGGCCTTGGCCAGCATCGCGGCGCGCTTGGCCTGCTCGACATCGGCACCGACCTTCGGAGCGATCTCGGCGGCCAGCTTCACCAGCCGTTCGACGCGCTGGAACTGGCTGCCCAGCTTGGCGTGGAAGACCGACTCTTCGAGCTTGGGCAGACCATGCTCGAGCGGCAGCGCCAGGTCCTGGTTGTAGAAGAACTCCGCGTCCGAGAGGCGCGCGCGGATGACGCGCTCGTTGCCCGCGGTGATCACCGCGCCGCCATCGGCGGCCACATTGTTGGCGGTGATGATGAAGTTCGGCGCCAGCTTGCCCGAGGCATCGCGCAGGCAGAAGCACTTCTGGTTGGCGCGGATGGTGGCGATGATCACCTCTTCGGGTACGGCGAGATACCGCGGATCGAACGATCCCATCATCACGACCGGCCATTCGACGAGGCCGGCGACTTCCTCGAGCAGGCCCTCATCATGGATAACGGTCAGACCCTGCGCGAAGGCGAGATTATCGGCGTCCGCCTTGATGATCTCCTTGCGGCGATCGATGTCGAGGATGACCTTGGCCTTCTCGAGCGCCTGCACATAGTCGTCGAAGCGGCGGACGCGGATGGCGTTCGGGGCGAGGAAGCGGTGGCCGAAGGTCGTCTGCCCGGATGCGACCTGGTTCGACTGGAACGGGATCACTACCGGCTCATCGTTCTCCGTGCCGAAAGTGGCGGTGATGGCCCGCAGCGGGCGCACCCAGGTGAGGCCGCCATTGCCCCACTGCATCGACTTGGGCCACTGGAAGTCGGTGATGATCTTGGGGAGGATGCCGGCCAGGATGCTCTCGGCATCCGCGCCCTTCTTCTCGATATGCGCGACGTAGAACTCGCCCTTTTTGGGGTCGGACTCGATCTTGGCCTGATCGATCGAGGTCAGGCCAGCCGATTTGAGGAACCCGTCGATCGCCTGCTGAGGGGAGCCGACGCGCGGCCCCTTCTTCTCCTCGCGAGTGTCCGGCGAGCGGGCCGGGAGACCGGTGACGGTCAGCGCCAGGCGGCGCGGGGTCACGAAAGCCTTGGCACTCTCATAGACCAGCCCGGCATCGACCAGCGCGTTGGTCACCGCCTTCTTGAGGTCCTCCGCCGCGCGCCGCTGCATGCGCGCCGGGATTTCTTCGGAGAAGAGTTCGAGCAGAAGTTCAGGCATTCTCGGCACAACCCGCGCGGTTTTCTAAGGGCGCGCGAGGGTTAGCATGGGGTTGGAGGGCTTACCACCCCCCGCCGCCACCGCCGCCGCCACCGCCTCCGGACGAGCCGCCGCCACCGCCACCCGATGAGAAGCCGGAGGACGAGGACTGCACCGGTTGCGCCGCGATCATGGCGGCGGACATGCCGGTGGTCGCCGCGGCTACCGTCTTGGAGAAGCCGCCAGAGGACGTGCTCCAGCCGTCGCGCGAGCGGTACCAGTTGGGCTGGTATGTGCCGTCGGACGCATCGCTCACCGCATGGCGGGCCAGTTCGCCCTCAAAATGCTCCGACCAGGGCTTTTCCACCCCCAGGGCAATCGCATAGGGCAGCAGCTGCTCGAAGCGGGTCACCGTCATCGCCGGCGCCTTGCCCTCGTAATTGAGCCGGTTCTTCTCGGCCGTATCGAGGTACATCTTGAAGCCGTCGATCTGGTCCATGACCTTGCGGCCCTGCACGGTCGGGGCGCGCATCAGGAAGGCGAAGATGACGTTGATGACCACGATCGAGAAGGCGGCGATCAGCCCGTTGTCGATCTGCAGGTCGCTGAAGAAGGCCACTGCGGCGCCGAAGAAGTTGCCGCCACCGATCACCAGCCAGACCACGATGAGCAGTTTGCTCATCAGGTTGCCGGCCCAGAGCTTGGGGAAAAGCGCCGTGAGGACGCCCACCGCGATGCCCCCGACAACGGCGACCAGCAGGTAGACGGGCTCCATTACGCCCAGCAGGATCAGGAGGCCGAGCAGTGCCGCCGAGAGCGCGATGGCACCGAAGACATAAAAGCCGTTGTTGCGAAAGTAGACCTGCCGGTTCTCGGTCTCGATGACCTTGACGAACTCGCCGCGCTTCTCGTTGATCTTGGCGCCATTCGAGGTGTTGACCACCACCGTTCCCTTGGACGCGATGTAGTCGTAAACGACCTTCTCACCGGGCGGCAGGTCGGCCGGCGCGGCCTTGTCCTTGACCGACACCTTGAGGTTCTTGCCGAGGTTGTCGATCTCGACGAGGCCCTTGACCCCAAGGTCGAAGATCGCGGCCGTGAAGGCGGTCCAACCGGAATTGGCCCAGCCCATCTTGTGCACATAGTGCACCAGCGCCGGCGAAAAGCCCTTGGGCGCATAAAAGAGCGGGATGATCGTGCCCCTGGCCGGGTCGCGGCCGACGGCAGTCCAGGCGAAGAGGTTGTAAGCCAGTACCAGGAACACCGCGAAAGCCGGGAAGATGAGGTCGCGGTGGTCCGATATCCAGTTGGCGGCGCCCGTCAGTCCCTCTGGCTGCGTGAGGATGCCTTTTTGAAACGCTGCGGCCACGGTCACGCCTTCGCCCGGGGCCAGGATGCGGTTGACCGTGAAGGTCGCGGTGCGATCGGAGGTGCGCGTTGCGGTCACCGCCTGCTCGGTCGAGCCGACGGCCCCGGTATAGCCGGCGAGCTGGGAAATCCGGGCGCCTTCCGGCAAGGTGATGTTGGTCACCGACTTGAGGATCGGGAAGCTCCAGAAATTGCCGGTGGCATTCCAATAGAGTTCGTCGTGATCCTCGAAATAGCGGCCCATCCGGCTCATCGTGTAGCGGATGGTGTAGGTGTGGAGGCCATAGTCGAGGAAGACGTCGGCGTCGCCGATGCGGATGCGCTTGATCGCCGTGGTGACGTCCTGAAGCTCGTAGGGTTCGGCGCGGCCGTCGCGGGTGACCGAGAGCACCTTCAAATCCGAACGCAGACGCGAATTGTCGGGGTTCACCAAGGTGGTGAAGATGTCGCGGAAGATGCCGCGACGGATCTCGTTGCCCTCGGCATTGACCACGATGGTCTCGGTGACCTCCACCGAACCATCCACCTTCATGATCACATCCGTGGTGAAGGAGTTGATGGTCTCGGCTGCCATCACGGGCAGGGAGAACAGCAGCACCACGAGCAGCGCCAGGGCGCCGAACAGCCGGCCGGCATTGCGGCCGGCCTCCGCAGCAAGAGTGGAGGTGCCGAAGCGCACGAGCGGCGACACGCGGCTGAGCATGGTAGGGACTCCCTGCTTGGTAGGCTTAGAATTTCACCGAGGGAACGGCGCGGTCGGCATCGTTCTCGAGTTCGAAATATTCGGCCTTCTCGAACTTGAACATGTTGGCGACGATCACCGAGGGGAAACTCTCGACCGCCGTGTTCAGGTTGCGCACGGTGCCGTTGTAATAGCGGCGCGACAGCTGCAACTCGTCTTCGACGGTCTGCAGGGCGTTCTGGAATTCGAGGAAAGTGGTGTTGGCCTTGAGGTCCGGATAGGCTTCGGCGATGGCGATGAGCTTGCCCAGCGCGCCGGAGAGGACGCCTTCGACCTTGGCGCGTTCCTCGGGTGAGGCGTTGGCAGCGGCAGTCGCGTCGGCGCGGGCCTTGACCACGGCTTCGAGCGTCTCGCGCTCATGGCCCATATAGCCCTTGACGGTTTCGAGCAGGTTGGGAATGAGGTCTGTGCGGCGTTTCAGTTGTACGTCGATACCCGACCAGCCCTCCTGCGTCAGCTGCCGGTTCTTGACCAGGTCGTTGTAGAGATAAACCGCATAGCCGAGTACGGCGACGACGATCGCGAGGATGATCAGGCCAGTCATTGTGCCCTCCTGGAAGTGATGGTTGCGCCGCTCGTGCGGCGCGGGAATTTGGCAGGTGCCCCAATGCTGCCAATGGGCTAGCCCGGCTGAACGGATGATGAATGCCGCGCGCGGGCGGGTGGTTCAAGCTTACGGCAACGGCCGGAGTTTCCCCTCGCGAAGGCGACCCTACTGGACGTGTGGGCGCCCCCGATTGCCGGGACTCGGCTTGCCCTTTAGGCTGCCGTTGGTGGCCGCAGCTTGGGGGATGACGCAAATGCAAATGGGCCTTCGCATCTTCATGCACTCGGTCAACCTGGTGCTCAACCAGTTGCAAGGTGCTTTGCGCATCTCCGGCGTGCTCTACATCGCCTCGCTGGTGGTCAGCTTGGTCAGCTATTACTTCGCGATGCAGGCGGTCATGACGGACCCGACGCCGCCATTGCCGTCGATCATCCTCGGCATCGTCGTCGGCTTTCTCTATCTCTGGATTGCGGTCGCATGGCACCGCTTCGTCCTGCTCGACGAGATGCCGCAGACGTTGCTGCCGCCCTTCCACGGCGACCGCATGGCGGCCTATTTCGGCCGCTCGGTGGTGCTATTCCTGGTGATACTGCTCATCGCCATCGTCCTGGGGTTCATCAACGGCATCGTCATCGCCGCGACCAACGGCTCGCCTTTCGCCCTGATGCTGACGACCCTTATCATCGTCTTCGTCGCGCTGGTACTGAGCTACCGGCTGGCGCCGATGTTCCCGGCTGCAGCCGTCGGCAGGGCCATGAGCCTGCGCGACGCCTGGGCCGCCACCGACGGCGCCAACGGCACTATCGTGGCGCTGGCGCCGATCTCGGCCCTGGCCTCTGTGGTCGTCGACCTGCCGGTCTTCCTCATCCAGTCGCTCCCGGGCGGCCCCTTCATCGCCTTCCTGTGGACGGCGGTCACCTCGTGGTTCAAACTGCTGATCGGGGTCAGCATCCTGACCACGCTCTATGGGGTGTATGTCGAGAAGCGAGACATCGCTTAACCGATCTGCAGGTAATCGATCGCAAGGCAGATAACCTGTTTCGAGTTATCTGCTGCAACCGACTGAAAAACCAGATGAATTGACGGCTAAACTGCCGCGCCACCGTTCTCTGTCTGCAGCCAGGCTTCGCCGCAGAGCTTCGCCAGATCGCGGATGCGCAGGATGTAGCTTTGGCGCTCGGTCACCGAGATGACGCCGCGGGCATCGAGCAGGTTGAAGGTGTGGGATGCCTTGACCACCTGCTCATAGGCGGGAACGGCCATGGTCTGGCGATTGCCGTCGTTGCCCTTCTTGAGGATCGCCTTGCACTCGTCCTCGGCGTCCTTGAAGTGGCGGAAGAGCATGTCGGTATCGGCGGCCTCGAAATTGTATTTCGAGAATTCCTGTTCGTTCTGCAGGAAGACGTCGCCGTAAGTGACCTTTTCGTCGCCCTGGCGGCCGTTGAAATTGAGGTCGTAGACGTTCTCGACGCCCTGCACATACATGGCGAGGCGCTCGAGGCCGTAGGTGATTTCGCCCGGCACCGGCTTGGTCTCGAAGCCGGCGACCTGCTGGAAATAGGTGAACTGGCTGACTTCCATGCCGTCGCACCAGCATTCCCAACCGAGCCCCCAGGCCCCGAGTGTCGGGCTTTCCCAGTCGTCCTCGACAAAGCGGATGTCGTGCAGCTTGGCGTCGAGCCCGATCTCGGCCAGCGAGCGCAGGTAGAGTTCCTGGATATTGTCAGGCGACGGCTTAAGGATCACCTGGAACTGGTAGTAGTGCTGCAGCCGGTTGGGGTTCTCGCCGTAGCGGCCGTCCTTGGGCCGGCGCGAGGGCTGCACATAGGCAGCCGACCACGGTTTGGGCCCCAGCGCGCGCAGCGTCGTGGCGGTGTGGAAGGTGCCGGCGCCCATCTGCATGTCGTAGGGCTGCAGGATGACGCAACCCTGCTCGGCCCAGAACTGCTGCAGCGTCAGGATCAGACCCTGGAAGGAGTTCTTCGGGTCCATATGGGCGGGGCGGTCGGTCATCGTCGGTTTCCGGCTGGAAGTGCGGCGCGAACCTAGTGGCAGGCCCGATAGCGGTCAACCATTGTGAGGACTTGCGCCGCATGGAGGGCAAGCAGAGCTTGTGAGCGTCGGCGAGCTGGCGTCGCTTGGGGTGCAGCGTCTAGCGAAAACCCCATGGGAGTGAGCACGCCCCGTTTCTGCCACCCACCAGCTGTCATCCCGGGCTCCGACCCGGGACCCATCTCTCCTCCACTCGAGCCGATGAGTGGGTCCCTGCTTGCGCAGGGATGACAATCGAGGATGGGGATGGGTCACGACACGCAGCCTATGATCAAACGGCAGAAGTTCATGACACGCGCTTAGGCTCAAGCGGTCACTTTCTGATGCACTCCGTTGGACTTCTTCGTTAGCCTTGTGTCATCCGCCGTTCATCAATTCGCTTTTGCATTCAGACGCTTGTCAGAAATCTGCGTCGACTTGTCCCCGCGGTCTGTGGTCGGTGTAGACTCCCCTCCATCGCCGCACCGAAAGCGAGATCATGACGAGTGATTGGTGCAGCGAGGC
>JAEZKB010000334.1 GCA_023415605.1 Pseudomonadota bacterium
GAGCGTGGTCTCGCAGCCAAGGTGTCCGAGGTCATCTTCGACCGCGGTTCCTATCTCTATCACGGCCGGGTCAAAGCCCTGGCGGACGCTGCCCGTGAGGGCGGCCTGCAGTTCTAGGAAGGCGACAGGCTATGAGAGAAGTTCAACAGGAACGCGAAAGCGAATTCGTCGATCGCCTGGTCCACATCAACCGCGTGGCCAAGGTGGTCAAGGGCGGTAAGCGCTTCGGTTTCGCCGCCCTTGTGGTGGTGGGTGACCAGAAGGGCCGCGTCGGTTTCGGTCACGGCAAGGCCCGTGAAGTTCCCGAGGCGATCCGCAAGGCCACCGAGCAGGCCAAGCGCCAGCTGATCCGTGTTCCGCTGCGCGAAGCCCGCACGCTGCACCATGACGTCACCGGTCGCCACGGCGCCGGCAAGGTCATCCTGCGCGCGGCCGTCGCCGGTACAGGCATCATCGCCGGCGGTCCGATGCGCGCCGTCTTCGAGACGCTGGGCATCAACGACATCGTCGCCAAGTCGCAGGGCACGGCGAACCCCTACAACATGGTGCGGGCCACCTTTGATGCGCTCAAGCGCGTCGACAGCCCGCGCTCGGTCGCGCAGCGTCGCGGTCTCAAGGTTTCGGAACTGCAGGCTCGCCGCGGCGAGGAAGCAGCGTCCGAGGCTTGAGATAGAGAGTTCGGAGAACCAAGATGGCCGACAAGACCGTCACCATTGAGCAGATCGCCAGCCCGTCGCGCCGTCCCAAGGACCAGCGCGCTACGCTGATCGGTCTTGGTCTCAACAAGATCCGCAAGCAGTCGACGCTCAAGGACACGCCGGAAGTTCGTGGCATGATCGCCAAGCTTCCGCACCTCGTGCGCGTCGTCGACGGCAAGTAACAGGGAACCGCGACAATGACTCGCTTGAACGAACTTCGCGATAATCCCGGCGCCAACAAGAAGCGCGTCCGCGTGGGCCGTGGTATCGGCTCGGGCGTCGGCAAAACCGGCGGCCGCGGTGGCAAGGGCCAGACGGCACGCTCCGGCGTCGCCATCAACGGCTTCGAAGGCGGCCAGATGCCGCTCCACATGCGTATGCCCAAGCGCGGCTTCAACGTGCCGAACGCCAAGGACTGGAACGAGGTCCGCATCGACCGCATCCAGAACTACATCGACTCCGGCAAGCTCGACGCCAAGGGCGTGATCGATGCTGCAGCGCTCGTCGCTGCGCGCGTCATCCGCCGCACCAAGGACGGCGTCCGACTGATCGGTTCGTCCGGCTTCACCGCCAACAAGGTCACCTTCAAGGTCGACTACGCCACTGCCGGCGCCACGGCTGCTATTGAATCGGCCGGCGGCAAGGTCGATATCATCCCGGCCAAGGCGACGTGGAAGAAGGCTCCATACGCCGGTTAAACGGCACGAGCGCACGCGGCCTGTCGGCTGGGTGCGCTTTCGGGTTTGTGGCGCCAGGGATGGGGAAGGTCTTCGTCTCGAGCGCGACGAGCGCACCTGGCCTTGAAGCCAAAGGGAGCGAAGAACAAGTATGGCGTCCGCAGCCGAACAGCTGGCCAAGAATCTCAACTTTGGCACCTTTTCCAAGGCCAAAGCCCTTCAGCAGCGCATCTGGTTCACACTGGGTGCGTTGCTCGTCTATCGGCTGGGTACTTACATCCCGGTCCCGGGCATCGATCCGGCAGCCTATGCAGCGAGCTTTGAAACGGCGCGCCAGGGCATTGCCGGCATGTTCGACATGTTTGCCGGCGGCGCCGTGCAGCGCATGGCGATCTTTGCCCTCAACCTGATCCCCTACATCACCGCCTCGATCGTGGTGCAGGTCATCACCACCGCCTCGCCGCGCCTCGAAGCGCTGCGCAAGGAAGGTGAGAGCGGCCGCCGAAAGATCAATCAGTACACCCGCTACCTGGCGGTCGTGTTTTGCGCCGTGCAGGCCTACGGCATCGCCGTCGGCCTCGAGGCGAGCCAGGGCGTCGTGCTCAATCCAGGCTGGTTCTTCCGCCTGTCGACCGTCATCACGCTGGTCGGCGGCACCATGTTCCTAATGTGGCTGGGCGAGCAGATCACTTCGCGCGGCGTCGGCAACGGCATCTCGCTGATCATCTTCGCCGGTATCGTCGCCAACCTCCCGGGCACCATCGTCCAGACGCTGGAACTGAGCCGTACCGGCGCACTTCCGACCGCCTGGGTCATCGGCCTGCTGCTCATCGCCATCGTGGTGATCGCGGTCATCGTCTTCTTCGAACGTGCCCAGCGCCGGCTGCTGATCCAGTATCCAAAGCGCCAGGTCGGCAACAAGATGTTCCAGGGCGACACCTCGCACCTGCCGCTCAAGCTGAACACCTCGGGCGTGATCCCGGTGATCTTCGGTTCCTCGCTCCTGCTGCTCCCGGCGACTATTGCGTCCTTTGCCAGCCAAGGTGATGCGCCGCAGTGGCTGCAGGTAACGGCAGCGCTGCTCGGCCCCGGCCAGCCGCTCTACCTGATCCTCTTCGCTGTCCTGATCATCTTCTTTGCGTTCTTCTATACGTCGATCGTCTTCAATCCGACCGACACCGCCGAGAACCTCAAGAAGTCCGGTGGCTTCATTCCGGGCATCCGTCCGGGTGAGCGGACCGCGCAGCACATCGACTACGTGCTTACCCGCATCACCGTGGTCGGCGCGATCTACCTCACCGTGGTGGCACTCATCCCCGAGTTGATCCACAGCCAGCTCAACGTCAGCCAGTTCATCGGCGGCACCTCGCTGCTGATCATGGTGACGGTGACCCTCGATACGATCACGCAGGTCCAGAGCCATCTGATCGCGCAGCAGTATGAGGGCCTGGTCAAGAAGTCGCGTCTGGGAGGCAAGCGTCGATGAGATTGATCCTGCTCGGACCCCCGGGCGTCGGTAAGGGCACCCAGGCCAAGATGCTGGTCGACGCCTACGGCATCCCGCAGCTCTCCACCGGCGACATCCTCCGCTCGGCCATTGCCAACAAGACGGCGCTCGGCCTGGCTGCCAAGGAAGTGATGGACCGCGGTGATCTGGTGTCCGACGAGATCGTCAACGGCATTGTCTCCGAGCGTCTCGATGCTCCCGACTGCAAGCCTGGCTTCGTGCTCGATGGCTTCCCGCGCACCATCCCCCAGGCCGATGCCTTGGGGAAGATGCTCGACGAAAAGGGCATGGCCCTAAACGCGGTGATCGAGATCACCGCCGATGCCGATGTGCTGGTGGGCCGTATCGCCAACCGCGCCAAGGAGAGTGCAGGGGCCGTGCGTGCCGACGACGATGCCGAAGTCGTACGCAACCGGCTTGAGGTCTACAAGAAGCAGACCGCGCCGCTGGTGGACTACTATCGCGGCAAGGGAATGCTCAAGAGCGTTGACGGGACTCAGCCGATCGGCGACGTCACGGCAGCGATCAAGGCTGCCCTTGCATAGCTAATATGAATATCGGTCCCGGGCAGGGCAGTTGACAAGCCCGGGGTCAACCCATAGAACCGCGCCAGTCTCATGGATTATTGGGCTGGATTCGGTTCCCCAGTTGAGTGGGGGATCGGTGTCCGGTCCCTTGTTGTTATGAACGGTTCGAGGTTCGAACTTGTCTAAAGGAGAGCGGACGTGGCTCGTATTGCTGGCGTCAACATCCCGACGAACAAGCGCGTTGTCATTGCGCTTCAGTACATCCACGGGATCGGTCAGAAGTTTGCCAAGGATATTACCGAGAAGGTCGGTATCCCGGCAGAACGTCGTGTCAATGAACTGACCGACGCGGAAGTTATCCAGATCCGTGAAGCGATCGACAAGGACTACGTGGTTGAGGGTGACCTCCGCCGCAACGTCGCCATGAACATCAAGCGCCTCATGGACCTCGGCAACTACCGTGGTCTGCGTCACCGTCGCGGCCTCCCGGTCCGTGGCCAGCGTACGCACACCAACGCCCGCACCCGCAAGGGTCCGGCCAAGCCGATCGCCGGCAAGAAGAAGTAATTTGGGGTTGCGGAGCACCTCTCCGCATCCCGATGTAGCTGCTGGAACTACGGCAGCGACGATATCGAAGCAAAGGAAGCAAATTGGCTAAAGCTGAAGTCGCGCGCGTTCGTCGTAAAGAGCGCAAGAATATCACCAATGGCGTCGCCCATGTGAACGCCTCCTTCAACAACACCATGGTCACCATCACCGACGTTCAGGGGAATACGATCTCCTGGTCCTCGTCGGGCGTGATGGGCTTTAAGGGCTCGCGCAAATCGACCCCCTATGCCGCCCAGGTTGCTGCTGAAGACGCTGCCCGCAAGGCGCAGGAACATGGCATGAAGACCCTCGAGGTCGAGGTTCGTGGTCCGGGTTCGGGCCGTGAATCGGCGCTCCGCGCCCTGCAGGCTGCTGGCTTCAACGTCACCAGCATCCGCGATGTCACCTCCATCCCGCACAACGGCTGCCGGCCGCGCAAGCGTCGCCGCGTCTAAGCCTCTCTCGGGTGGTTCCCGGCGCGCCACGGCCGGGATGACATTGCATTGACAGATCAGCGGTTTGGCGGACCGCGATTTTGAAAGGACTTAACTGTGACCATCCAGAGAAACTGGCAGGAACTGATTAAGCCGACCAAGCTGGATATCGTATCGGGCAGCGACAACAATCGCGTGGCCTCCGTGGTCGCCGAGCCGCTGGAACGCGGCTATGGCTTGACCCTGGGCAACGCCCTGCGTCGCGTGCTGCTGTCGTCCCTCCAGGGCGCAGCTGTCACCGCTATCCAGATCGACGGCATCCTGCACGAATTCTCGTCTCTTCCGGGCGTCCGCGAGGACATCACCGACCTCGTTCTGAACGTCAAGGAAATCGCGCTCAAGATGCAGGCCGAAGGGCCGAAGCGTCTCACCCTCACCAAGCAGGGTCCGGGCGCTGTGGTTGCCGGCGACATCAAGGTGACCGGCGACATCGAAGTGCTGAACCCCGAGCTGGTGATCTGCCATCTCGACGACGGCGCCGAGATCAACATCGAGTTCACCGTCAACACCGGCAAGGGCTACGTCCCGGCCGACCGCAACCGGCCTGACGATGCCCCGATCGGCTATATCCCGGTCGATGCGTTGTTCTCGCCGGTCCGTCGCGTTTCGTACAAGGTCGACGCCACCCGCGCCGGCGAGAGCCTCGACAAGGACAAGCTGACGCTGCAGGTCGAAACCAACGGCGCCATCAGCCCGGAAGATGCCGTGGCCTATGCCGCTCGCATTCTCCAGGATCAGCTCACCGTCTTCGTCAACTTCGAAGAGCCCACCAAGGAAAAGGCCACGGATTCGGTTCCGGAGCTGGCCTTCAACCCGGCGCTGCTCAAGAAGGTTGACGAGCTCGAACTGTCGGTTCGTTCGGCCAACTGCCTCAAGAACGACAACATCGTTTACATCGGCGACCTCATCCAGAAGACCGAGGCCGAGATGCTCCGCACTCCGAATTTCGGGCGCAAGTCGCTCAACGAAATCAAGGAAGTGCTGGCGCAGATGGGCCTGCATCTCGGAATGGACGTTGCCAACTGGCCGCCTGAGAACATCGACGATCTGGCCAAGCGCTACGAAGATCATTATTAAGCCCGTCGAGAGACGCGCCCTGTAGGGAGTTACCCAAATGCGCCACGGTAATGCTAACCGTAAGCTCAACCGGACCGCGAGCCACCGCAAGGCCATGTTCGCGAACATGTCTGCCGCGCTGATCAAGCACGAGCAGATCGTCACCACCTTGCCCAAGGCCAAGGAACTGCGCCCGATCGTTGAAAAGCTGATCACGCTCGGCAAGCGCGGCGACCTGCACGCTCGCCGTCAGGCCATCGCCCAGATGCGTGACGAGACCCAGGTCAAGAAGCTCTTCGACGTGCTTGGCCCGCGCTACAAGGAACGGAACGGCGGCTATATCCGCATCCTCAAGGCTGGTTTCCGCTTCGGCGACAACGCTCCGCAGGCGGTGATCGAGTTCGTCGACCGCGACGTCGATGCCAAGGGCCTGGATTCGGGTCCGGTGCAGGCGCGCCAGGAGGATGATGCCGAGGCTGCGTAAGTCTCCGCTCGCCCAAGCTATTGAAAGGCGGTCCGGTTTCCGGGCCGCCTTTATCTTTTTCAGTTTAGTAAAACGTGATGCGGGAAGACTGCGCCAACTCTTGCCGTGAGTTATTGCCATGCTAGGAACCGCCACCGCATAACTGCCAAATCACGGCCGGGGTCATAGGCTCGTGTTCACGCAAATAGGTCGGTCGACTTGGGGGATTGAGAGTGACGGACAAGGGGATGGTGCTGGTCACTGGGGCGACCGGCTTTGTCGGCAAGTGGACGGTTATTCGCCTCCTGCAGGCCGGCTATCCGGTGCGGGGCACCATCCGCTCGATGCGCAAGGCGCCCGAAGTGTTCAAGTCCGTGACGGCGGAAGTCGGCCGCGAAGCCGCGTCCCGGCTCGAACTGGTCGAAGCCGATCTCCTCGCCGATGCCGGCTGGCCCGAGGCCATGCAGGGCGCCGCCGCCGTCATGCATGTCGCCGCCGCCATCCGCGCCGATGAGCCGAAAGATCAGGATCTGGTGATCCGCCCGGCGCTCGAAGGCACCGAACGGGTGCTCAAGGCCGCGCATGCCGCCGGCATCAAGCGGGTGATCATCACCTCTTCCATTGCGACCGTCGGTTATGGCCACGGCCACACCACGGGCAAGCGCGTCTACGACGAGACCCACTTCACCAATCTTGATGGGCTCAAGTTCACATGGGCTTACTGCATCGGCAAAACCCGCGCCGAGCGCCTCGCCTGGGACTTTGCCAAGACTAACGGCATGGAACTGACCACCATCCATCCCGGCGCCATCATCGGCCCGGCACTCGACGACGACGCGTCGATCTCGGTCGGCCTCGTCTCCGGGTTGCTCGACGGCACCACGCCCGCCATGCCCAGCAACGGCTTTGCCATCATTGATGTCCGTGACGTCGCCGACCTCCACGTCGCCGCCCTGCAGCAGCCCGAGGCCATCGGCCAGCGCTATCTCGCCTGTTCCGACTACACACCGTTCCCTGAAGTCGCCAACATCCTCCGCGCCGCCTATCCGAACCGCAAGATCACCATGAAGACGGTCCCGGACTGGCTGATCCGCATCCTCGCCCGCTTCGGCGGCCCCACTCGCCAGATCATCAACGACATCGGCAACGAGAAACACTACAACCCGGCCAAGAGCGAAGCCCTCCTCGGCCGCAAGTTCATCTCGCCCAAAGAGTCGATCCTGGCCACCGCGGAAAGCGTCATCAAGCTCGGCCTGGTGCCATAGGGACAGGGCGGCGCTACCGCGTCAGTCCCCACGCCCGATACAGCTGCTGTAGCTCTCGCATCGAGTTGAGCGTCACCATCGGCAGTCCCGATCCGCGCAGGATCTTCAGATCCCGTTCCCGCTTCTTCGGCTGCTCGAACAGGATGAAGTGGAAGAACCCGAGCTTGAGGCTGTCTTTGGCCCCCTCGAGTTGTCCGGCCCGGTTTTTCGTCTCGAACAGGGTGCGGCGGACGTTGCGTGCGGCAGCACGCCACGGCTCGCTGCCCAGCATGATGATGCCCGTCGCCCGCGCCAGCCGCTGCGTGACCGTGCCGAAGTAGTTCCCGTCCATCACCCAGCGCTCGTCCACAATTGCCGCATCGTGGAGGGCCGCGAACTCCTCCTTCGGCCGCGGAACCCAGTTGGTATTGGGTTGGTGATAGAGCAGGTCGAGATGGATCACCGGCAGGCCGAGCTTCCGCCCAATCGCCACATTGAGCGTCGACTTCCCCGAGTTCGATGGCCCACAGATCATGATCCGCGGTCCCAGCGTCTCCAGCGGCGGCAATTCCATGACGTCCTCCAGCAGCGACGAAAAAGGCCACCCCGAAGGGTGGCCTCGCTATCCGTAACCGGCTTGTGACTATTCGGGCTGCAGTTCCTTGCCCGTATACACTTCCTCGACCCAGTACTGGTCGCGGCGCCAGAAGCCGTTGAACGGGGTCAGCGACGCCTGCGTATAGGCGCCCATCAGCCCGAACTCGACCCAGTCGTCCTCATCCACGTCCGAGGGCAGGGTGAAAACCTGCGGCAGCACGTCGTAGCTGTCACAGGTCGGACCCCAGACGGTGAAGTCGGAATACTCGCCGTCATTGTCGTGGAGGCGCGGACCGCGCCACACGCGGCTAGGCGGCGTGAAGTGCATGAACTTCACTTCCATCAGCGAGCCATAGGCGCCATCGTTGAGATAGACCGACTGCCCGCCGCGCTGATGCTTGACCCGCAGCAGCAGCGATGTCGACGACGTCACCAGCGCCCGGCCCGGCTCGATGATAAGCTCCGGACCCGAGCCGCCGAAGTTGTCCTTCACCGCCTGCGCGATGGTCTCGAAATAGTAGTCCATCGGCGGCGCTTCGCTCGTCGGGTAGGGGGCCGGGTAGCCGCCGCCGATATTGAGGCGCTTCAGCGTGATCCCGGATTCCTCGGCGATCTTGGCCGCGGCATGGATGTGCCGCTCATAGGCATAGACGTCCTCGCACTGGCTGCCGACATGGAAGCAGAGCGAGGGCGTATAGCCCATCTGTTCGACGAGCTTGACGATCTCGGCGGCGCCGTCCTGCATCACGCCGAACTTGATGCCGAAGTCATAGGATTTCAGCGCCTTGCCCGCCTTGAAGCGGGTCGTCACCTCGATGTCCTTGCTCGGGCTGACCACGGCGGCCAGCTGGTCGAGCTGCTGCGGATGGTCGATGGTGAAGGAGCGGACCCCGAACTCCTCGTAGGCGCGCTCGATCTCGCGCTTGTTCTTGATCGGGTTATTGTAGTGCATCGCTGCGCCGGGGGCGTGCTCGCGCACCAGCTCCATCTCCATGTTGGAGGCGACGTCGAAGGCTTTGAGGCCCTCTTCGTGGAGCTGCTTGATGATATGTGGCGAGGGGTTGCACTTGACTGCATAGGTCAGGAGCCCATCGAAACCCTTGCGGAACACCTTGGTCGCGCGGTGCAGTTCCCTCTTGGAAAACAGGAACGCCGGAAAGTCCGGCTCCTCGGCGGCGATCAACTGGCTGGTGTTGGCATAGACCGTGGTCGGCTCAGTCATTGGCGGCTAACCTTTCTTGGTCTCGGAGGGCCGAGGGCAGGACAATCCCTGCAAAGTGCGCGCTGCATATAGGGGCGATGGCCCCCTGCTGCAAATGATAATTTACCCGCAATGTTCCGGTTAGGTGTGACACCTTAATGGCGACAGAATCCGGTCGTTTTTCACGCCCCCGCGTTGTCCTCCATCCATCGGTGTTCAACATGTCTCCCCGCGTCGTTCTCCTTGCTGCCTCCACCCTCATCGTCGGTCTCGTCCTGGGCACGATGGTGCTGCCGGCGCTGACCGTTTCGCCCCGTGCCGTGGCCGTCGAGACGCTGCCCAGCGAGGCCCCGCGCGTCGTCCCAGAGACGCAGGCGCAGATGCAGCTGAGCTTCGCTCCGGTGGTGAAGTCGGTGACCCCCTCGGTGGTCAACGTCTACGCCACCACTGTGACCCAGGCCTCCGCATCGCCGTTTGCGGGCGATCCCTTCTTCGAGCGCTTCTTCGGTGGCGGCGGCATGTTCCAGAGCCGCCCGCGCGAGAGCCAGTCTCTGGGCTCGGGCGTCATCGTCGATGCCTCGGGCGTCATCCTCACCAATTCCCACGTCGTCAACGGCGCCACAGATATCCGTATCTCCACTTCCGATGGCCGCGAATATGCCGTCGACCTTGCCCTCGACGATCCCAAGACCGACCTCGCCGTGCTGCGGGTGAAGGACGCCGCCGGCGCGACCTTCCCGGCGATCGGCTTTGCCGATTCCGACCAGTTGCAGGTCGGCGACCTCGTGCTCGCCATCGGCAATCCCTTCGGGGTCGGCCAGACCGTGACCTCCGGCATTGTGTCTGCCTTGGCCCGCACTGGTGTTGAAAGCTCCAACTACGAGTTCTTCATCCAGACCGACGCCGCGATCAACCCGGGCAATTCCGGCGGCGCCCTGGTCGACCTGCAGGGGCGGCTGGTGGGCATCAACACCGCTATCTTCTCCCGCTCCGGTGGCTCCGTAGGCATCGGTTTCGCCATCCCGGCCAACATGGCAAAGGTCGTGGGCGAAGCCGGCATAGCCGGCGGCGAACTCGTGCGCCCCTGGTTCGGTGCCCGCCTGCAGGAAGTGACCTCCGACATCGCCTCTGGTCTCGGCCTCGACCGGGTCCGCGGCACCATCGTCACCGAAATTGCTCCAGGTGGCCCGGCCGAGCGCGCCGGCTTCAAGACCGGCGACGTCATCCTCGGCGTCGATGGCTTCGCCATCAATCAGCCGAGCGCCTTCGACTTCCGCCTCGCCACACGCACCCTCGGTGCAGAGGTCACCATCGACTACCTGCGCGATGGCAAGGAGGGAAAAGTCGTCGTCACGCTTGAGGGCGCCCCCACCGGCGGCGCCGATGCCACCGCCACGCTCAATGGCAACACCCGCTTCGCGGGCGTGACTGTGGAGACCGTCAACCCCGCGATTGCGCAGGAGCTCGGACTTCCGTTCAATGCCCGCGGCGTGGTGGTCCGCTCGGTCGAGCAGGGCTCGCCCGCTCACCGCATGGGCCTCGCGACCGGCGACGTCATC
>JAEZKB010000070.1 GCA_023415605.1 Pseudomonadota bacterium
TCGAGATGGCCGTTGGTCAGCGGATCGAACGAGCCGGGATAGAAACCGACGAGCTTGGTCATGAGGTCCCTCCCCCGCAAATCGCGCCGGGTTTGTGTCATGGGGCGGCGCATATGGCAAGCGCAAGCACCCGATGGCCAAGGGCCTCAGGTTGCGGGAAGCGAACAACGGCGGAGCAAAGCTCAATCGTTGGTTCGAGTGTCCCGTTGCCGGGACCGGAGTTTTGCTCCGCCGTCGTGACCGGGATTTTCGGCGTTCACCGGGAAGTTCCGGGGCGTTTAGCGGAATGCCCCACCGCCGCAGGGTCCTTGCTCTGACCAGACCGCGCTCTTCGCGTTTCTCCAGTCGAACCCCTTGGGATGGCGCCGAACATGAGCCCCACCGCGGCAGCAAATTAAGGCGACAGGCTACCTATTCCTGCCAGACCTTCCCGGCTTGGCCTGGGATTTGCCGACGCTCACCCCACCCAGCCTCGCTGCACCAATCACTCGTCATGATCTCGCTTTCGGTGCGGCGATGGGGTGAATCTATCTCAGCTGTGACGCGCGGGGATAAGTCGGCGTGGATTTCTGACAAGGGTCTGAACGAAAACGCGAATTAATGAACGGCGCATGACGCAAAGCTGACGCGAAAAGTCCAACGGTTTGCGTCACAAAGTGACCCTTGAGCCTAAGCGCGGGCCATGAACTTCTGTCGTCTGATGGTCAGCTGGATGTCGTGACTCATCCCCATCCTCGATTGTCATCCCTGCGGAAGCAGGGACCCACCCATCGGCCCGAGTGGAGGAGAGATGGGCCCCGGGTCAGGCCCGGGGTGACAGCTGGTGGATGTGAGGAGGACGAGGGTAAGGAGGCCAAGGGCCGGAACGGCGCAGCGAGTGCGAGGGGAGAAGCTGCACCCCCTCACCCTAGCGACGCAGGGGCGAGGGGGCCGGCGACCGGCGCGGGGCCATTCAATGCACGCCTCTCTCCTCGGAGGGAAGCATCAGAGCGTAATGGCCTCGATCAGCCCGTTGCGGATGGTGACGATCCGGTCGGCACGGCGGGCGAGGTCGTGGTTGTGGGTGGCGATGAGGGCGGCGGCGCCTTCGTTCTTGATGAGAGCGGCGAGCGCCTCGAACACCTTGTCGCTGGTGGCCGGGTCGAGATTGCCGGTGGGCTCGTCGGCGAGGATCACCCGGGGATTGTTGGCGGCGGCACGGGCAATGGCGACGCGCTGCTGCTCGCCGCCGGAGAGTTCTGCCGGACGGTGATGACCGCGTTTACCCACGCCGAGCAGCTCGAGCAGTTCCTGCGAGCGTTTGTCGGCTTCGCCCTGACTCTTGCCGGCGATCAGCTGCGGGATGGTGATGTTCTCGGTGGCCGTGAACTCGGGCAGCAGGTGATGAAACTGGTAGACATAGCCGATGGTGGTGCGGCGCAAGAGCGTGCGGCCACGCTCGCTCATCTGCGAGGTGGGCGTGCCGACGATCTCGACTTCCCCCTGCTGAGGCCGTTCGAGCAAGCCGCCGATATGGAGCAGCGTCGACTTGCCGGCACCGGACGGGGCAACGATGGCAACCAGTTCGCCACTCTTGACCGTCAGATCGGCGGCCTCCAGCACGCGCACCTGGGTCGGGCCGTCGCCATAGTGGCGGTGGACCTGAGTGAGCTTGAGGTGCGTCTCACTCATAGCGCAGGGCCTCGACCGGGTCGTACTGGGCCGCACGCCAGGCCGGATAGATGGTGGCGAGGAAGGAGAGGCCGAGCGCCAAGAGCGCGACGGTGGTCACCTCGGCGGGATCGATCTTGCTCGGCAGCGAAGAGAGGAAGAACACCTCTGGTGGGAAGAGCGTGACGCCCAGCAGATTCGAGATGCTGGCGCGCAGCGTCTCGGCATTGACCGCGATCAGGAGCCCCAAGCCGACACCGATCACCGTGCCCATGACGCCGATGGCTGTGCCGGTCATGGAGAAGATACGCATGATCGAGCCGCGCGTGGCGCCCATGGTGCGCAACACCGCGATGTCTGCGCCCTTGTCCTTCACCAGCATGACCAGGCTCGAAATGATGTTGAAGGCAGCGACGAGGATGATCATCGAGAGGATGACGAACATCACCACCCGCTCGACCTGAAGGGCGGAAAAGAAGGTTTCGTTGCGCTGCTGCCAGTCGGTGAGGATCAGCGGACGGCTGAGGCCGGACTGGATGGCGGTGCGCGCCGTGACGATCGCGTCGGGATCGTTGATGAAGATGTCGATGGCGGTAGCCATCGGGATGCGGTCATAGGCCGCCTCGATCTCTTCATCGGTCGCCATGACACCGGGCGGATCCACCCCGGGCTTCAGGGCATCCTCGTAGAGCTTGAAGTAGCTCTGGGCCGGCTCCATCGGTATGTAGAGGTAGAACGAGTCGAATTCGACCATGCCGAGGTTGAAGACGACATTGACCGGATAGGAGCGGATCTGCGGCGTCTTGCCGAAGGGCGTATTGGTGCCGTTGGGATTGACGATGGTCACCGCGTCGCCGACCGTGATGCCGAGCTTCTGTGCCAGCCGCCAGCCGATGGCGACGCCGTTCGACGTATCCCACTCGTCCCAGCCGCCGAGCTGGATGGATTCGCGCAGCAACGGCATGGCGGCAAGCGACTCTTCGCTGATGCCGCGCACCGAGACGCCGGTCGACTCCGTCTGCCCCGAGGCAAGGGCCTGGCCCTCGACATAGGGGATGACGGCGACCACACCCGGGATCTTGCGTAGTTCGGCCGACACCTCTTCATAGTCGGTGAAGCGCTGCTCGATCGGATAGGCGGTGAAGTGGCCGTTGAGCCCGAGGATCTTGCTCAGGAGCTCGGCGCGGAAGCCATTCATGACCGACATGACGACGATGAGCGTCGCCACGCCGATGGCGACGCCCGTCAGCGTCAGGGCGGCAATGACCGAAATGAACGCGTCCTTGCGGCGGGCGCGCAGATAGCGGCCTGCGATCAGGAACTCGAAGCGGGAGAATGGACCGCTGGTGGCTGCCGGATCGGACGCGGGGACGGTCAAACGTTGTCCCGCCGCTGCGGTTCGATCAGCGACTTGAGCCGTGCCACGGCATCGCCGATCGGCAGCGTTTCGCGCTCACCGGACTTGCGGTGCTTGATCTCGGCCTGACCTTCCTTGAGGCCACGCGGCCCGACGATGAGCTGGTACGGGATGCCGATGAGATCGGCGGTGGCGAACTTGCCGCCGGCGCCGAGGTCGCGATCGTCGTAGAGCGCATCGATGCCCGCGGCAGCCAGGTCGGCGTAGAGCTTCTCGCTTGCCGCATCGCTCTGGGCGTCGCCGACCTTGAGATTGATGACCACGGCCTCGAACGGCGCCACCGACACCGGCCAAACGATGCCGGCCTCATCGTGGCAGGCTTCGATGATGGCCGGCACGATACGAGTGGGGCCGATGCCGTAGCTACCCATATGGACCGTGACGTCCTTGCCGTCGGGACCGGTGACCTTGGCGCCCATCGGCTCGGAATATTTGGTGCCGAAATAGAAGATGTGCCCGACCTCGATGCCGCGCGCCGCGAGCTGCTTGTTGCCCGAAACGGAGGCGCGGAACGTCTCCTCGTCGGTCATCTCGTCGGTGGCGGCAAAGAGCGACGTCCAATCCTCAAAGATCGGCGACAGGTCGGCGGAGAAATCGGTGTCGATCGGCGGGATCGGCTTATCGACGAGATCGGCATCGAGGTAGACCGCACTTTCGCCGGTTTCGGCCAGGACGTGGAACTCGTAGCTCATGTCGCCGCCAATGGGGCCGGCATCGGCCCGCATCGGAATGCCGGTCAGGCCCATGCGGTAGAAGGTGCGCAGATAGGCGACGAACATGCGCTGGAAGGCGGCGCGCGCGCCGGCCTCGTCGAGGTCGAACGAATACGCATCCTTCATCAGGAACTCGCGCGAGCGCATGGTGCCGAAGCGCGGGCGCACCTCGTCGCGGAACTTCCACTGGATGTGGTAGAGGTTGAGCGGCAGATCCTTGTAGCTCCGCACATAGGTGCGGAAAATGTCGGTGATCATCTCTTCGTTGGTCGGGCCGTAGAGCATGTCGCGCTCATGCCGGTCCTGGATGCGCAGCATCTCCTTGCCGTAAGCATCGTAGCGGCCGCTCTCGCGCCAGAGGTCGGCGGATTGCAGGGTTGGCATCAAGAGCTGCACAGCGCCCGAGCGGTTCTGCTCTTCCTCGATGATGCGCACGACCTTGTTGAGCACCTTGAAGCCCAGCGGCAGCCAGCTGTAGCTCCCGGCGGCCTGCTGCCTGATCATGCCGGCGCGCAGCATCAGCTGGTGCGAAATGATCTCGGCCTCCTTCGGCGTCTCTTTGAGGACGGGAAGGAAATAGCGGGAGAGACGCATGGATACTCCTCGTGCGTGCGCCGGATTCGTGAGCTTTCCTATAGCGCAGAGCGGCAAAGAGTGGGAACCGGATTTCGGGGCGAAACTGGGGCAGAGTACGGCTTGGGCGGGAGCCCAAAAATGCTCACTGGAAGAGCAGTCTCCTCCTATGTCGAAATGCAATGGCAGCCATGCAGAATCTACGTGACAGAGCCAGAATCCGTTGTTAGGGTCCGGCGCAATAAGAACACAGGCAGCCGCAAGTTGCCGGACGTCGACAACGTCAAGGGAGGAGCGTTGGCAGCCGCTTTCTAGCGTGCCTAAGACCAACGTATTGTCGAAAAACTCCATCAAAGCAGGGCTCCGGCCCTGCTTTTTTCATTTCGCGGCCAGCGTGGCCCGAGGGGGAGGAACAATGGCGACGGCCGACGATCTGCGACGATTGGCACTTGCGCTCGACGGTACGATCGAGGCGCCGCATTTCGATCGGGCCGCGTTCAAGGTCAAGCGCATCTATGTGACCCTCGCGGCAGATGGCCGCACCGCGAACCTCAAGCTCACGCCCGACGAGCAGGAGTTCAAGACCATGATAGCGCCGGAGGTGTTCCAGGCGATCGACAATGGCTGGGGCCGGCAGGGCTGGACCACGATGACGCTGGCGGCGGCGACGGAAGACGAATTGAAGGCGGCGCTGGCGATGGCCTATGCCAACGCCACGGGGCCGGCGAAGCGCGGAGGGAGATGACGATGGCGGTGAGCGGCAGAGCGGTGGTGGTGCATGCACCGCATCACATTGAGCTGGAAACGCGCGAGACCCCTGCCCCCGGTCCCGGCCAGGTAATGGTGCGCGTGCAGGCCGGCGGCATCTGCGGCTCGGACCTGCATTACTACCACAATGGCGGTTTTGGCACGGTGCGCATCAAGGCGCCGATGGTGCTGGGACACGAATTGGCCGGCGTGGTCGAAGCGGTGGGGCCGGAGGTGACGAGCATCGCACCGGGTCAGCGCGTGGCGCTCAACCCGAGCCTGCCCTGCGGCACGTGCGACAATTGCCGCGCCGGCATCCGCCACCACTGCACCGACATGCGATTTTTCGGCAGCGCCATGCGCTGGCCCCATGTCGACGGCGGTTTCCGCGACTTCGTGCTGGCGAGCGCCGAGCAGGCCATCCCGATCAGCGACAGCCTGAGCTTTGGCGAGGCGGCGGTCTGCGAGCCCCTGGCCGTGTGCCTCCACGCCCTCAACCAGGCCGGCAGCGTTGTCGGCAGGCGGGTGCTGATCACCGGCGCCGGACCGATTGGCTGCCTCATGGCGGCTGTGGCGCGGCTTGGCGGTGCACTCGACATCGTCGTCACCGACATTCTCGACGTGCCGCTGGCCATGGCCAAGCGCATGGGCGCCGCCACCGTGCTCAACACCAAGACCGACCCGGAAGCGCTAGCGCGCCACACCAAGGCGCACGGACGGTTCAATGTGTTCTTCGAATGCGCGGGCAGTGCCCCTGCCCTCACCGGCGGGCTCGATGTGCTAGGACCGAAATCGGTTTGCGTGCTGGTCGGACAGGGTGCGGAAATCCCGCTGTCGGTGTCGACGCTGATCGGTCGCGAGATCGAAATGCGCGGCAGCTTCCGCTTCGACCGCGAATACAGACTGGCGGTGGACTATCTCGAACGCGGGCTGCTCGACATCAAACCGCTGATCACCGCGACGCTGCCGGTGACGCAATTTCAGGAAGCGTTCGATCTCGCCTCGGACAAGGCGAAATCGATGAAGGTGCAGCTGAGCTTTGCCTAGTTCGGGCGCTTGCCGCCGGCGGAGGCGAGCAGTTCGTCGATGCGGGTGATGTAGGCCTCGGCCATCTTCACCTGCTGTTCGCTGCCGCCATCGCCGAGCTTGGCCATTTCGGGCGAAATGCGTTCGAGCGCTTCGCGAACGTTCCAGCCATTGGCGGCGCCAAGCGCGAAAAGCAGTTGCACCATGTCGCGTTCGACGATGAGGCGGCGGTTCATCTCGTCGATCATGCCGACGAGCTTCATCATGTTCTCGGCGAGGACATCGTTGGAATCGCGGGCGTCGGTCATGTCAGCCTCCTAGCGCCAATATTCACGCAGCAGCGGGTTGCTGAGGCCCCAGAGCAGCAGTCCGGTGACGACCGCGGCGAGGAGTGTCGTCGCCAGCAGCTTGGGCCAGAAGCGGAAAATGCCGGCCGGCGCGCCGCGCTCGGAACCGGGCACGATGTCACCGCCGACATCGATCTGGTTCTTTACCCGGAACGGCAGGACCAGGAAGAGGCAGATCCACCAGACGATGAAATAGACGGCGAGGATGGTGACAATAGGCATGGCGCCTCATACGCCGTGGACGAAGACGGCGACATTGGGCTTTTTGCCCCAGTAGTTCGCGACCTCGCTGCGGACAGCGCGCTGCAATGCGGAGTTCACCAACTCAAGGTCGCCGCGCCGCTTGGGCGGGATCGACTTGAGTGTGCCGTTGATGCTGCGGCGGACGATATCGGCGATCGATTCGTCGTCGTCCTCAACTTCGGGCAGCCCCTCGATTGCCATCTGCACCGAGCCGACCAGTTGGCCGCGGCTGTCGATGGCGAGGCTGACCACGATATGGCCGCCGAACATCAGGCGGCGGCGGCCTTTGACGCCGGATTCGTCCGGTGTGCAGAGGATGTTGCCATCGAGATAGAGCTCGCCGGTGCGCACTTCGGCGGGGAAGTGCGTGGTCTCGGGGAAGAGCCGGACCATGTCGCCGTTGCGGGCGTGGATTACCGTCTCGATGCCGTGCTGGCGGCCGAGGCGGGCGTGGGCCTCGAGATGCACCGCCTCGCCATGGACGGGAACGAGCACGGCGGGCTTCACCAGATCGTAGAGGCGCTTGAGCTCTTCGCGACGCGGATGGCCAGTGGTGTGCACGAGGCCGTCGTTTTGGGTGATGACCTCGATGCCGCGGTCGATCAGCAGGTTCTGGATGTCGATGACTTCGCGCTCGTTGCCCGGGATGGCCCAGGACGAGAAGATGACGCGGTCGCCGGCATTGAGGTCGATCGCCGGATGCTCTTCCCGCGCGATGCGGGCAATGGCGGCGCGGGCTTCGCCCTGGCTGCCGGTGCAGAGCAGCACGACTTTCGAGCGCGGCAGCTCCTTGTAGGCATCCTGATCGAGGAAGGGCGGGATGCCTTCGAGCATGCCGAGTTCGCGCGCGATGCCGATGATCCGGTGCAGCGCCCGGCCGGACAGCACCACCTGCCGGCCGGCCTTCTCGGCAGCACGAGCGATGGAAATCACCCGGCCGACATTGGAGGCAAAAGTGGTGAGCGCAACGCGATGCGGCGCCTCGGCGATCAGCGCGGCAAGCGTCGCGGCTACTTCATCCTCGGATGGACTGGTGCCGTCCTTGAGGGCATTGGTGGAATCGCAGATGAGGGCGATCGGGGTCGACGTGTCGGCACCGATCTCGCCGAACCGCTTGATGTCGGTCGGGGCGGCGCCGACCGGGTTCGGATCGAGCTTCCAGTCGCCGGTATGGACGACGCGGCCAGCCGGCGTCGCAATCAGCAGCGCGCAGCTTTCGGGGATCGAGTGCGCGACGTTGATCGCCTCGATGGTGAAGGGGCCGACCGTGAACGGCTTGCCGACCTGCATCGGCCGGACCGTGACATTGTCGACAATATTGTCCGACGCACGCTTGGCGGCGAGCATCTGCGCGGTAAAGGCCGTGGCGTAAACCGGGCGCTCGAAGGCGGGCCAGAGGTCGAGCACGGCGCCGTAGTGGTCTTCGTGGCAATGGGTGAGCACGAGGCCCAGCACGTCGTCGGCGATCTCTTCGAGAAAGCTCGGATCGGCCATGATCAGCTCGATGCCGGGCTGGTTCGGACCACCGAACGTCACGCCGCAATCGACCACGATCCACTTGCGGCTGCGCTCGGGGCCGAAGCCATAGGCGGCCATGTTCATGCCGATCTCGCCTACACCGCCGAGAGCCACGAAAACCAGTTCGTCCTGCTGCTGCCTAGCCATCAAACCTCTCAGGCCCTGACGCTTGCGGTGGCGCCGAAATGCACGTCGCCCGCAGTGATCGCGACACGGGAATTGTCGTTGGCCCGGACGATCAAGCGTCCGGTATCATCTATGGTTTCAAAGACGCCGCGGACGACTTCGCCATCGCGGCTGACCGCCACTGGCGCGCCGATACCGGCGGCCGACTCGCGCCAGAGATCGAGGATGCCGGCGACGTTGCGGCCGCTGTCCCAGAGCTCCACGGCATCAACCCATTCGTCGGTGAGGGTCGCGAGGATTGTCTCGGCCGTCACATCCCAGCCGAGCGATACGATGGAAGCTGCAGGATATGGCAAGCCTTCCGGCGCGGCGACGACGTTGACGCCCATGCCGATGACGATGGCCATGCGGCCGTCGGGGCGCTTTTGTGCTTCGAGCAGGATGCCGGCGAGCTTGGCGCCGTCCGCCAGCACGTCATTGGGCCATTTGAGGGCGATGCGGGAGCGGTCCTGCCCGTCGGCGCCATCGATGCCGAGCTTCACCCTCGCACCGGGGACAAGCGAGCCGAGTGCGCGGTTGAGCGCCACGCCCGCCACGAAGCCCAGTGTCGCAGTGATGGACGGGTCGCAATCAGGGACAACGAGAAGGCTCGCGGCAAGATTGCCATGCGGCGTCTCCCACTGGCGGCCACGGCGGCCCCTCCCCTCGGTCTGCTGCAGCGCGGCGAACCACACATCGCCGATATCGCCGGCCTGAGCGGCCTTGGCCGCCTCGGTGCTGGTCGAACCCACGCTGTCAAACCCGTGGAGCCGATAGCCCCGGGCGGAGGCCTTGGGGCCGAGCCAGAAGCCCGGCACCTAGAACAGGCTTCCTGCCGCGGCCCGCGCGGCGGCGGCCAGCGGCGAACCGACGGTGACGAAGTAGGTGATGACGAGGAAGCCAGAGATGGCGAGCACGAAAGTCAGCTCGCGCGGCACGGCGGCGAATTCCGTCACCGGCTCGTCGAAGTACATGACCTTGACGATGCGCAGGTAATAGAACGCGCTGACCGCACTCGCCAGCACGCCGATAACCGCAAGGACGAAGAGCCCCTGCTCGATAGCGGCAAGGAACACGTGCCACTTGGCGAAGAAACCGGCGAGCGGCGGCAGGCCGATCAGCGAGAACATCAGCACGGCCATGATGCCGGCGACATAGGGACGCTTCTTCGACAGACCAGCCAGTTCGGTGATGGTTTCGACATAGCCCGACTCCGTCTTGAGCGACAGGATCGCGGCGAAGATGCCGATCGTCATCAGCACGTAAATCGCCATGTAGATGGCGACGCCCTCGACGCCCATCTCGGTGCCCGAAGAGAGGCCGACGAGCGCGAAGCCGACATGGCCGATCGACGAATAGGCCAGCAGGCGCTTGAGGTTGTTCTGGCCGATGGCAGCGAAGGACGCGAGCACCATCGAGGCAATCGACAGGAAGATCACGATCTGCTGCCAGTCCGCGGTGATGCCGTGGAAGCTCACCGATACGACGCGCAGCATTAGCGCCATGGCCGCAACTTTCGGGGCCGCGGCGAAGAAGGCGGTGACCGGGGTGGGCGCGCCTTCATAGACGTCGGGAGTCCACATATGGAACGGCACGGCGGAGATCTTGAAGGCGATGCCCGCGAGCAGGAACACCATGCCGAAGATCAGGCCAATGGAGCGATCCTCGGCGACGATCGCGGTGACGATCTGGTCGAGCTGCGTGTGGCCGGTAAAACCGTAGACCATCGAGGCGCCGTAGAGCAGCATGCCCGACGAAAGCGCTCCGAGCACAAAGTACTTGAGGCCGGCCTCGGTCGCCTTGGCACTGTCGCGCTTCATGGCGGCCACGACGTAGAGCGCGAGCGACTGCAGCTCGAGCCCGACATAAAGGCTCATCAGATCGTTGGCCGAGACCATGAGCATCATGCCCAGGGTGGCGAGCAGCACCAGCACGGCGTACTCGAACTGGTTGATGTTGTGGTCCTTGGCGCTCGGGAAGGAGAGCATCAGGGTGAAGGCGGAGCCGCCGACCACCAGGAGCTTCATGAAGCGCGCAAACGCGTCGTTAATGAAGCCGCCGTTGAAGATGATCCCCTCGGTATTCGCAAAGATCAGCCCGCCGCCGACGATGACCAGGAGGATCACCGCCAGCATCGCAATGGCCGGCGAGCGGCCGTTCTTCATGAACACGCCCAGGAGCAGCAGCACCACAGCGCCGATCGCGAGCATCAGCTCGGGATAGATCGGGGCCAGAGAGGCGAAGCTCGAAATATCGGAAATCACGAGACGCCTCCTAGTGCGCCGCCACTGCTACCGGCGCGGCGCCGACGGCATTGGCAAAGTTGTCCGCGACCAGCTGCACCGATGCGGCAGTCGCATCGAGGATCGGCGCGGGATAGAAGCCGAAGAGAATGGTGAGCACGACGAGCGGGATCAGCACGACCATCTCGCGGCGATCGAGATCGAGGATTGCCTTGAGCGAGTTCTTGGTCAGCGCCCCGAACACCACTCGACGATAGAGCCAGAGAGCGTAGGCGGCCGAGAAGATGACGCCGAAGGCCGCGAAGAAGGCAACCCAGGTGTTGACCTGGAACACCGCGATCATGGTGAGGAACTCACCGATGAAGCCCGAGGTGCCCGGCAGGCCGACATTGGCCATGGTGAAGACCATGAACACAACGGCATAGGCCGGCATGCGCGAGACCAGACCGCCATAGGCATCGATATCGCGGGTATGCATGCGGTCGTAGAGGACGCCGACGCAGAGGAAGAGCGCGCCCGAGACGATGCCGTGCGAGACCATCTGGAAGATGGCGCCCTGGATGCCCATGACATTGCCGGCGAAGATGCCCATGGTCACAAAGCCCATATGCGCCACCGACGAATAGGCGATCAGCTTTTTGATGTCGGTCTGCACGAGAGCGATAAGCGAGGTGAAGATGATGGCGCCGATCGAGAGCGTCCAGACGAACGGAGCGAAGAACTCCGAGGCGTCCGGGAACATCGAGATCGAGAAGCGGATGAAGCCGTAGCCGCCCAGCTTCAGCAGGATCGCCGCCAGGATCACCGAGCCGCCCGTGGGCGCCTCAACGTGCGCTTCGGGCAGCCAACGGTGGAAGGGCCACATCGGCATCTTGACGGCGAACGAGGCAAAGAAGCCGATCCACAGCCAGAACTGCACTTCGGGCGAGAACTTGAACTGCAGCAGTTCACGGATATCGAGCGTGCCGGCCTGCCAGAACATGAACATGATGGCCAGCAGCATCAGCACGGTGCCGGTGAAGCTGTAGAAGAAGAACTTGTAGGTCGCCTGGATGCGCCGCGAGCCGCCCCAGATCCCGATGATGAGGAACATCGGGATCAGGGTGCCTTCGAAGAAGACGTAGAAAACCGCGAGGTCGAGCGTCGCGAAGGCGCCGATCATGAAGGTTTCGAGGACGAGGAATACGATCATGTATTCCTTGACCCGCTTGTCCACCGAACCCCAGGCCGCGATGACCACGGCCGGCATCAGGAAGGCGGTGAGCGGGATGAACAGCATGGAAATGCCGTCCACGCCCATGCGCCAGCCGATCGACTCCCCGATCCAGGGGAAGTTCTCGACAAACTGGAAGCCCGGCTGGCTGGCGTCGAACTGCGCCCAGAGCACGAAGCTCAGAACCATGGTCACGAGCGTCGTCAGCAGCGCGATCCAGCGGACCGCGTTCTCGCTCCTGCCCGGAACGAACAGCAGCAGCAATGCGCCGACCGTCGGCAGAAAGGTGATGACGGTCAGTAGGTTGGCGCTCAGATTCATCCCAGAAGTCCCCCAGCCGCGATGGCCCAGGTGAGCAGCGCGGCAATGCCGATGAGCATCGCGAATGCGTAGTGATAGAGATAGCCGGACTGCAGCTTCACCACGCGGGACGTCACGTCCTTGACGCGATTGCCAAGGCCCTCGGTGATGGTCTGGTCGACCAGCCAGTCGTCAAAGCCCTTCCACAGGGCGCGCCCGACCCAGAGCGCGGGTTTGACGAAGATGCGATCATAGAGCTCGTCGAAGTACCACTTGTTGAGCAGGAACCTGTAGAGCCCCGGATTGGTGGCGGCGACGCGGCCCGGCATGGCCGGATCCTTGATGTACATCCACCAGGCGGCGACGAAGCCGAGGATCATGGCCACGGTGGCCGACCACTTGACCCAGGTCGGCACATGATGGGCCGCGTCAAGCATTTCGGCATTCACGACCAGCGAGCCCGCGAAGAAGTGCTCGACATGCTCGGCGTGGCCGAAGAACAGGTCGACGAACACCACACCGGCCAGCACTGCACCCACGCCCAGAATGTAGAGCGGGATCAGCATGACCTTCGGACTCTCATGGGCATTGTCATAGGCACTGCCGTGATGGCCGTGACCATGATCGTCCGCATCCGAAACGTCCGGCTCGTGGTGCGTGTTGTTGTCATGCTCCTCGTGGGCCACGGCAGCGTGGCTATGCTGGGCGTCGCGCGGCTTGCCGTGGAAGGTGAGGTGGATGAGGCGCCACGAGTAGAAGCTCGTGAACATGGCAGCGATCACGAGGAGCCAGAAGGCGAGGGTGCCGGCATTACCGCCCACCGCATAGGCGACTTCGATGATGCCGTCCTTGGAGAAGAAGCCGGCGAAACCGAGCGGCGTGCCCGGGATACCGACGCCCGTCAGGGCCAACGTGCCGATGATCATCAGCCAGTAGGTGACCGGGATCTTCTTGGCGAGGCCACCCATGTTCCGCATGTCCTGCTCGTGGTGCATCGCGTGGATGACCGAGCCGGCGCCGAGGAAGAGCAGCGCCTTGAAGAAGGCGTGGGTGAAAAGGTGGAAGATGCCGGCGGAGTAGACCCCTGCCCCGAGCGCCACGAACATGTAGCCCAGCTGCGAACAGGTCGAATAGGCGATGACGCGCTTGATATCGTTCTGGACAAGACCAACCGTCGCCGCGAAGAAGGCGGTGATGGCGCCGATCACCAGCACCACGGTCATGGCGACCGGGGCGGCCTCGAACATCGGCGACAGACGCGCGACCATGAAGACGCCGGCGGTGACCATCGTAGCGGCATGGATGAGCGCCGACACCGGAGTCGGGCCTTCCATGGCGTCCGGCAACCAGGTGTGCAGCAGGAACTGCGCCGACTTGCCCATGGCGCCCATGAACAGCAGCAGGCAGACCACGGTCATGGCGTCGAAATTCCACGACAGGAACTGCATGGTCTGGCCGGTATGCTCCGGCACGGCATGGAAGGCGCCGTCGAAATCAAGGTGGCCGAGCACCACCCAGGCGCCGAAGATCCCGAGCGCGAAGCCGAAGTCGCCGACGCGGTTGACGACGAAGGCCTTCATGGCCGCGGCATTGGCCGACGGGCGCGTATACCAGAAGCCGATCAGCAGGTAGGACGCCAGACCAACGCCTTCCCAGCCGAAGAACATCTGCAGGAAGTTGTCGGCCGTCACCAGCATGAGCATGGCGAAGGTGAAGAGCGAGAGATAGGCGAAGAAGCGCGAGCGGTGCGGATCGTCGGCCATGTAGCCGATCGAATAGAGGTGCACGAGGCTCGAGACCGTGGTCACCACGACGAGCATGACGGCAGTCAGCGTATCGACGCGAAGGACCCAGTCGAGCTCGAGGCCGCCCGAGTGAATCCACTCGAGGACCGAGACCTTGAGCACTTCGGCATGCTCGGCGCCATGCGCGTCTTCGGCTGCCGGCGGAGCGAACCAGAAGCCGGTGAAGACGATCCAGCTCAGCACCGCGGCCGCAATGAGCAGCCCGGTGGTGATGTATTCGCTGGTCCGGTGTCCGATGAGCCGGCCCAGCAGTCCCGCGATCAGCGCACCGATCAGCGGGAAAAAGACGATTGCCTGGATCACGGCGTCAGCCCTTCATCATGTTGACGTCCTCAACCGCGATAGTGCCGCGGTTGCGGTAGAAGATCACAAGGATAGCGAGACCGATGGCGGCTTCGGCGGCGGCGACCGTGAGGATCAGCAGCGCGAAGACCTGACCGGCGAGGTCGCCAAGCTGGGCCGAAAAGGCCACGAAGTTGAGGTTGACCGCGAGCAGGATCAACTCGACCGACATCAGGATGATGATGATGTTCTTGCGGTTGAGGAAAATCCCGAACACGCCCAGCGTGAACAGAATGGCGCCCACGGTCAGGTAGTGCCCCAGACCAATGCCCGTTGCTTCCAGCATGTTCATGTTAGAGCCCCTGCCCTGACTTGACCTTGACGGTTTCGACGCTCTCGTGCCGCTTGCGGCCGGTCTGCCTGAAGACGTCCTGGCGCTTGACGTTCGGTTTATGCCGCAGTGTCAGGACGATGGCGCCGATCATGGCCACCAGCAGCACGGCGCCCGCACCCTGGAACAGGAAGACATATCGCGTGTACAGCAGTTGCCCGAGTGCGCGGGTGTTTTCCATGGTGCCCATCGGCACCACGGCGGTGCTGGCAGCCTCCGGCGCGAGCACGACGCTACCGGCAACCAGCAGCAATTCGAGCAGGAGGATCACACCGATCACCACCCCGATCGGCGCGTATTGCAGCATGCCCTGGCGCAGCGACGCGAAGTCGACGTCGAGCATCATGGTGACGAAGAGGAACAGCACCGCGACGGCGCCGACATAGACCACGATCAGGATCAGCGCCAGGAACTCGGCACCGGCCAGCATGAAGAGGCCAGCGCAGTTCACGAACGCCAGGATCAGGAACAGCACCGAGTGGACGGGATTGCGCGACGCGATCACCATCAGCGCCGAAGCGACCGTGATGATCGAGAACACGTAGAAGAAGAAGAGCGGCAGCGTCATCCCGACCCCTTAGCGATACGGTGCGTCGAGCGCGATGTTGCGCGCGATCTCGCGCTCCCACCGATCGCCATTGGCAAGGAGCTTTTCCTTGCTGAAGTAGAGTTCTTCGCGCGTCTCGGTGGCGAACTCGAAGTTCGGCCCCTCAACGATCGCATCCACCGGACAGGCTTCCTGGCAGAAGCCGCAATAGATGCACTTCACCATATCGATGTCGTAGCGCACGGTACGGCGGGTGCCGTCGTTCTGGCGCGGACCGGCTTCGATGGTGATGGCCTGCGCCGGGCAGATGGCTTCGCAGAGCTTGCAGGCAATGCAGCGCTCTTCGCCATTGGGATAGCGGCGCAGCGCGTGCTCACCCCGGAAGCGTGGCGAATAGGGCACCTTCTCGAACGGGTAGTTGATCGTCTTCTTGGGTGCGAAGAAATACTTCATCGCCAGGAAGAAGGCCCCGACGAATTCCCGTAGCAGCAGGCCGTTGAGGAACTGAGCGAATTTCATCAGGCGGCACCTCCGTGCCAGCCCCAACCGGTCAGCTGCAGCACGGCAGCTACGATGATGACCATGATGAGGGAGATGGGCAGGAATACCTTCCAGCCAATACGCATCAGCTGGTCATAGCGGTAACGGGGCACGATCGACTTGGCCATCGCGAACATGAAGAACACCAGGCTCACCTTGATGAGGAACCAGATGGCGCCGGGAATCCAGTTGAACGGCGGCAGGTCGAGCGGTGCCGACCAACCTCCGAGGAAAAGGACCGTGGTCATCGAGCACATCAACAGAATGGCGATGTATTCGCCGAGCATGAACAGCAGGTACGGGGTCGACGAATATTCGACCATGTAGCCGGCGACGAGCTCGGATTCGCCTTCGGGAAGGTCGAAGGGCGGGCGGTTGGTCTCTGCCAATGCCGAGATGTAGAAGATCACGAACATCGGGAACAGCGGCAGCCAGTACCAGTTGAGAATGCTGAGCCACGGTACGCCGAGCATGTCCGCAATGCCCCCACCCTGCTGGGCCGTGACGATGTCGGTGAGGTTCAGAGACCCCACGCAGAGCAGCACCGTGATGATCACGAGGCCGATGGACACTTCGTAAGACACCATCTGCGCAGCCGAACGGAGGGCGCCGAGGAAGGCGTACTTCGAGTTCGACGACCAGCCGCCCATGATGATGCCGTAGACACCCAGCGACGAGATGGCGAAAATGTAGAGGACGCCGATGTTGAGATCGGCCATGGCCCAGCCGCGGTCGAGCGGGATCACCGCCCAGGCCGATAGCGCCAGGATCGAGGTGACCAGCGGGGCGAGCAGAAACACGACCTTGTCTGAGCTGGCGGGGATCACCGGCTCCTTGATGACGAACTTCAGAAGGTCGGCAAAGGACTGCAGCAGACCGAGCGGACCAACGACGTTGGGACCGCGGCGCACCTGCACGGCCGCCCAGATCTTGCGGTCGGCGAGCAGGATGAAGGCGGTGAAGATCAGCAGGCCCACCAGGATGGCGAGCCCGATCCAAACATAGCCAACCATCGACCCCAATCCCAAGATCGGAATGCCGAACAGATAGTCAGCGGCTTGGGCGATGAATTCCATTGTCGATCCCTACTCCGCCGCCTGCTTGAGGCCAGAGGCCAGCGCAGCGCATTCGCCCATCACGGCCGACGCTCGGGCGATGGGGTTGGTCAAATAGAACTCGGTGACGGCCGGCGCAAACTTCGCCTTCCTGGTCTTCACAGCCTTGTTGGCCAGAGCCGAGAGGTCCGCAGCGGAAACCGGGGCGATCTGGTCGACCCTGGCGAGGTGCGGGAACTCGGCGTAGATCGTCGCGCGCAACTGGCTGAGCGAGTTGAACGGCAGCGCCATACCCAGAACAGCCGAAAGGGCACGGAAAATCGCCCAGTCTTCCTTGGCTTCACCAGGCGGGAACACGGCGCGCTCGGCGACCTGCACCCGGCCTTCGGTATTGACGTAGGTGCCCGACTTTTCGGTGTAGGTCGCGGACGGCAGGATCACATCGGCGCGGTGTGCGCCGGCATCGCCATGCGTACCGACATAGACCACGAAGGCCTTGCCCATGGCCGACATGTCGTATTCGTCGGCACCGAGGAGGAACAGCACGTCGAGATTGCCCTCGCCCGCCGCCTTGATCTGGTCAGCCGAGCAGACGCCGCCGTCATGCGGCACGAAGCCGATGTCGATACCGCCGACACGGCCGGCAGCATGGTGCAGCATGGCAAAGCCGTTCCAGCCCTCGGCAAGGTTGCCGTGCGTGGCGAGGAGCTTAGCAGCCAGTGAAATAACGTCGCGGCCGATCTGCTTGGACCAGGCGGCCCCGTGCGACACGGCGGCTTCGCCGACGATGATCAGCGGCTTCTTGGCGGCCTTGAAGGTCTCGGCCCAGCCATTGCCGGCTGCGATGTCGGCGAGGATCGAGAAGTCGTCCCCGAGATACTGGGTGGGATAGGTCAGATCGGCGTTCTCACCGATGACGGCAATCGGCAAGCCCTTGGCGCGCCAGGTCTTGCGGATACGGGCATTGAGCACCGCCGCTTCCCTGCGCGGGTTCGAGCCGATGATGAGGATCGCGTCCGCATCTTCGATGCCAGCAATGGTCGGGCCGAAGGTGTAGGCTGCCCGCGGCATGCCCGGATCGATGCCGGACATGGCCGGACGACAATCGGTCATGCCTGAGCCGAGCGAGGTCATCAGCGCCTTGAGCGCATACATGTCCTCGACCGAAGCCAGGTCACCGGCGATGGCGCCGACCTTGTTGCCGCCGCCCGAAGCCTTGATGGCCTTGGCGACCGCCGCGAAAGCCTCGTCCCACGACGCAGGCTTGAGCTTGCCGCCGACGCGTACATAGGGGCGGTCGAGGCGCTGGGCCTTGAGCCCGTCCCAGACGAAACGGGTCTTGTCCGAAATCCACTCTTCGTTGATGGCGTCGTTGACGCGCGGCAGGATGCGCATCACTTCGCGGCCGCGGCTGTCGACACGGATGTTCGAGCCGACGGCGTCCA
>JAEZKB010000068.1 GCA_023415605.1 Pseudomonadota bacterium
CTTCAGTCGCGGTCTACCCTCAAACTCCCCACCCCATCATGTCCCACCACCACATCGCATCATCCTCGAGCGTGGCATGGCTTGGGCAGCGCGGTGAGTCCTGCCGCCCACCGAGGATTCACGTGGAACAAAAAAGGCCGGGATTGCTCCCGGCCTTGAGGCTTTCCGCCAGGAAAGCTGAAGGGGATTACAGCACGAAGCGGCTGAGGTCGGCGTCTTCGGCCATCTTGCCGATGCGCTCGCCGACATAGCCGGCATCGATCTTGATGCTCTGGCCCGACTTGTCCGGCGCGTCGAAGGAGATGTCCTCGACCAGCCGCTCCATGATGGTCTGCAGCCGGCGGGCGCCGATATTCTCGACCGTGGCGTTGACCTTGACCGCCGCGTCGGCAATCGACTCGACCGCCTCCTGGGTGAAGTCGAGGGTCAGCCCCTCGGTGTTCATCAGTGCCGTGTACTGCTTGATTAGACTCGCATCGGTATCGTTGAGGATGCGGATCAGGTCGTCGCGGGTCAGCGCCTTGAGTTCGACGCGGATCGGCAAGCGGCCCTGAAGCTCAGGCAACAGGTCCGACGGCTTGGCGACATGGAAGGCGCCCGAGGCGATAAAGAGGATGTGGTCCGTCTTAACCGGGCCGTACTTGGTCGAGACCGTCGTGCCTTCGATGAGCGGCAGCAGGTCGCGCTGCACGCCCTCGCGGGAAACGCCGCCGCTCCAGTTGCCGCTGGTGGTGATCTTGTCGATTTCGTCGATAAAGACGATGCCGTTGTTTTCGACGAGGTCCACCGCGTCACGGGTCAGCTGATCCTGATCGAGCAGCTTGTCGGCCTCCTCGGCGAGGAGCAGCGCGTGGCTGTCCTTCACCTTGACCTTCCGCTTGACGCCGCGGCCGCCAAAGGCCTTGCCCAGCATGTCCTGGATGTTGATCATCCCGACATTGGCTCCGGGAATCTCGAACATGCCCGGGCCACCGGCCGAGGCCTGCACTTCGATCTCGATCTCCTTGTCGTCGAGCTCGCCCGCCCGCAGCTTCTTGCGGAAGCTCTCGCGGGTCGAGGGCGCGGCGGACGAGCCGACTAGCGCATCGACGACACGCTCTTCGGCATTGTGGTGGGCCTGCGCCTGGACGCCGTCGCGACGTTTGTCGCGCAGCAGAGAAATGCCGGCCTCGACCAGGTCGCGGATGATCTGCTCGACGTCGCGGCCGACATAGCCCACTTCGGTGAACTTGGTGGCCTCGACCTTGATGAACGGCGCCTGGGCCAGTTTCGCCAGTCGGCGGCTGATCTCGGTCTTGCCGACGCCCGTCGGCCCGATCATCAGGATGTTCTTGGGCGTGACTTCCTGGCGCAGGTCATCGGGCAGCTGCTGGCGGCGCCAGCGGTTGCGCAGCGCCACGGCGACCGCGCGCTTGGCATCCTGCTGGCCGACAATGTTGCGGTCGAGCTCGGAAACGATCTCGCGCGGCGAAAAATTGGTGTCACTCATCGATTGTTCCTTCCGGGCGCCCGTCCGGCACGCCCAGCCGCCCGCCATCAGGCTTGCAGCGGCTTGCTTTCGTTCGCGTCGATCGACTCGAGCGTCACGTTCTCATTGGTATAGATGCAGACTTCGGCCGCGATCTTCATCGCCTTGCGGGCAATCTGCTCGGCATCCATCTCGGTGTTTTCGCTGAGCGCCAGCGCCGCCGAATAGGCATAGTTGCCGCCCGAGCCGATGGCGATCACGTCATGGTCAGGCGTCAGCACGTCGCCGGTGCCGGTCAGGACCAGCGTATCCTTCTTGTCGGCGACGATCATCATCGCCTCGAGGCGCCGCAGGTACCGGTCGGTGCGCCAGTCCTTGGCGAGTTCGACGGCCGCGCGCATCAGCTGGTCCGGATACTGCTCGAGCTTGGCTTCGAGGCGCTCGAAGAGGGTGAAGGCATCCGCGGTGGCACCGGCAAAGCCGCCGATCACCTTGCCGCCGGCAAGCGGGCGCACCTTGCGCGCCTGATGCTTCATCACCGTATTGCCGACGGAAACCTGTCCGTCACCGGCCACCACGACCTTCGATCCCTTGCGGACCGCCACGATGGTCGTTCCATGCCAGCCGGGAAATTCATTGTCCGACATTCGCTACTCCAATCGGCCAGTCAGCACGCGTCTTCAGCGCTGACCGCCTGGTCAAACTGTCTCCGACAGCGGCGCTCCACGAGCCGCGGCCATCGGTCATGACCCTATTTAGGCACGGGGCGGCGGATTGCAACGAAGCCAAGGCACTGGCCGAACGGCTAGTGTCACCGAGGTTACCGGCTCTTCAACCCTTTGGCGCTAGATGCTAGAGAGCCCGCGTCCAGGAGCCAGCGTCATGCGTACCGCCGAAATCGCCCGAAAGACCAACGAGACCGACATCACCGTGTCGGTGAACCTCGACGGCACCGGCGTGCACGATATCCAGACCGGCATCGGTTTTCTCGATCACATGCTCGACCAGCTGGCCAAGCATTCGCTGATCGACATCAAGGTCCGCGCCAAGGGCGACCTGCATATCGACTTCCACCACACCGCTGAAGACGTCGGCATTGCGCTGGGCGAGGCGGTGAAGAAAGCGCTTGGTGACAAGAAGGGTATCGGCCGCTATGCCAGCGCCGACCTGCCGATGGATGGCACCCTGACGCGCGTGGCGCTGGATGTCTCCGGCCGCCCCTTCCTCGTCTGGAAGGTCGAGTTCACCCGCGACAAGGTCGGGGAGATGGATACCGAACTCTTCCGCGAGTGGTTCCAGGCCTTCGCGATGAACGCCGGCATCACCCTCCATGTCGAAACCTTCTACGGCGACAACAACCACCACGTCGCGGAGTCGGCATTCAAGGCCCTGGCCCGCGCGCTACGACTGGCAGTGGAGATCGACCCGCGCGCCAAGGACAGGATCCCGTCGACCAAGGGGACGCTCTAGCTCCGGTGCGCTAGCGCTAGAGCACCTTCGTCATCACGTAGTCGGTGAAATCGAACGGCCCCATCTTCACCGGGACCTCTTTCTCGACGGCAAAGCCGTACTTCTTGTAGAACTCGATGGCCTTGGTGTTGCCGTTGTTGACATTGAGCGACAGCGCACGCTGCGGCGCGAAATACTCCTTGGCAGTACCCATCAGCGCCCGGCCGATGCCCAGCCCCTGCTTGGTGGGCAGGATGTAGAGCTTCTTGATCCAGGTAACGTCGTCTTCCTTGAACGAGGCGACGAAGCCCGAATCCTGGCCATGATGCCGGGCGACCCAGAACACGTGGCCGAGCGCCTCCATGTCATTGCGCAGTGTCTCGAGGTCATAGATGTCCTCGAGCATCATTTCGATCTGGTGCCGCTCGATCACCCCGGCAAAGGCCGTCGGCCAGGTTTCGTTGGCGATCGCCTGCACGATCGGCAGTTCGTCGGCCGCGATGCGGCGAATGGCAATCGGGTCCGACATGTCAGGTCTCGATCAGGCGAAGCCGGCTGATCCGGCTGCGATGAAAACCACCGCCACAAAGAGCGCCATGAAGATGATGAGCCCGACAGCGACCCCGCCTACGAAGATGCCCTGGCTCGGGACCGAGCCCATCGAGCCCTCACCGTGTGGATCCTGTGCACCTGCAGCCATTTCGTTCCTCCTCGTAAGCCGGGTGTCGCGCCGCCGCGCGGCCTTCCAACCCGGCGGGTTTTGGTCTAAGGCCAACCGCACCTACCTTATCAAAGGTTCTTCACGAGGAAAGCCGTGACCCTTTATTCCGTCTTCGAGCGTCCCAACGAGATCGCGCCGGCCGTCGTTCCGGAGAAATTCTCATGGGCAGCGGCCATCCTGCCGCCGGTTTACGCGCTCTATCACGGACTCTGGCTCGGGCTGTTCCTCTGGGTGGTGGGCGTTGTCGCCATTGCTGTCGCCAGCCTTTGGGTCGGTGGCGAAACGGCATTCTGGCTTTATCTGCTGCTCGCCGCGTTGGCCGGCTTCGAGGCCGCCGGGTTCCGTCGCGGCAAGCTCAGAGCAAAGGGCTGGACCTATCGCACCGACATCGTCGCCGTCGCGCCCGACCTGGCGCAGCGCGACTGGATCGCTGCGCGACCGAGTGTGAGCACCTCCGCGTGACCCAGACCGTTGCTATCATCGACTACGGCTCGGGCAATCTCCGCTCCGCCGCCAACGCCTTCGAACGTGCCGTACGTGAAGCCGCGGCCGACGCCGAAATCCTCGTCACCGACGATCCCGAGCGCGTCCGCAAGGCCGACCGCATCGTCTTGCCCGGCGTCGGTGCCTTCGCCGATTGCCGCGCCGGCCTCGACGCCGTCACCGGCATGGTCGAGGTGCTCGAAGAGCGCGTTACCCGCGGCGGCGCACCGTTTCTCGGCATCTGCGTCGGCATGCAGCTGATGGCCGAAGAGGGCCGCGAAAAGTCCATTACCAAGGGCCTTGGCTGGATCCCGGGCGCGGTGGTTCGCATCGAGCCCAAAGGCGACCTCAAGGTGCCGCATATGGGCTGGAACACGCTCACGTTCCACCAGCCGCACAAGCTGCTGGCCGGCATCCCCGATGGCGAAAGTGGGCTGCATGCCTATTTCGTTCACTCCTACCACCTCGCCACCGCGAGTCCGGAGACGCTGATCGCCACGGCCGACTATGGCCAGCAGGTCACCGCCATCGTCGGCCGTGACAACATCTTCGGGACCCAGTTCCACCCGGAGAAGAGCCAGACCCTCGGCCTGGCCCTGATCCGCAATTTCCTGGAGTGGACGCCGTGATCCTGTTTCCGGCCATCGATCTCAAGGACGGCAAGTGCGTCCGCCTGAAACTCGGCGACATGGACCAGGCGACGGTCTTTAACGACTCGCCGGCCGCCCAAGCCAAGAGTTTCGAGGACCAGGGCTTTGACTATCTTCACGTCGTCGACCTCAACGGCGCCTTTGCCGGCGAGAGCGTCAACGGCGCGGCAGTCGAGGCTATCCTCGGAGCAGTCAATTTCCCGGTCCAGCTCGGCGGTGGCATCCGCACCCTGGCCCATATCGAGAGCTGGCTCGACAAAGGGCTGAGCCGCGTCATCCTGGGCACGGTCGCGGTTCGCGACCCGGCGCTGGTCCGCGAAGCGGCGGCGAAATTCCCCGGCAAGGTCGCTGTCGGCATCGACGCCAAGGGCGGCAAGGTGGCGGTCGAAGGCTGGGCCGAGACCTCCGAACTCTCCGTCATCGATCTCGCCAAGCGCTTCGAGGGCGCCGGTGTCGCGGCCATCATCTACACCGACATCGATCGCGACGGCATTTTGACGGGCATCAACTGGGACGCGACGCTGGAGCTGGCCCGCGCCGTCTCGATCCCGGTCATCGCCTCGGGCGGCCTCGCCTCGATGGACGACATCCGCCGCATGACCCGCCCCGACGCACAGGTGCTCGAAGGCGCCATCTCCGGTCGCGCGCTCTATGACGGCCGGATTGATTCACGTGAAGCACTCGCGCTGCTGAAGGCGGCCGCGTGAGCGGGCGCTTCCCCTGGCTCCGCTACATCTGGGCGCTGGTCGCCATCGCGATCTTCGCGCTACTGCCAGCGATCGTCGCCATCGTGGCCGGTTTCATTCAATCGGGTGCGGGTTGCGGCCAGACCGGCCCCTGCCCCATCGGCGGCAGCGACTGGGGTCCGGGCCTCGAGACCGCGCAACTTGGCATCTGGCTGATCGTCTTCACCTGGCCCATCGCTAGCGTGATCTTCACCCTCTGGCTCGTCGTACTGGTTGTCCATCTCTGGCGCCGTAGCAGGACGGAGAGGGCGGCATGAACGACGTCCGCCCACGCAATGTCATCGTCAAGCGCGTCAACTTCCTCTGGTATCCGCTGACGCTGCTGCCTATCGCGGCTCTCTTCCTTGCCGCCGCCTATGGCTATATCTCGCCCTGGTTTGGGTTGATCGGGTTCTTCGCCGGCATGTTCTGGCTATTCTCGCTGCTCTTTGCCGTCTATTCGCTTTTCCGCAAACCGCCCAACCGGGAGCCGCGGCAATGACTCTGAAGACCCGCCTCATCCCCTGCCTCGACGTCAAGGACGGCCGCGTCGTCAAAGGCGTGCAGTT
>JAEZKB010000112.1 GCA_023415605.1 Pseudomonadota bacterium
GAGAGGAGGGTTGGCCCTCCCATTTCGACTCCGTGCGCTTGGCCCAGCGGTTCGGGACGACTCCCCTCCGCCTCCCAGCAGTCTCCCCGCAAGCGTTCGTCGCGCTTCCCGTCCACCGCGGGGTTGACGGGGGTATTCTAGTGCGGGTGCAGAGCGCGGGGATAAGTAGAGGGAAGATTCGTGTAAGCGACTGAGCCTACAGCTCATTCACCACACTATCCCCATCCTCGATTGTCATCCCTGCGAAAGCAGATACCCACCCATCCGTCGGAGTGGAGGGGAGATGGATCCCGGGATGATAGCTGGTGGTTGGTGAATACGCTGCCTTCCCGAGACAGCTGGGTATGAGACGTCAGGTGCTAGTAGTGCCCGTACGGTAATGCCGCCGAGGGTCGGACTATAGCGAGCGCTTTACCCGAACGACGACGTCGACATGGGTGATGTTGGTGCCGGCAGGAGGCTCGGGAAGGTTTTGGATGACGATGGAGGAGGAGGGGATGTCGATCACCCGCTGCTCGTCCTCGAGATAGAAGTGGTGGTGGTCCGATGTGTCGGTATCGAAATAGGAGCGCGAGGCGTCCACCGCGACTTCACGCAACAATCCGGCCTCACGGAACTGATGCAGGCTATTATAGATTGTCGCCAGAGAGACGTTGACCTTGGCCCCCAGCGCCTCGACATGCAGCTGCTCGGCGCTGACATGCCGGTGCGGCCCGCCGAACAGTAGTTCGGCGAGAGCGACACGCTGGCGCGTCGGGCGAAGTCCGGCCATGCGCAGGACGGCGGTGAGGCACGGCTTGCGGGACGGAATTGGACGGGGAGCCAGGCTGCGGTCGGTCATATGGTCCAGGAACAGGGCAATATGCGGCAAACTTATAGCTTTAGGGGCATGATCACACAAGCATGTCGGGGTAGGTCAAACCGCCCGCAATCGCCAGGCACTGCGGCCAAAAGGAGCGGGGACGCCACCCTTAAGCCATATTGACCCCTATACCCGCCCCCTCTACTAACGAACGCAATCCAAACGCAACCGAGGCCTTGTATATGGTGGATCGCCAGAACTCTTATGGTTATGACGATCTTCTCAAGAGCGGCCGCGGCGAACTGTTCGGGCAGGGCTACGCCCAGCTACCGGCGCCACCCATGCTGATGTTCAACCGCATCACCCGCATCGACCGGGACGGCGGCGCCTATGGCAAGGGCCAGGTACGCGCCGAACTGGATGTCACGCCCGATCTCTGGTTCTTCCAGTGCCACTTCATCGGCGATCCGGTGATGCCGGGGTGCCTGGGCGTCGATGCCGTCTGGCAGATGCTCGGCTTTTATCTCTGCTGGGACGGTTCGCCCGGCAAGGGTCGCGCCCTGGGCTGCGGCGAAGTTAAATTTTCCGGCCAGATCACCAATGACGTAAAATTGGTCGAGTACGGCATTGATCTCAAGCGCGTGATGAAATCCAAGCTTGTGCTCGGTATCGCCGACGGCTGGGTCAAGGCCGACGGGCAGATTATCTACGAGATGGCCGGCCTTCGCGTAGGCCTGTTCAGCTAGCCGACCAGCAGAAGTCGGGTTCAGAGGAGTATTGCATTGAGGCGAGTCGTCGTCACCGGCATGGGCATTGTGTCTTCCATCGGCAACTCGGTTGCCGAGGTGCTCGAAAGCCTGCGCACGGCCACACCGGGCATCGTCTTTGCGCAGGAATATGCCGATCTCGGCTTCCGCTGCCAGGTCCACGGCGCACCCAAGCTCGACCCCTTCGAAGTGCTCGACCGCCGAACCACCCGCTTCATGGGTAAGGGCGCGGCCTGGAACTACATAGCCATGCAGCAGGCGATCGCTGATGCCGGGCTCGAGGAGAAAGATATCCAGAACCCGCGTACCGGCATCATCATGGGCTCGGGTGGTCCGTCCACCCGCACCGTGGTGGAAGCCGCCGACATTACCCGTGAAAAGGGCCCCAAGCGCATCGGCCCACTGGCCGTGCCCAAGGCGATGAGTTCGACCGCCTCGGCGACGCTGGCGACGCCCTTCGGCATCAAGGGCGTCAACTATACGATCAGCTCGGCCTGCGCGACCTCCAAGCACTGCATTGGCAATGCCTATGAGATGATCCAGTGGGGCAAGCAGGACATCGTCTTTGCCGGGGGTCACGAGGATCTCGACTGGACGCTCTCGAACCTGTTCGATGCCATGGGCGCCATGTCGTCGGACTTCAACGCCACGCCCGCCAAGGCCAGCCGCGCCTATGACGCCGCCCGCGACGGTTTCGTCATCGCCGGCGGCGCCGGGGTGCTGGTGCTCGAGGAACTGGAGCACGCCAAGGCCCGCGGCGCCACCATCTATGCCGAGATCGTCGGCTATGGCGCCACCTCGGATGGCTACGACATGGTCGCGCCCTCGGGCGAAGGCGCCGAGCGCTGCATGCGCATGGCGCTCGAGACGGTCAAGGGCAAGGTCGACTATCTCAACCCGCACGCCACCTCCACGCCGGTCGGTGACGCCAAGGAGATGGACGCTATCCGCGCCGTCTTCGGCACTGGCGACAAGGCCCCGCCGATCTCCGCGACCAAATCGCTGACCGGCCACTCGCTGGGCGCCACCGGCGTGCAGGAATCGATCTACTGCATCCTGATGATGCGGCACCGCTTCCTCTGCGAGAGCGCCAATATCGAGACGCTCGACCCGGCCTTCGAGGACATGCCGATCCTCCGCCAGCGCCGCGACAACGTCGATGTCGGCATCGCGCTCTCGAACAGCTTCGGCTTCGGCGGCACCAACGCCACGCTGGTCTTCCAGCACCCAGACGTTCAGTAGCGCCCGCGGGCGCTAGTACTGGAGTTCGGTGAACTTCGCCGCCCGGCCGTCATAAAGCAGCAGCCGGCCGATCAGCGGCTCGCCGAGGCCGGTGATGAGCTTGATGGCTTCCATGGCCATCAGCGTGCCGATGACGCCGGTAACGGCGCCAAGCACGCCGACCACTTCGCAAGCGGGCAGGTCGACATCGTCCGGATCCTGCGGATAGAGGTCGGTAAAGACCGGGCCGCCGGGCGCGAACACCGTGACCTGTCCGTCGAACATGGAGACCGCGCCCGAAACCAGCGGTTTGCCTGCCGCCGCGCAGGCATCCGCCGCGATCTTGCGGGTGGTGAAATTGTCTGTGCCGTCAAGCACCAGGTCGTAGTCGGCCACGAGCCCGGCATTCCCGGCGGAGAGGCGCAGCGCGTGTGGGACAATCTCGACGAACGGATTGATGGCGGCCACGAAAGCCCTGGCCGAGTCGACCTTCGGTGTCCCCGTGCCGGCGCTGGTATGGATGATCTGGCGCTGCAGGTTCGAGAGGCTGATCGTGTCGTCGTCTACTACCCCGATGGTGCCGACGCCAGCAGCTGCGAGATAGGCGATCACCGGCGAACCCAACCCGCCCGCGCCGATCACCAGCACTTTTGCCGCCTTCAGCCGCTGCTGACCTTCGCCGCCGACGCCCCTGAGGACCAGATGGCGGGCGTAGCGGCGGGTTTCCTCCGACGAGAGCGCCATCAGTTGCCCAGCGGCACGGCGATAAAGCGCCGGTCGGGTCCCTCGAAGCCGTAGGGGAAAACCGAGATGATGGCGACCCCGGCATGGACCGCGTCGATTGCCGGTTGGGCCACGACGCCATGGATGCGGTAGGCCATGGCGCAGCCGCGCGACACCGGCAGCTTGCTCGTGTCGCGATGTAGCTCGCGGACCGTGCCATTGTCATCAAGGGTCAGGGCGAAGCCGAGGATTTCTTCCACCAGGCCCGAGCAATGAGTCTCACCGGCCGGCGCCGTGAAGGTCTCGAGGGTGAGCGTGTAGTCGCCCTGTGGGTCGTTGAAAAAGTAGCCGGGGCTGCCGAAGGCGAGGGTCTTGCCGTCGCCCGGCTCGCCATCGCCGTTCATGGCTATCCATTCGGCGCTTTCGCCGATCTCGAGTGCATTGAGCTTCGGCTCGGCTTCCGCCATCGCCCGTTCGCGGGCCAGCGCCTCGCTCGAGTTGACGCTGTCGTCCTCGATCTTGACGCGGACCGGCGTGCCCTTGACCCAGCTGTCGTTGGGCAGGTCGAGTACATAGATGTTGGAATAGGGAAAGCCGGAGCCGTCCTGCACGCCATATTCTTCGAAGGCGAAATAGCGATAGTCGGGCGAATAGCCGATGATGTCGATCATGGCACGGTCGCCGGCCAGTGCCGGGGCCGCGAATGCGAGGCTAGCGGCCAGTAGAGCCGTGGCCTTTATCGCCGCGTTCGGTGTCATCGAGCG